>NZ_CP045649.1:967500-1268526 GCF_009557055.1 Nocardioides sp. dk884 | reverse complement strand
CAGTCGATCCAGGCCTACGTCGTGTTCGGCTGGTTCCCCACGCTGTGGCGCGACGCCGGGTACTCCCCCACGGCCGCCGGCCTCCTGGTCGGCGTCGTCGCGGCGGTCTCGATCCCGCTCTCGCTGTGGCTGCCGCGCCTGGTCGCGAGCACCGCCCACCCGGCACGGCTCGTGCTCGCGGTGATCGTCAGCTACCCGGCCGGCTACCTCGCGCTGCTGCTCGCGCCCCACGACCTCGCGATCCCCGCCGCGCTGCTCGTCGGCACCGGCGCCTCCGTCTTCCCGGTCGTCCTCACCCTGATCGGACTGCGCTCGCGGACCCCCGCGGGCACCGCCGCGCTCTCCGGCTTCACCCAGTCCGTCGGCTACCTGATCGCGGGCGTCGGCCCGTTCGGCTTCGGCCTGGTGCACGACCTCACCGACGGCTGGACGGTGCCGCTGCTGGTGCTGATCGCGCTGCTGGCGCCGCTCGCGGCGGTGGCGGCCTACGCCGCGCGTCCCGCCCATGTCGAGGACCAGCTCCCACGCGTCGAGGTGGCGGCTCAGTAGCGTAGGGCCGGTGACCCAGCCCCCGCCGTACCCCGGCCCCTCCGAACCGGGCGAGCCCACGCCGTCCGGGCCGCCCCCGGGATCCCCGCCCCCGACCCCCTACGGGCAGGCCCCGTACGGGACGAACCCCTCGTCGCCGACGCCCCCGGCCTA
The DNA here is from genome assembly GCF_009557055.1 of Nocardioides sp. dk884. Lineage (NCBI taxonomy): Bacteria > Bacillati > Actinomycetota > Actinomycetes > Propionibacteriales > Nocardioidaceae > Nocardioides > Nocardioides sp. dk884. Next base: position 1,267,824 of record NZ_CP045649.1, on the reverse strand, counting down.
CCCGCAGGTGCCGTACGGCGAGGCGCCCGACGGACCCCCGCCGTACGACCAGAATCCCTACGGCCAGGCCCCCTACGGCCAGGCGCCCTACGGCCAGTCGCCCTACGGCGCGCCGTTCCCCGGCGGACCGCGCCAGGAGTCCGCACCGCAGGGCATGGCGATCACCTCGCTGGTGCTGGCGTTCCTCGGCTGCCTGATCCTTCCCGCGATCATCTCGATCGTGCTCGCCGTGATCGTGCTGCGCCGCGGACGCGACGGTCGCAACCACGGCAAGGGCCTGGCCATCGGCGCGATCGCCGTCAGCGGCGTGTCACTCCTGGCCACGATCGCCGTCGTCGCGCTGATCGCGATCGGTGTCGCGGTCTCCGAGGACGTCAACGACCTGGAGACCGGTGACTGCTTCAACGCCCCGGGGCTCGCCGACGACGACGAGGAGTTCACCTCGATCGAGACCGTCGCCTGCGAGGACGAGCACGACGCCGAGGTCCTGGGCACGGTGACCCTCAGCGCCGACCAGGCCGAGCAGTACGCCGGCTCCGCGCTCGCCGGCAACACCTGGTGCGGGGAGGCGACCGGCTTCTGGACCCCCACCGACGACAGCGGCCTCGCCCTGATGCGGCTCACCGACGACGCCGAGCCCGACGCCGGCGACACCCTCGCCTGCGTCGTGTACGACGAGGACGGCGACAAGCTCACCGGCCCGCTGCGCTGAGCAGCTCCCTGACAGACGAGACGGGCCCCGGGTCCTCACGCAGGTGAGGGCCCGGGGCCCGTTGCTCGCTCGCGCGCCGCGGCGCGCGGCTCAGACCACCGAGAGCGGCAGCAGCTGGCGGCCGGTGGGGCCGATCTGGATCTCGGTGCCCATCTCCGGGCACACGCCGCAGTCGTAGCACGGCGTCCAGCGGCAGTCCTCGACCTCGACGTCGGCACCGGCGGCCACCGCGAGGGCGTCCTCCCAGTCGGCCCACAGCCAGTCCTTGTCGAGGCCGGAGTCGAGGTGGTCCCACGGCAGGACCTCCTCGTAGCCACGCTCGCGGGTGGTGTACCAGGCCAGGTCCACCCCGGTGCCGGCCAGGGCCCGCTCGGAGGCGGCGACCCAGCGCTCGTAGGAGAAGTGCTCGCTCCAGCCGTCGAAGCGGCCGCCGTCGCGCCAGACCTCCTCGATCACCTTGCCGACGCGCCGGTCACCGCGCGAGAGCAGTCCCTCGATCGCGCCGGGCTTGCCGTCGTGGTAGCGGAAGCCGATCGCGCGACCGAACTTCTTGTCCTCGCGCACGGTGTCGCGCAGCCGCTTGAGCCGCTCGTCGGTGGTCTCGTGGTCCAGCTGCGCGGCCCACTGGAACGGCGTGTGCGGCTTGGGCACGAAGCCGCCGATCGAGACCGTGCAGCGGATGTCGTTGCGCCCGGAGACCTCGCGGCCCTTGGCGATGACCTTCTTGGCGAGCTCGGCGACCTGCAGGACGTCCTCGTCGGTCTCGGTCGGCAGCCCGACCATGAAGTAGAGCTTCACCTGGCGCCAGCCGTGGGAGTACGCCGTGGCGACCGTGCGGATCAGGTCCTCCTCGGTCACCATCTTGTTGATGACCTTGCGCATCCGCTCGGAGCCGCCCTCGGGGGCGAAGGTGAGCCCGGAGCGGCGCCCGTTGCGGGAGAACTCGTTGGCCAGGGTGATGTTGAAGGCGTCCACGCGCGTCGAGGGCAGCGACAGCGAGACGTTGGAGCCCTCGTAACGGTCGGCGAGCCCCTTGGCGACCTCGCCGATCTCGGTGTGGTCGGCGCTGGAGAGCGAGAGCAGGCCGACCTCCTCGAAGCCGGACTTGCGGATGCCGTTCTCGACCATCTCGCCGATCGTCTCGATCGAGCGCTCGCGCACCGGGCGGGTGATCATCCCGGCCTGGCAGAAGCGGCAGCCACGGGTGCAGCCGCGGAAGATCTCGACGCTGAACCGCTCGTGGACGGTCTCGGCCAGCGGCACCAGCGGCTTGCGCGGGTAGGGCCAGGCGTCGAGGTCCATCAGCGTGTGCTTGGCGACGCGGAACGGGATGCCGGGGCGGTTGGGCACGATCGCCTCGATCGAGCCGTCGGCGGCGTAGGCCACGTCGTAGAAACGAGGCACGTAGACGCCGCCGCTGACCGCGAGCCGGCGCAGCAGCTCGTCGCGGCCGCCGGGGCGGCCCTCGGCCTTCCACTCGCGCACGACCTCGGAGATGGCCAGCACGACCTCCTCACCGTCGCCGAGGACGGCGGCGTCGAGGAAGTCGGCGATCGGCTCGGGGTTGAACGCCGCGTGCCCGCCGGCGAGGACGATCGGGTCCTCCTCGCCGCGGTCCGCGGCGTGCAGCGGGATCTGCGCGAGGTCCAGGGCGTTGAGCATGTTGGTGTAGCCGAGCTCGGTGGAGAAGCTCAGGCCGAAGATGTCGAAGGCGCGCACCGGGCGGTGGGCGTCGACAGTGAACTGCGGGATCGGGCCGTGCTCGTCGCCGGTGCGCAGCACCTGCTCCATGTCGGGCCAGACGGCGTAGGTGCGCTCGGCGATGATCCAGTCGCGCTCGTTGAGCACCTCGTAGAGGATCTGCACGCCCTGGTTGGGCAGGCCGACCTCGTAGGCGTCGGGATACATCAGCGCCCAGCGGACGGTCTCGCCCTCGCCGGTCGCGGAGGCGCCGCAGTCCCACTCCTTGACCGTGGAGTTGAGCTCACCGCCGACGTACTGGATCGGCTTGGAGACCGAGCCGAGCCGCGGCTCGAGGCGCGGGAAGACGGATGCGGGGGTGGGCATGCAGAGAACCTCACAGATCGGGGACCCACCTACTCTACGGAACCGCCCCCGAGGCCTCCCATTCCTCGTGGACGGCGGTGCGGAGCATCATCGGAGCACTCTCTAGAATCAGCGACGATGCCCACTCCCGACGTCCGCGGTCCCTTCCAATGGACGCTGGTCGTCCCCGTCGCGGCGATGCTCCTGCTCCTCGCCACCTGGACGCGACACGAACACTGGCTCGTGCTCGTGCTGATCGCCGGCGGGCTGGTGAGCTCGGTGATCGCGGCCGTGCACCACGCCGAGGTCGTCGCCCACAAGGTGGGTGAGCCGTTCGGCTCGCTGATCCTCGCGGTGGCGGTCACGGTGATCGAGGTCGGGCTGATCGTGATGCTGATGAGCGGCGGCGGCAGCGGGGCCAGCACCTACGCCCGCGACACCGTGTTCGCCGCGCTGATGATCACCCTCAACGGCATCGTCGGGATCTCGCTGCTCGTCGGCGCGCTCAAGCACCACCTGGTCAGCTTCAACCCCTCCGGCACCGGATCGGCGCTGAGCACGGTGATCACGCTGGCCGCCCTGACGATGGTGCTGCCGTCGTTCACCACCTCGGGCCGGGGCCTGGAGTTCTCCGCCTCCCAGCTCGCCTTCGCCGCCACCGCCTCGCTCGTGCTGTACGCCGGCTTCGTGTTCACCCAGACCGTGCGGCACCGCGACTTCTTCATCCCGGTGAGCTCCGATGAGTACGGCCAGATGACCGGCCTGCTCGACGAGGACGGCGACTCCCACGCCGACCCGCCGACCGACCGCGAGGCCTGGTTGAGCGTCGGGCTGCTGCTCGCGTCCCTGGTCGCCGTCGTCGGCCTGGCCAAGATGCTCTCCCCCACCATCGAGGACGCGGTGCAGGCGCTGGGGTTCCCGTATGCAGTGGTCGGGGTGGTGATCGCGCTGCTGGTGCTGGCCCCGGAGTCGATCTCCGCGATCCGCAACGCGGCGCGTGACCGGGTGCAGATCAGCCTCAACCTGGGCTACGGCTCGGCGATGGCCTCGATCGGGCTGACCGTGCCGACGATCGCGATCGCCTCCATCTGGCTCGAGGGGCCGCTGGTGCTGGGCCTGGAGCCGGTGCAGATGGTCCTGCTCGCGATCACCGTCGTGGTCTCGGTGCTCACCGTCGCCCAGGGACGGGCCAAGGCCCAGCAGGGCGTGGTCCACCTCGCGCTGCTCGCGGCGTTCCTGTTCCTGTCGATCCAGCCCTGACCCCGGCCCTGACGCCGGCCCTGATCCCGGGCCGCAGCAGGCTCAGCGGCCGGCGAGCACCCGCACCGGGCGCGCCGGCATGACGTAGCGGCTCGGCGGAGGCGTCGAGGTGCGCAGGTGGATGTTCTGCAGCAGCCCCACCGCGAGCAGCCCGGCGAACATCGAGCTGCCGCCGTAGGAGACGAACGGCAGCGGCACGCCGGTGACCGGCATGATCCCCAGGCACATGCCGATGTTCTGGAAGGCCTGGAAGCCGAACCAGCACGCGATGCCGGCGGCCGCGACCCGGCCGAAGACGTCCTCGCTGCGGTAGGCGATGCTCAGCGCGCGCCACAGCACCACGCCCAGCAGGAGCACCACCAGGCCGGCGCCGAGGAGTCCGAGCTCCTCGCCCGCGACGGTGAAGATGAAGTCGGTGTGCTGCTCGGGCACGAACCCGGCGCGGGTCTGGGAGCCGTCGAAGAGCCCCTGGCCGAACAGCCCGCCGTTGCCGACCGCGATCCGGGCCTGCTCGACGTTGTAGCCGGCGCCGCGGGGGTCCAGGTCGGGGTTGGTGAACGCCATGAACCGGTCGACCTGGTAGTCCTTCAGCAAGCCGCCGAGCACCGCGAGGGTCGCCACCGTGACGCCGGCGCCGATCAGCAGGGCCAGCCAGCGACGGGGCGCGCCGGAGGTGGCGAGGATGCCGAAGACGGTCGCGGTCAGCACCAGCATCGTGCCGAGGTCGGGCTGGAGCATGATCAGCGCCGCCGGAAGCGCGGCGACCAGGAGCATCAGCCCGACGTCGACGCTGCCGACGTTGGCGTGCCAGCGCCCCGCCGCCCGCTCGGCCAGCACCAGCGCCATGCCGATGATCACCGCGAGCTTGGCGAACTCCGAGGGCTGGATCGACATGCCGCCGATCACCAGCCAGGACCGCGAGCCGTTGATCGTGGAGCCCATCACCAGCACCAGCACCAGGCCGATGACCGAGGCGAGGTAGACCAACGGCGCGAGCATCCGCACCCAGCGGTGCTCGACCGCCGTCACCAGCAGCATCAGCACCAGCCCGATCGCGACGTTGACCAGGTGCTTGCGCAGGTACGCCGTGGAGTCACCGCCGGTGAGCACGTCGCGCGAGGACGTCGCCGACCAGACCAGCAGGGTGCCGAGCCCGACCAGGGCGAGCACCGCCACCATCAGCACCCAGTCGATGCGTGGTGCCCGAAACCCGGAGCCGAAGCCGGAGCCCGGGAAGGACCCGGGCCGGTGCCCCGAGAGGTGTGGAGTGCTCACCGCTGGTCCTTCCTCGACGCGCGGGTCGCGGGCGGCAGGATCGAGCCGTCCTTGGTGAACGTGGGCAGGCTGCTGGGCGGCACGCTGCCCGGGATGGCCGCCTTCTCCGGCTTCACGACGCCGTCCCGCACGCCGTACAGCGCCTCATAGATGCGGCGCACGGAGTCGCCGTTGCGCCCCGAGCCGGTGCCGCCCTGGCTGACCATCATCACCACGACGTAGTCCTCGGTGTAGGTCGCCAGCCACGAGGTCGACTGCTTGCCGTAGACCTCGGCGGAACCGGTCTTGGCGCGGATCCGGACCTCCTCGAGCGGGAAGCCGGTCAGCTTCCAGCTCATCGTGCCGCGGGTGCTGACCCCGGTCAGGGCGTTGTCGATGTAGTCGAAGACGCGCTTCGGCAGGTCGACGGTGCCGTTCTTGCGCGGCGCGAACTCGCGGACCACCTCACCGGACGGGTCGACGATGGCCCGGCCGATGCGCGGCGCCCACAGGGTGCCGCCGTTGGCCAGCGCGGCGTACGCACGCGCGAGCTGGAGCGGGGTGACGATCGTGTCGCCCTGGCCGATGGAGAAGTTCACGGCGTCCCCGGCGCGGTAGGCGTAGCCCTCGATGCAGAACTCGCGGGCGAACTTGTAGACGAAGTCGGAGGTGTCGGCGTCCTGCGGCGCGTCGGCGATGCCGCAGTAGTAGTCCTTCATCGAGTCGTAGTAGGAGCGCTTCCACTCCCGGTCCGCGATCCGGCCGGATGCCTCGCCGGGCAGGTCGATGCCGGTGGCGGAGCCGAAGCCGAAGTGCTGGGCCTCCTCCACGAGCGGGTCCTTGGCGTCGACGTCGTCGACGTCGGAGCCGAAGCGCTGCCAGTAGTCGAAGCCGATGCGGTAGAAGAAGGTGTTGCAGGAGACCTCGAGCGCCTTGTCGAAGCCGACGTAGCCGTAGGCCCCGGACTCGTAGTTCTTGAAGTCGCGGTTGCCGACCCGGAAGGTCGAGGAGCAGTTCAGCCGGCTGTCGGTGGTGTAGCCGTTGGTGAGCGCGCCGGCGGTCATGAACGGCTTCCAGGTCGAGCCGGGCGCGAACTGGCCCTGGGTGGCGCGCCCGAGCAGCGGGGTGCCCGCGGCCTCGGAGTAGAGCCGGGCCAGCTGCTTCTTGGTGATGCCGCCGACCCAGACCTCGGGGTCGTACGTCGGCTGGCTGGCCATCGACACGATCCGTCCGGTCTTGGCCTCCATCACCACGACCGCGCCGGAGTCGGCCTCGTAGAGCCGTCCGGTGACCGGGTCGACCTCGGTGCGCGCCTTGGCGAGGGTCTCGGCGAGCTCGCGCTCGACCACGCCCTGGACCTTCGCATCGATCGTGGTGACCAGGGTGTTGCCCGGCTCGGCGTTGACCTCGCCGCTGTCCCCGAGCACGCGGCCCATCGAGTCCACCGCGACGCGGCGGTAGCCGGGCATGCCGCGCAGCCACTTGTCGTACTGCTTCTCCACCCCGGCCCGGCCGACCACGGAGGCACCGTTGAGGGACTCATCGCCGTCGGCGGTGGCGAGGTCGAACTCCTCCTCGGTGATCGGGCTGAGGTAGCCGAGCACGTGGGCCAGGTTGGTGCCGTGCGGGCGCGGGTAGCTGCGCACGCTCTGCTGCTCGGCGAGCACCGCCGGGAAGTCCTCCGGCTGCTCGAGCACGCGCAGCGCGATCTCCTGGGGGACCTCGGTGGCGACCGGCACCGGCTGGTACGGCGAGCCGTTCCAGCACACGCCGGGGATGCTGCCGCTCTCCCCGCAGGTGACGAGCTTCTTGCGCACCTGGGGCACCCGCAGGCCGCTGATCTCCGCGACCCGGCCCAGCAGGACGTCCTGCTGGCGCTCGGTGAGCTTGCCCAGGACGGTGCGGTCGATGGAGAGCACCCAGGTGGTGCGGTTGGTGACCAACGGGCGGCCCTGGGCATCGACGATCAGCCCGCGCGGGGGCTGCACGACGATCTCGCGCACCGACTGCGAGGCGGCCTGGGCGGTGTACTGCTCGCCGCTGACCACCTGGATGTAGTACAGCCGCGCCAGCAGGGTGGCGAAGAGGGAGAGCACGAGCACCTGGATCACGACCAGCCGCAGCCGGCTGCGCCGCGATCCCTCGGCGGAGGCCGCCATCAGCGCACCCCTCCGTCGTCCACCGGGCGCGTCATGCGGGCACCCGGTCCGGCTGGAGGCGGCGGAAGGCGCCCATCACCAGCGGCAGCACGAACGGGGTGAGCAGCACGTCCCACACCAGCGCGATCCCGATCACCTGCAACAGCTCCCCGACCCCGAGCACGGGGTCGCGCAGCACCAATCCGGTCAACGCGAAGACCGAGGTGCCGACGAAGGAGCAGGCCGCGACGGTGGCGACCACCGACACGGCGGTGGGGCGCACGTCCTGGCGCACCCGCCCCGCGACGTACCCGACGACGACCAGGGCGAGCGCCCAGCGGCCGGCGAGGTGGTCGGCGGGCGGGGCCAGGTCGAGCAGCAGCCCGGCCACGAAGCCGAGCACCATCGCGAACTCGGAGCCGCGCACGAGCGCGACGCCCACGACCAGCAGCAGGCACAGGTTGGGCACCACGCCGGACCAGGACAGGTGGGAGAAGAACGTCGTCTGCAGGACCAGGGCGAGCACCGCGCCGGTGAGCGCGACCGCGGCCCGGAGGAGGCTCATCGCAGTCCTCCCTCGGCCTCGATCAACGCCCGGTCGCTGTCGGCGCCCGAGGGCACCACGACACCGACCACGTCGAGGCTGGCGAAGTCGACGTAGGGGCGCACCACGGCACGCTGGGAGGAGTCGCGGACGTTGGAGTAGACCGCCGTGACCTCCCCGACCGGGATGCCCGAGACGTACGGCGCGCCGTTGCGGCTGCCCCACGTCACCACGGCGTCGCCGCGGCCCGGGACGAGCGCCTGGTCGAGCAGCTGGAGGTCGAGGCGGGCGTCGTCGCCGAGGGCGCCGCGGCCGTGCAGGAAGCCGATCTCCATGCTGGAGCCGATCCGGCCGCCGACGACCGACTCGGGGTCGATGGCCAGCAGCACGGTCGCGGTCGTCCGGGTCACCCGCAGCACCCGCCCGACGAGGCCGTCGTTGTTCATCACCGTCATGTCGGCGCTCAGCCCGGCCTCGGACCCGGCGTCGATCATCACCGTGGAGGAGAAGGACTGCGAGGGCCCGAGCGCGACCACCCGCGCGGGCACCAGCGTGTAGCCCAGGTCGGAGGCGGCCCGGGTCAGGCCGTCGTACTCGGCGAGACGGTTGCGGTCGTAGCCGGAGGTGCTGACCTCCCCGCGCAGGCGCGCGTTCTCGGCCTCGAGGGTGTCGATCTCGCCGCGCAGGTCGCCGTGGGTGCGGAACCAGCCGGGCAGGGAGACGAAGGGACGCAGCACCGCGGACGCGCCGACCTCGACCGGGCCGATCACCTCGCCGAGCGCGCGGCGCGCCGGCTCGATCACGGGGTCGGTCTGCTGGTCGAGCGTCATCAGCGAGACGCTGGCGAGCACGAGGGCTGCCGCCACCGAGCGGCGTGGACCGCGGGGGCGGCCGAGGTCACCGGAGCTGCGCCAGCGGCGCTCCCGGGACCGGAGCTGGTCGAGCCGGTCGAGCGCCATCAGAACCGCCTCGGCTCCGAGACCAGCACCTGCTGCAGCGCCTCGAACTCCTCGACGCACTTGCCGGCGCCGAGCGCGACCGAGCTGAGCGGGTCCTCCGCGACGTGCACCGGCATGCCGGTCTCGTGGCGCAGCCGCTCGTCGAGTCCGCGCAGCAGCGCGCCGCCACCGGTGAGCACGATGCCGCGGTCCATGATGTCGCCGGCGAGCTCGGGCGGGGTCTGGTCGAGGGTCGCGCGCACGGCGTCGACGATCGCGTGCAACGGCTCCTCGAGGGCCTGGCGGATCTCGGCGCTGGAGACGACGACGGTGCGCGGCAGACCGGAGATCATGTCGCGGCCGCGGATCTCGGCCTCGGGCTCGTCGGGCAGCGGGAAGGCCGAGCCGAGGGTCATCTTGACCTCCTCGGCGGTGCGCTCCCCGAGCATCAGGGAGTACTCCTTCTTCATCCACGCCACGATCGCGGCGTCGAGGTCGTCGCCGGCGGTGCGCACGCTGAGGCTGGTCACGATGCCGCCCAGGGAGATGACGGCGACCTCGGTGGTGCCGCCGCCGACGTCGACGACCATGTTGCCGGTGGCCTGGTGCACCGGGAGCCCGGCGCCGATGGCCGCGGCCATCGGCTCCTCGACGATGTAGACCTTGCGGGCGCCGGCCTGGTAGCCGGCCTCCTTGACCGCGCGCTGCTCGACGGCGGTGATGCCGCTCGGCACGCACACGACCATCCGGGGCTTGGCGAAGTAGCGCCGCTTGTGGACCTGCTGGATGAAGAAGCGCAGCATCTGCTCGGTCGCCTCGAAGTCGGCGATGACGCCGTCCTTGAGCGGGCGGATGGCCGCGATGTTGTCGGGGGTGCGACCGATCATGCGCTTCGCCTCGTGCCCGACCGCGAGGATCTCGCCGGTGCTGGCATTGAGCGCCACGACGCTGGGCTCATCGAGCAGGACGCCCTTGCCGCGGACGTAGACCAGGGTGTTGGCGGTGCCGAGGTCGACTGCCATGTCCCGGCCGAAGAAGCTGTTCGCCATGGGGTGCCGCCGCTTTCGGATGGTGCTGGTGGGGAAGAGCCTTCAGGCTACGAAGCCGCGACCCACCGGAACGGGAGGACACGCGCTCCGAGGCGGCACAAATGGCATCGGGCCGGTGCGCGCTGCGCACCGGCCCGACGTACGACGGGGGTCAGAGACCCGGGAACCAGATCCCGATCTCGCGCGCGGCCGACTCCGGGGAGTCCGAGCCGTGCACGAGGTTCTCGCGGTTGGACAGCGAGTAGTCGCCGCGGATCGTGCCGGGGGCGGCCTTGCGCCCGTCGGTGGCGCCGTTGAGCGCGCGGACGACCTCGATGGCGTCCTCGCCCTCGAGCACGAGGGAGACGAGCGGGCCGCTGGTCACGAACTCGCGCAGCGCCGGGTAGAAGTCGCGCTCGACGTGCTCGGCGTAGTGCTGGTCAGAGACGTCGGCGTCGATCTGGCGCATCTCCATCGCGACGATCGAGAGGCCCTTGTCCTCGTAGCGGGTCAGCACCTCGCCGACCAGGCCACGGCTGACGGTGTCGGGCTTGAGGAGGACCAGTGTGCGCTGCGTCATGGGCTCAGCCTATCCCCCTGCCCGCGATGCCCCGGCGCGTCACGCATGCGTGGGCGCGACCCGGGCCCGCACGTCGGCCGGCGCCTCCCCGCGGGCGTCGGCGTCCGGCACCGGCGCGTCCCAGACCCGGCGTACCGGGAGGTGCCCGCCCCAGGTGCCCGCGGCGATGTCCTCGGGGTCGTCGACGGGGCCGCCGGCGCGGGCCTTCATCGACGCCTCCACGAGGGGTACGGCGAGGACCAGTGTCGCGGCGAGCTCCTTGCGGGTGCTGGGGCGCAGGGTGGCGGCGCGGCCGGGGACGAGGTGGTCCACCATCGCGTCCAGGGCGCGGTCGCGCTCGTGGGCGTCGAGCACCTCCCGGGCGACGCCGATCACCACCGCGGAGCGGTAGTTCATCGAGTGGTGGAAGGCCGAGCGGGCGGTGACCACGCCGTCCACCTCGGTGACCGTGACGCAGACGGTCGCCCCGATCGCGGCGCGCAGCCAGCGGGCGGCGACCGAGCCGTGGAGGTAGAGGGTGCCGCCCTCGTCCGGGCCGTCGGGGTCCACGGCGTACGCCGTCGGGAGTACGACGGGGTGCGCGGCGGCGCCGTCGCCGACCACGACGCCCACGTGGGCGAGGAGGCCGTCGGCGAGGAAGGCGTGGAGTTCGGCGCGCTCGGAGACGGCGCGGTGCCGGCCGCGGACGACGGTCGTGCGTGCGGTGGGTGAGAGCGGGAGGGTCATGGGTCTATCGTCGGACCTCAGTGGCCTGTCGTCAGGGGCCAATCCGAGGCCAGAACGACAGGACACTCCATGCGCTCCCCCGCCCTCCCGGTCACGCTGGACCGCAGCGGCGCCCGACCTCTCGGCACCCAGCTCGCCGACCAGGTGCGCGCGCAGATCACGTCCGCGAGCCTGGCGGCCGGCACCCGCCTGCCGAGCAGCCGCGCACTCGCCTCCGACCTCGGCGTCGCGCGGTCGGTGACCGAGCAGGCCTACGCGCAGCTGGTCGCCGAGGGGTGGCTGGAGGGGCGCCACGGGTCCGGGACCTTCGTGTCCGCCGCGCCGCCGCTCGCCGCGGCGCCGACCACGCGTCGTACCGCTGCGCCCGCGCCGGGCCTGCTCCGGCTGAGCACCGGGACGCCGTGGATCGACCCCCGCCACGCCGCGCTGTGGCGCCGCGCCTGGCGCGAGGTCTCCACCGCGCGCCCGCCGGCCGGGTACGACGACCCGCGCGGTCTGCGGGAGCTGCGCGTCGCGCTGGCCGAGCGGCTGGCGCACGTGCGGGGCGTCGTCTGCGACCCCGACGAGGTGCTGCTGACCGCCGGCACCAGCGAGGGGCTGCGTCACACGCTGGGCGCTCTGCCGCCGGGGCCGGTCGCAGTGGAGGACCCCGGCTACCGCGCGGCCGCCGCGACCGTGGCCGCGACCGGGCGCGTGGTCCGCGACGTGCCCGCGCTGGAGGTGCCCGACCTCGCCGGTGCCGTCGCGGCGTACGTCACCCCCGCGCACCAGCACCCGCTCGGGCGCACGATGCCGGCCGCCCACCGGGTGGCGCTGCTGGCGAGCGCCCGCCGGGCCGGCGCGGTCGTGATCGAGGACGACTACGACTCCGAGCTGCGCTACGACGTGGCACCGGTGCCCGCGCTCGCCGGGCTCGACCGCGAGCGGGTCGTCTACCTCGGCACCGCCAGCAAGTCGGTCGCGCCGAGCATGCGGCTGGGCTGGCTGGTCGCGCCGGCGGCGATCCGCGAGCACGTCGAGCGCGAGCGCGCGGTCACCCACGACTCACCGCCGTGGCCGGTGCAGCGCGCGCTGCTCGCCCTGCTGCGCGACGGCTACGTCGACAAGGTGGTCCGCTCCGCGCGCCGGGTGTACGCCGACCGCGCGGCACGGGTGGTCGGCGCGCTCGCGCCGTACGGCGAGCTGACCGGGCCGGTCGCGGGGATGTACGCGACGTTCCTGATGCCGCGCGAGCAGGCGCTGGCCGCGCACGCCGCTGCCCGCTCGGCCGGCTACGACGTACCGCTGCTGGCCGACCAGTGCCGCACCCACGTCCGGCACGGCCTGGTCGTCGGGTTCGGCGGCTCCGTGGACGACCGGCAGCTCGACCACGCGCTCGCCGTCCTGGTCCGAGCACTGCGCGACTGAGCGCCATTGGCGCCGACTCGCGCAACCATTGGCGCCGACTCGGCGAGAGGTCAGCTGTCCCGGTCCGGGTGCGCGGCCTGCTGGGCGTCCCAGGCGGCCCAGGCGGCGGCGCGCTCGGTCTCGATGCGCTTGCCGAGGAAGTAGGCGGTGCCCCACAGCAGCGCGAAGATCGCGCCGAGCAGGAACATCATCGGGACCACGAAGCCCAGCGCGATCGCCACGACCTGGACGACCCAGCCCGCGGCGTAGGCCCACTCCCGGCGCAGCATGCCGGCGAGCAGCAGGCACACCACCGTCAGGCCGATGCCGACCGCCAGGGCCGTGGCCACGTCGACGTCGGAGACCGCCACCATCACCGGCGTGGTCAGGCCGAGGACCACCGCCTCCAGGCCCAGGATCGCCGCGCACATGCCGCGGCGCGGGGACCGGGTCCGCTCGGGGTTCACCGACGTCTCGTCGCTCACTTGGGTCCTCCCAGCAGGGTGCGGGCCTCGCCCACGGTGATGACCGACCCGGTGACCAGCACCGCTCCGGTGCCGACCGAGGAGCGCTGCCCCTCGCCGGACTCGGCCAGGCCGGCGGCGACGTCGAGGGCGTCGGCGAGCCGCGGCACCACCGAGACCCGGTCCTCGCCGAAGATCTCCCGCGCGATCTCGCCGAGCACCTCGGGATCGGTGGCGCGGTCGGTGGACGCACGCGTGCACACGACGTGGGCCAGGCGCGGCTCCAGGGCAGCGAGCAGGCCCTCGGCGTCCTTGTCCCCCATCACGCCGACCACGCCGATCAGCGGGTCGAAGGCGAAGGAGTCCTCCAGCGCGGCACCCAGTGCCTCCGCGCCGTGCGGGTTGTGGGCGGCGTCCAGGATGATCGTCGGCGAGCGGCGCACGACCTCGAGGCGGCCCGGGGAGGTCACCTCGGCGAACGCGCGGCGTACGACGTCGTCGGCCAGCGGCTCCTCGCCGCCAATGAAGGCCTCCACGGCGGCCAGCGCCACGGCGGCGTTCTGCGCCTGGTGGGCGCCGTGCAGCGGGAGGAACAGGTCCTCGTAGCGCCCGCGCAGGCCCTGCAGCGACACCAGCTGGCCACCCACGGCCGGGGCCCGGTGGACGACGCCGAACTCCATACCCTCACGGGCGACGCTCGCGCCGACCTCCTCGGCGCGCGCCAGCAGCACGACGGCGACGTCGGGCTGCTGCTCGGCGATCACGACCGTGGAGCCGGGCTTGATGATCCCGGCCTTCTCGACAGCGATCTCGGCGGGCGTGTCACCGAGGTAGCGGGCGTGGTCCAGCGCGATCGGCAGCACGACCGCGACCGCGGCGTCGGCGACGTTGGTGGCGTCCCACGACCCGCCCATCCCGACCTCGACGACCGCGGCCTCGACCGGGGCGTCGGAGAAGGCGGCGAAGGCCATCGCGACCACCACCTCGAAGAACGACAGCGGGTGCTCGCTGGCCGCGTCGACCAGGTGGGTGTACGGCGCGACGTCGTTGAAGGCGCGCACGAAGTCCTCGTCGGCCAGCGGCTCGCCGTCGATGCTGATCCGCTCGCTCATCTTCTCCACGTGCGGGCTGGTGAACCGGCCGGTGCGCAGGTCGAGCGCGCGCAGCAGCGCATCGATCATCCGGGAGGTGGAGGTCTTGCCGTTGGTGCCGGTCAGGTGGATGACCGGGTAGGTGTGCTGGGGGTCGCCGAGCAGGTCGACGAAGGCGCGGATCCGGTCGAGCGAGGGCTCGAGCCGGGTCTCGGGCCACCGGGACAGCAGGGCGTCCTCGACCTCGTCGAAGGTCTGGGCGAAACGTGGCCCGTCGGGGGCATCGGGGGTCTGGCTCATCGCGGCACGAGTCTAGGCTCCCCGACCGCGCTGCCCCGCGGCGCGGCCTCCGACCCGGCCGCTGCGCCGGTTCCGGCGCGGCCACGCGACAACAACGAGAACGCGTTCTAGGTTGTCGGCCATGCAGACCACCGTCGCGCTCGTCGAGTCTCCCGGCCAGGACTTCACCCTCACCGAGGTCGAGCTGGACGACCCCCGGCCCGAGGAGGTGCTGGTCCGCATCGTCGCCACCGGCCTGTGTCACACCGACATCACGATGCGCACCATGCTGCCGGCGGAGATGTTCCCCAACGTCTTCGGCCACGAGGGCACCGGTGTCGTGGAGCGGGTGGGCGCCGACGTCAGCGGCATCGCGGTCGGCGACCACGTGGTGCTCAGCCTGCGCTCGTGCCGCACCTGCCCGGCCTGCCGCGCCGGCCACGTCGGGCACTGCGAGCAGACGCTGGTGCTCAACTACCTGGGCTTCCGCCCGGACGGCTCGACCACCCACCACCGCGACGGGCAGCCCGTGCTCGGCTCGTTCTTCGGCCAGTCCTCCTTCGCCCGGCACGCGATCGCCCATCAGGACAACTGCGTGGTCGTGGACCCCGCGCTCGACCTCGCCCTGCTGGCGCCGTACGGCTGCGCCTTCCAGACCGGCGCCGGCACCGTGCTCAACGTGCTGCGCCCCACCCCCGAGGACAGCCTGGTCGTGCACGGCGCCGGCGCGGTCGGGCTGGCCGCGATCGCCGCCGCGGTCGCCGAGGGCGTCGGCACCGTGGTCGCCGTCGACCTCCTCCCCTCGCGCCTCGAGGCGGCCGCGGCGCTCGGCGCGACACCCCTCGACCCCGCGTCCCTCGACGGCACGCCGCTCGTGGACCGGCTGCGTGAGCTGACCGGCGGCGGCGCGCGGTACGCCATCGACACCACGGCCGCGCCCGCGGTGGTCCGCGAGGCGATGCAGGCCCTCGGCCCGCGCGGCACCCTCGTCGCGCTCGGCCTCGGCGCCGAGGAGTACGCCGTGGACGCCGTCGACCTGCTCCAGGGCGGCAAGACGCTCACCGCGTCGGTCGAGGGCGACTCCGACCCACTGGAGATGGTGCCGCGCCTGATCGCGATGCGCGAGGCCGGACGCTTCGACCTCGACCACCTGGTCACGACCTACCCGTTCGCCGACATCAACCGCGCGGTCGCCGACCTGCACGCCGGCCGGGTGGTCAAGGCGGTCCTGGCCTGGTGAGGCGCCGCCCTCCGCGCACGCATTTATACGATATACAACTCCTCGACGAGAGGAGTCCGGCATGCGCCTGGGCGTGGTGATGGGGACGGGGCACGGCACGGCGGGGACCACCGGCCGCATGGTCGAGGAGCTGGTCGAGCGGATGCGCGGCCACGGGCCGGTCGAGGTGGGCGCCGTGGCCACCGACGACCTCGCGCTCGGCCCGAGCTGCCCGGCGTGCCTGGCCTGCATGACCGAGGGCGAGCAGGCCTGCCCCTCCTACGACCGCGCGGCGCCCGCGCGGGCGGTGATGGACGACGCCGACCTGGTGCTCTTCGCGACCCCGGTGCACTCCTTCCACGTCTCGGCGACGATGAAGCGCTTCGTCGACCACTTCGCCTACCTCATCCACCGCCCGGCGTACGTCGGCAAGCCGGCCGCCCTGCTGTCCACCGCCGCGGGCGCGGGCCACGACGCCGCCCTGGGCTACCTGCAGACCGCGGTGCGCCGCTGGGGCTTCCACACCGTCGGCCAGCTCGGCGTCAACGGCCCCGGACTGGCCAAGGCGCCCTACCGGGCGAAGGTGGACGCCGCGCTCGAGGACCTGGCCGGCACGTTGCGCGAGGCGGCGACCAACCCGGTCGAGCCGAAGCCGAGCACCGCCGACCTGATCGGCTTCCGGGTCGCCCGGCTGCTGGTCGAGGGCGGGCGCGAGGAGGGCCCGGTCGACGCGGCGTACTGGCACGAGCGCGGCTGGTTCGAGGCCGACTGGTTCAGCGACGCACCGGTGCCCCGGCTGCCCAACCGGGTCGCGGCGATGGTGGAGAAGAAGATCCGCAAGGGGATCGCGGAGGGGTCGGCCAAGCCCTACCGCGGCTGACGTTCGATGCGCAGGTTCTCCATGTCGACGACCGGGCGGAACCCGAGCGCGGCGTAGATCCTGTTCGACGTCGGGTTGGCCTGGTCGGTGAACAGGCACACCTCGTGGCCCTGTGCGCGCAGCATCCGCGCGACCTCGGCGACCGCGTTGCTCGCCCAGCCCCGGCCGCGCTGCTCGGCCGGCGTGTACACCGGACCGACCCGGGCGACGCCGAACGCCGGCGGGTTGGCGGCGCTCAGGTGCACCACCCGACCCTGCTCGTCCTCCCACAGCCACACCCGGCCCTGCGCGATCCGCTGGCGCATCGCGTCCACGTCGATCAGCTCCGGCGGGGTCGGCTGCGGCTCGCGCCCGGCCTGGCGTGCCGCGTCGCCCTCGAAGGCCGCGAACCATTCCAGCGCCAGCGCGAGGTCGCGCTGGTCGGCCACGCGCAGCCGGCCCGGCACCGGCGCGGGCTCGAGGAGGTCGCCGAGCAGGTGCAGCCGCACGTGCTCCTCGACCCGCACCACCCCGCCGTTCAGCCGGGCGAGCTCCTCGGCCAGGTCACGGGCCGCGGGGGCGGCGCCGTTGACGGCCGTGACCTCCTCGCCACGGGCGTGCAGCGCCCGGGCGAGCGCGCGCGCCGCCTCGGGCGGCATCGGCAGCACGTAGAGCCAGTACGGCGGGACCGGCAGGGTCCGCATCGCCACCCCGATGACCGGCGCCCCCTCTCCCGGGGACGCCCGGACCGCCGCCCACCACACCGGTCCGGAGGAGACGACGCCGCCGTGCTCGACCGCGCGCCGGGTCACCGTGGCCATCACCGTCGTGAGCACCGGATCGGCGCCGAGGACGTGCTCCGCGACGGCCAGGAACGCCGCGGGGTCCTCGAAGAGCTCGACGACCGGCGCCCCCGGGTCGCCGACGGACGTGACCGGCGGTTCCTCGCTCATGGACCCAGACCTTGACCGCCGGCGACCCCCGCGGCAACCGGTTTTCGCAGGTGAGGTCGCTCGCTCTAGGATTTCGTCCATGACCGAGACCCCGCACGACCAGGCCCCTGACACGACCAGCGCTCCTCGCGCGGTCGTCGTACCGGAGAAGCCTGCGCTGGAGGGCCTCGAGGGCCGGTGGTCGCAGCGGTGGAAGGAGCAGGACACCTACGCCTTCGACCGCACCCAGCCCCGCAGCAACGTCTACTCCATCGACACCCCGCCGCCCACGGTCAGCGGCAGCCTGCACGTGGGCCACGTCTTCTCCTACACCCACACCGACCTGATCGCGCGCTACCAGCGTATGCAGGGCAAGACCGTCTTCTACCCGATGGGCTGGGACGACAACGGCCTGCCCACCGAGCGCCGGGTGCAGAACTACTTCGGCGTGCGGTGCGACCCCTCGCTGCCCTACGACCCCGACTTCACCCCGCCGGCCAAGCCGGACCCCAAGCGCCAGGTGCCGATCAGCCGGCCCAACTTCGTCGAGCTCTGCGAGCGCCTCGTCGTCGAGGACGAGCAGGTCTTCGAGTCGCTGTGGCGCACCCTCGGCCTGTCGGTGGACTGGAAGCAGCACTACACGACGATCGGCCCGAAGGCGCAGACCGCCAGCCAGCGCGCGTTCCTGCGCAACTTCGCCCGCGGCGAGGCCTACCTCCAGGAGGCGCCGACCCTCTGGGACGTCACCTTCCAGACCGCCGTCGCCCAGGCCGAGCTCGAGGCCCGTGAGTACGCCGGCGCCTACCACCGCGTCGCGTTCCACCGCCCCGACGGCGAGCCGATCCACATCGAGACCACCCGCCCCGAGCTGATCCCGGCCGTGGTCGCGCTGATCGCGCACCCCGACGACGAGCGGTACGCCGCCCTGTTCGGCACCACCGTCACCAGCCCGGTGTTCGGCGTGGAGATCCCCGTGCTGGCCCACCCGGCCGCCGAGATGGACAAGGGCGCCGGCATCGCGATGTGCTGCACCTTCGGCGACCTCACCGACGTGCAGTGGTGGCGCGAGCTGCAGCTGCCGGTCCGCACCGTGATGGGCCGCGACGGTCGCCTGCTGCGCGAGACCCCGGAGTGGCTCGCCCACGAGCCGGCCGCCGCGGCGTACGCCGACCTGGCCGGCAAGACCGCCTTCAGCGCCCGCGAGGCGATGGTGGCCAAGCTGCGCGAGTCCGGCGACCTGGACGGCGAGCCGAAGCCGACGCAGCGGATGACGAACTTCTACGAGAAGGGCGACAAGCCGCTCGAGATCGTCGCCACCCGCCAGTGGTACATCCGCAACGGTGGCCGCGACACCGCGCTGCGCACCGAGCTGGTCGACCGCGGCAACGACATCACCTGGGTCCCCGGCTACATGAAGCACCGCTACGACAACTGGGTCGGCGGCCTCAACGGCGACTGGCTGATCTCGCGCCAGCGGTTCTTCGGCATCCCGTTCCCGGTCTGGTACCCCCTCGACGCCGAGGGCGAGCCCGACTACGCCCACCCGCTGCTGCCCACCGAGGCCGAGCTGCCGGTGGACCCCTCGACCGACGCCCCGCGCGGCTACGACCCCGAGCAGCGCGGCAAGCCCGGCGGCTTCATCGGCGACCCCGACGTCATGGACACCTGGGCGACCTCCTCGCTCACCCCGCAGATCGCCGGCGGCTGGGGGTCCGACGACGACCTGTTCCAGCGGGTCTTCCCGATGGACCTGGCCACCCAGGCCCACGACATCATCCGCACCTGGCTGTTCTCCCGCGTGGTGCGCGCGCACTTCGAGCACGGCGTCACCCCGTGGAGCCACGCGCTGATCTCCGGCTTCGTCGTCGACCCCGACCGCAAGAAGATGTCGAAGTCCAAGGGCAACGTGGTGGTCCCGACCGAGATCCTCGACAAGTTCGGCGCCGACGCGGTGCGCTGGCGCGCGGCGATGTCGCGCCCCGGCCTGGACTCGCCGTTCGACGAGAGCCAGATGAAGGTCGGACGCCGGCTGGCGATGAAGGTCCTCAACGCCTCGAAGTTCGTCATCGGCGGCGTGGGCGCCACCTCGCTGAACGCCTTCGAGGTCTCCGAGC
The DNA here is from genome assembly GCF_009557055.1 of Nocardioides sp. dk884. Classification (NCBI taxonomy): domain Bacteria; kingdom Bacillati; phylum Actinomycetota; class Actinomycetes; order Propionibacteriales; family Nocardioidaceae; genus Nocardioides; species Nocardioides sp. dk884. Next base: position 1,248,254 of record NZ_CP045649.1, on the reverse strand, counting down.
CGCTCGACTGCGCACTCCTGGGCCGCCTCGCGCTGGTGATCCGCAAGGCCACCGAGGCCTTCGACGCCTACGACTACACCACCGCCCTCGAGGCCGTGGAGAAGTTCTTCTGGGAGTTCTGCGACGACTACCTGGAGCTGGTCAAGGAGCGGGCGTACGCCGAGGACGGCGGCGCGGCCACCGCGTCGGCCAAGGCCACCTTGGCGATCGCCCTCGAGGTCCAGCTCCGGCTGCTCGCGCCGTTCCTGCCCTACGTGACCGAGGAGGTCTGGTCGTGGTGGCGCGAGGGCTCCGTGCACCTCGCCTCCTGGCCGACCGAGCTCGACCTGGGTGCCGCGGCCGCCGCCGACCCGGCCACCGTCGACGCGGTCGCCTCGGTGCTCGCCGGCATCCGCGGCGCCAAGTCCCAGGCCAAGGTCTCGATGCGCGCGCAGCTCTCGCGCGTTGAGGTCACCGGACCGGCCGAGCTCGTCCGGGCCGCGGCGCTGGCGACCGAGGACCTGCGCAAGACCGGCAAGATCACCGGCGAGCTGGTGTTCACCGAGTCGGCCGAGGCGAGCGAGCTGGACGTCACCGCCGAGCTCGCGCCCGTGGAGGAGCAGGGCTGACCCCGCCCCCGCACCGCAGCCGCTGAGGGCCGCGGTCGGCACGGACGCCTGGGCGTCCTAGTGCCGGCCGCGGCCCTTGCTGTGTCCGCTGCCGCGACGGCGCGCGTGCAGCCCGGACAGGCTCAGGCGGACTTCTTCTTCTTCTCCGCCGCGCGCGGCACCAGGGTGGGCGCCTCCGCGCCGGAGACGACCTCGCCGGTCACGACGACCTTCGCGACGTCGCCGCGCGAGGGCACGTCGTACATCACCTGGAGGAGGACCTCCTCGATGATCGCGCGCAGCCCGCGCGCGCCGGTGCCGCGCTCCATGGCCTTGTCGGCGATGGAGGCGATCGCGTCGTCGGTGAACTCCAGCTCGACGCCGTCGAGCTCGAAGAGCTTCTGGTACTGCTTCACCAGCGCGTTGCGGGGCTCGGTGAGGATCTGCACCAGCGCTGCCTGGTCGAGCTTGGTGACGCTCGCGATCAGCGGCAGGCGCCCGATGAACTCGGGGATCAGGCCGAACTTGGTGAGGTCCTCGGGACGCACCAGCGCCAGCAGGTCGTCGGAGTCGCGCTGGGCCTCGCCGCGGACCTCCGCGGTGAAGCCGAGGGTCTTCTTGCCGACCCGCTGCTCGATGATGTTCTCGAGCCCGGCGAACGCGCCGCCCACGATGAACAAGATGTTCGTCGTGTCGATCTGGATGAACTCCTGGTGCGGGTGCTTGCGCCCGCCCTGCGGCGGCACCGAGGCCGTGGTGCCCTCGATGATCTTCAGCAGCGCCTGCTGCACGCCCTCACCGGAGACGTCGCGCGTGATCGAGGGGTTCTCCGCCTTGCGGGCGACCTTGTCGATCTCGTCGATGTAGATGATCCCGGTCTCGGCCTTCTTGACGTCGTAGTCGGCGGCCTGGATCAGCTTGAGCAGGATGTTCTCGACGTCCTCGCCGACGTAGCCCGCCTCGGTCAGCGCCGTGGCGTCCGCGATGGCGAACGGGACGTTGAGCATGCGCGCCAGCGTCTGGGCGAGGTAGGTCTTGCCGCAGCCGGTCGGTCCCACCACGAGGATGTTGGACTTCGCGACCTCGACGGCCTCTTCCTTGCTGTGCTTGCCCGAGGCGGGCTGGAGACCGGCCTGGACGCGCTTGTAGTGGTTGTAGACGGCCACGGCGAGCGACTTCTTCGCCTGCTCCTGGCCGATCACGTAGGAGTTGAGGAACTCGAAGATCTCGTGGGGCTTGGGCAGCTCCTCGAGGCTGACCTCGGCGCCCTCGCTCAGCTCCTCCTCGATGATCTCGTTGCACAGATCGATGCACTCGTCGCAGATGTAGACCCCGGGGCCCGCGATCAGCTTCTTGACCTGCTTCTGGCTCTTCCCGCAGAAGGAACACTTCAACAGGTCGCCACCGTCACCGATACGTGCCACGGACGGTCATCCTCCTCAACGCGAGCGAAACTTCGACGACGGTACCCCGTGCCGGGCCCCGCGAGGGACCCGGACACGGCGTACCGACCTGGTGGGTGATCAGGGAGCGGTGAGGACCGGGCTGGTCTTGAGCGACTCGAGCACCGAGTCGATCAGCCCGTACTCGACGGCCGCGTCAGCGGTGAGGATCTTGTCGCGCTCGATGTCGCGGCTGACCTCCTCGATCGGCCGGCCGCTGTGCTTGGCGAGCATCGACTCCAGCAGCTCGCGCATGCGCAGGATCTCGTTGGCCTGGATCTCGATGTCGGAGGTCTGGCCGAACGTGCCCTCGGTGTAGGGCTGGTGGATGAGGATCCGGCTGTTCGGCAGCGCCAGGCGCTTGCCGGGGGCGCCGGCGGCCAGCAGCACCGCGGCCGCGGAGGCGGCCTGGCCGATGCACACCGTCTGCACGTCGGGCTTGATGAACCCGATCGTGTCGTAGATGGCGGTCAGCGCGGTGAAGGAGCCACCGGGGCTGTTGATGTAGATGCTGATGTCCTGGTCGGGGTTCATCGACTGCAGGCACAGCAGCTGGGCGATGACGGCGTTGGCGACGTCGTCGGAGATCGGCGTGCCGAGGTAGATGATGCGGTCCTCGAACAGCTTGGCGTAGGGGTCGATGCGACGCACGCCGTAGGACGTGCGCTCCTCCCACTGCGGGATGTAGTAGTTCATCGACGGGCTCAGCTCGGGGCTGTGTGCGCCCTGGGGCATCTGGGACATCTCGTCAGTCCTTCGTGTGGGCCGGGCGGCCGTCGTCGGCGGCTTCGCGGGCGCTCTTGACGACCTTGTCGACCAGGCCGTACTCGAGCGCCTCCTGGGCGGTGAACCAGCGGTCGCGGTCGGCATCGGCCTCGACCTGCTCGACGCTCTGGCCGGTGTGCTCGGAGATCAGCTGGAGCAGCACCTTCTTGATGTGCAGCGACTGCTGGGCCTGGATCTTGATGTCGGAGGCGGAGCCGCCCATGCCCGAGGAGGGCTGGTGCATCATGATCCGGGCGTGCGGCAGCGCGTAGCGCTTGCCCTTGGTGCCGGCGCAGAGCAGGAACTGCCCCATCGACGCGGCCAGGCCCATGCCGACGGTCGCGACGTCGTTGGGGATGTAGTTCATCGTGTCGTAGATCGCCATGCCGGCGTCGACGGAGCCGCCGGGGCTGTTGATGTGCAAGAAGATGTCGGCCTCGGGATCCTCCGCCGACAGCAGCAGCAGCTGGGCGCAGATCGCGTTGGCGTTCTGGTCGCGGACCTCGGAACCGAGGAACACGATGCGCTCGCGGAGCAGACGCTGGTAGATGTGGTCGTCGAGGACGTTGATGCCGCCGCCACCGCCCATCTGGTGGTCGTACGAGGGGCTCGAGTTCTGGGTCACGCTGCGACCCTAGCCCGTGGACCGGACAGTTCCACGGTCTATCCCCCACTGTTCGCCGACAGCGGATTTCGTCCCCGCCCGCGCCGGGCGCACCAACGCGAAGCGCCCTCCCGGCGAACCGGGAGGGCGCTGTCGTGTCGCTGGGAGGATCAGGCGTCGGCGGGCTTCTCCGCGTCGTCCTTCGCCTCGTCGGCCGAGTCGTCGGCAGGCTGCTCGACGGCCGCCTCGTCGCTCTCGTCGGCGGGCTCGCCGATGGAGCCGTCGGGGCGCAGGTTCTTCAGGTCCACCACGTTGCCGGAGGCGTCCTTGACCACGGCCGCCTCGACCAGGGTCGCCAGCGCCTTGCCGCGCAGGATCTCCTGCACGAGGTCGGGGATGTGGTTGTGCTCGACCATGTGGTTGACGAACTCCTGCGGGTCCTGGCCGGACTGCTGGGCGCGTCGGATCATGTGCTGGGTGAGCTCGTTCTGGTCGATACCGAGCTCCTCCTTCTTCGCGATCTCGTCCAGGATGAACTGGGCGGCGACCGCGTCGCGGACCCGGCGGTCGAGCTCGGCCTCGAACTCGTCGATGGTCTGGCCCTCGTCCTCGAGGTACTTCTCCATCGTGATGCCGGCGTAGGCGAGCTGCTGCTCGATGTTCTGGCGGCGCGCGTTGAGCTCGTCGGTCACGATGCTCTCGGGCAGCGGGATCTCGACCTTCTCCAGCAGCGCCTCGAGGACGGCGTCGCGGGCGGCGGCGGCCTGCTCGAGGCGCTTGCCGCGGCCCAGGCGCTCGCGCACGTCGACGCTGAGCTCCTCGACGGTGTCGAACTCCGAGGCGAGCTGGGCGAACTCGTCGTCGTACTCGGGGAGCTCCTGCTCCTGGACCTGAGTCACCTTGACGGCCACCTCGACCGACTGGCCGACCAGGTCGCCACCGACGAGCTCGGAGGTGAAGACCTTCTCCTCGCCGGCCGACAGGCCGACCAGGGCCTCGTCGAGGCCGTCGATCATGCCGCCGCGACCGACCTGGTAGGACATGCCGCTGACCTCGGCGCCGTCGACGGTCTCGCCGTCCTTGGTCGCCACGAGGTCGAGCACCACGAAGTCGCCGTCGGCGGCGGGGCGCTCGACGTCACGCAGGGTCGCGAAGCGCTCACGCAGCGCCTTGACCTGCTCCTCGACGTCCTCGTCGGAGACCTCGACGTCGTCGACCTCGGCCTCGAGGCCGTCGTAGGCGGGCAGCTCGATCTCGGGCTTGACGTCGACCTCGGCGGTGAACTCGAGGGTCTCGTTGTCCTCGAAGCGGGTCACCTCGATCTCCGGCTGCGCGAGCGGCTGGAGAGAGTTGGCCTCGAGCGCCTCGACGTACTTCTTCGGGAGCACCTCGTTGACGGCCTCGTCGAGCACCGCAGCACGGCCCACCTGACGGTCGATGACCATCGGGGGCACCTTCCCGCGGCGGAAGCCGGGGACGTTGATCTGCTGGGCGATCCGCTTGTACGCCGCGTCGAGGCTCGGCTTGAGCTCCTCGAAGGGCACCTCGACGGTCAGCTTGGCCCTGGTCGGGCTCAAGGTCTCGACGGCGCTCTTCACAGGCTGTCTCCTGTCAATCTGATTCATGGCGACCCGCAAGGATCGCCGTGGGTGATGGTGTGGTCTGTGCGTCGGGGCGACAGGACTCGAACCTGCGATCTCCTGCTCCCAAAGCAGGCGCGCTAGCCACTACGCTACGCCCCGCACAAGCCGTCTTCCGGGGCCGTGTGGACGGTCCGGATGACGCCTCGGAGCGGATGACGGGAATCGAACCCGCGTAGCCAGTTTGGAAGACTGGGGCTCTACCATTGAGCTACATCCGCGCTGGTCGTGACGCGCGCGAGCGCACCGAGACCGGATGTCATGGTGCCACACCGGGGCCGCTGAGCCCCAAACGGGCCCGACGCCGGTGCGAGGAGCGCCTCGCCAGGCTCAGACGCGGTTGAGCACCAGCACCGCACGGTCGTCGCCGCGCGAGCCGAGAGCGTCGACCAGCCGGTCGGCGGCACCGGTGAAGTCGCCGCGCAGCAGCCCTTCCGCCTCGCCGAGCAGCCGGTCGATGCCGAGCTCGATGTCGCGGTGCGGCTCCTCGACCATGCCGTCGGTGTAGAGGAGCACCGCGTCGCCGTGGTCGAGCACGCCGCGCACGCCGACGAACTCGGCGTCGGCGATCAGCCCGAGGACCGGACCCGAGCTCTCCAGGATCCGCCAGCGCCCCGAGCCCGCCGCGCGGTGCAGGGCCGGGGGGTGCCCGGCACTGCGGATCTCGAACTCACCCGAGCGCAGGTCCACGGAGAGGTGGATGGCGGTCGCGAACCCCTCCCCCCAGCCCTGCCGCAGAAGGTAGTCGTTGGCGCAGGGCAGGAACTGCTCGGGCGGCAGCGCGCCGAGCAGGCCGCCGAACGCGCCGGACAGCATCAGCGCGCGGGTGCCTGCCTCCTCGCCCTTGCCGGAGACGTCGACGACCGCCATCTCGACCCGGTGCGGCTCCGGCATCGTGGCCACCATGAAGTCGCCGGCGAACGGCGTACCGCCGGCGGAGCGCAGCGCGGACTCCACGCGCCAGCCCGGCGGCAGGGGGGTGACGCCGCCCTGGTTGATGATCCGGTCGCGCAGGTCGACCAGCATCGCCTCGCCCATCGCGCCGGCGACTCCGAGCCGGGAGCGGCGAAATGACGACAGCAGCACGATGAGGGCCATCAGGAACTGCACGCCGACCGAGGCGGCCGTGCGCGCGGTGATCGCCGGCTCCATGGTGAGTGCGAGCAGCAGCATCACGAGCACCCAGATGACGAACCAGTGCAGCTGGCGCGGGCCCAGCACCAGGCTGCCGACCAGCAGCGGCACCATCAACAGGTTCGTCGGCACGTTGCCCGGCGAGACCGCGACCGCGCACGGCAGCAGGGCGGTCACCAGGGCGAGCGCGCCGACCAGCCGGTACTCGCGCAGCACGCCGCGGTGCCACGAGGTCTGCACGCGCTTGACCAGCGACGGCCGTGGGCGGCCGGCAGCGGGCAACGACGCGTCCATCGGGCGGGTGTCCTTCGTGGGGGTGGAGGTCACTGTACGGCTCGCGAGCGGAAGCGGGGCTGGCATCGCGGGCACCAGAACAGGTTGCGTCCCTGGAGCACCTCGGTGCGCACCGACGCACCGCACACCAGGCACGGCTGGCCCTGGCGCCGGTAGACATAGACCTCGCCGCCGTGGTCGTCGCGGCGCGGCGGACGTCCCATGGCCTCCGGCGTGTGCTCGGGGCGCACGGTGTCGATACGCCCCGTGCGCACCCCCTCGGCCATCAGCTCGACCAGGTCCTCCCAGATCGCGCGGAACTGGGCCTGGCGCAGGGTGTTGCCCGGTCGCAGCGGGTCGATGCGGTGACGGAACAACACCTCGGCGCGGTAGACGTTGCCGACACCTGCCAGCACCGACTGGTCCATCAGCAGGCCCCCGATCGGGGCGCGGCTGCGGCGGATCCGCTCCCAGGCACGGCCCGGGTCGGCGTCGGCGCGCAGCGGGTCCGGCCCGGACCGCGCCACGATCGCGTCGCGCTGCTCGGCGGTGAGCAGCTCGCACGCGGTCGCGCCGCGCAGGTCGGCGTACGCCGTGGCGTCGGCCCGCACCAGCCGCAACCGGACCTGCCCCACCGGGTCAGGGACCTCCGCGACGGCCGGGTCGAGCCCGTCGTGCACGTCGAACTTGCCGTAGAGGCCGAGGTGCACGTGCACGAACCGCTCCCCGGCGAAGTCGATGAACAGGTGCTTGCCCCAGGCCTCGGCGTCCTCCAGGACGCTGCCGTCAAGCAGCGCGGCGGACTCCGCGAAGCGCCCCTGCGGGCTGCCGACCCGCACGACGCTGCCGGCGAAGACCCGGCGCAGCTGGCCGGCGAGACGGTGCAGGGTGTGTCCCTCGGGCAATCGGACTCCTTCGACGGGGCAACCACGAACGGATGCCTCGCCAACACTAGAATCCGCCGCATGGTCGAACCGGTGCGGGATCTCTTCGTCCACGTGGGACTGCCCAAGACCGGCACGACCTACCTGCAGGAGACGCTCTTCGGGTCCACCGAGGCGCTCGCGCGCCACGGCGTCGACATGGTCCCGCGCAGCCGCCGTGACAACTACTGGCTGATGCTCGCGCTGCGCGGGCACGTCGACCCCGACAACGACCCGCCCGCGATCGCACGAGCCGTCGACGACTTCGCCCGCGAACTGGCGGGCTCGACGCTGCCGCGGGCGATCGTGACCGACGAGCGGCTCGCGCCGCTGAGCGTCGAGCAGGTCCAGCGCCTCGCCGACGCCGCGGGCCCCTCGCGGCTGCACCTGGTGGTCACGCTGCGCTCGTTCTCACGGATCGTGCCCTCGGCGTGGCAGCAGCGGGTCAAGGCCGGCATCACCGAGGACCTCGACGCCTTCATCGACTCCCTGCGCGCGCGTCAGGGCGCGCCGGCGCGGGTCTTCTGGGCCGGGCGCGACCTGCCCGAGCTGCTCGAGCGCTGGTCGGCCCACGTGCCGCCCGAGCGGGTCCACGTCGTACCCATGCCGGCGAGCCGGACCTCCACGCCGACCCTGCTGGAGCGCTTCTGCGAGGTCGTGGGTGTCCCGGCCGACGAGCTGACCGAGCCCGCGGACCCGGTGAACGCCTCGATCGGGCGCACCCAGACCGACTTGCTGCGCCTTGTCAACGAGGTCGCTCCCCCGGAGCTGCGCACCCGCCGCGGCCACGGGCGGCGCAACGGGTGGCACGTGCGGCTCGCGTGGCTGGGCGTGAAGCACCTCGGCTCCCAGGACGGCGACGCGCTGAAGATGCCGGCGCAGTGGCGCCAGTGGTGCGAGGAGGTGGCCGCGGGCGACATCGAGTTCCTGCGCGGCAGCGGCGTGCAGGTGCACGGTGACCTGGAGGACCTGCGCCCGCGCGACGGCGACTTCACCGACGCCGCGGCACCGAGCGACGAGCAGCTGCTCCAGGTGGCCGCGCGGGCGCTGTCCGACATCGTCGCCGAGCGCGCCGCCGAGACGGCCGCCCAGCCGCAGCCGCAGCCCACGCCGCCGCGAACCCAGCAGCCGGCGGCCTCGGGCCAGGGGCTCCAGGGGCTACGCCGGCTGCTGCGTCGCTGAGGGTCGTCGGGGCGTTCGTGCCCCGCGGGATCAGGCCTGCGGGTTGATCGCGGACTCCGGCAGCGGCGGGAGCTCGCGGGTCTGCTCGTAGGAGCTCAGCTGGCCGATGCGGCGCACGTGGCGCTCGTCGCCGGTGAACGGCGTCGCGAGGAACGCGCCGACGAAGGAGGTCATCTCCTCCAGGGTGTGCATGCGGCCGCCGACCGACACCACGTTGGCGTCGTTGTGCTCGCGGGCGAGCACCGCGGTCTCCTGCGACCACACCAGCGCGGCGCGGATGCCGAGGACCTTGTTGGCCGCCATCTGCTCGCCGTTGCCCGAGCCGCCGATCACGACGCCGAGGCTGTCGAGGCCCTCGGCCCGCTCCGCGGCGACCGCCTCGGCGGCGCGCAGGCAGAAGACGGGGTAGTCGTCGAGGGCGTCGTAGACGAAGGGGCCGTGGTCGACAGGCTCGAAGCCGTTGTCGACCAGCCAGTTCATCAGGTGGTCCTTGAGGTCGAGGCCGGCATGGTCGGAGCCGAGGTGCACGCGCATGGTGCCGATTCTTCCAGTCACCCGTGCAGGCGCAGGAACCCGGCCACCTGCACGGTCAACGGCTCTGCGGCGGGGAACACATCGGTGTGGCGCCAGAACCCGTGCACCTGGCCCAGGTAGCGCGTCGCGACCACCTCCACGCCCTCGGCCGCGAGTCGGCGGGCGAGCTCCTCGCCCTCGTCGCGCACGGGGTCGTGCTCCGCGGTCACCACCAGGGTCGGCGGCAGCGTGCCGAGCCGGTCCGAGCGCAGCGGGGCGAGGTCGGGGTCCTCGAGGTCGCCCGGGCCGGCGGCGTACTGCTGCCAGTACCAGGCCGCCTCCGCCGGGTCGAACCCGTCGGCGGCGCTGCGGTAGGACTCCCCCGCCTGGGTCGGGTCGAGGAAGGGGTAGACCAGCGCCAGCGCGGCGAGGCGGCCGGGGTTGCGCAGGGCGGCGACCAGGGCGAGGTTGGCGCCCGCACTGTCGCCGTGGGCGTACGTCGCGCCGCCCGCGGCGAGCCCCGCTCCGCCGTCCTCGCGCGCGAGCCAGGCCAGCACCGTGTCCACGTCGTCGGGCGCGGCCGGGAAGCGGTGCTCGGGAGGCCGGCGGTAGTCGACGCTCAGCACCCGCAGGCCGCTGCGGTTGGCCAACCGCCGGGCGGCGGCGTCGTGGACCTCGACGTCGTGGAAGACGAAGCCGCCGCCGTGCAGGTGGAGCACCAGCCCGGCGTCGGCGCCCTCGGGGACGTACAGGCGGCAGGGCACGCCGTCGGCGTGGAGGTCGCGCACCTCGGCGATGTCCTCGCGTGGCTCGGCGAGCGCGGCCCCACGGGCGGCGGCCCGAGCCGCCTCGATGTCGTAGCCGGGGGTGGTGACGGGCAGGTCTCCCGCCGCGGCCGCGACCGCGCGCACCGACTCGGGGAACAGCATCGCGGCGCCTCAGCGCTGCATCAGCGCGTCGAGACCGACCGCGACGGCCGCGGCGACCCGGAAGTCGACCTCGGGGTTCGGCACGTGCACGGTGTAGCGGTCGCGGATGGAGCCCTGCCGCTCGACGCTCATCAGCGGCTGGCCGGCGGGGTCGACGAAGTCGAAGTGGATCGGCAGGAACGGGATGTCGGCGAAGCGGCGGATCAGCGCGATCGCCTGGCTGCGCTCCTGGCCGGTGCCGGCGTAGCCGGGCCCCTCGAGGGTGAACGTCGAGCGCAGCAGGCTGGCGCCGAACTCCTTCTTGAAGAAGCCGATCGCGTTGCCGGCCTCGTCGCGGACGTCGTAGCCGGCGTTGAGGTCGATCTTCTTGCGGGCCTGGAAGCTGAACACCGGCCGGCTCTTCGACTCGTCCGAGTAGAAGGTCACCTGCTCCTTGAACGCCATCCGCTTCTGCTGGGCCAGCCCCATCAGCTGACCCTCCGAGCCGTCGGGGTTCGCCGCGACGAGACGATAGACGTTGGTCGTCATCGCGAACTTCTGGTGGACGTAGAAGAGGGGCACGTGCATCTGAGCGGGCATGGCGCGCAGCCTAGCCAGACGTGCGGCTACCTGCTCGGCGGGACACAGAGCCGCGCGGTCTTGGCCGACAGCGAGGTCCAGAACACCCGGTCGGTCGTGCCCGGGTCGCCGAAGATCCGGGCGCACGTGTCCTGGGTGAGCTGTCGGCGCACGCTGCCGTCGTCGAAGCCGTTGCCCGCGCAGCCGTCGAAGTAGAAGTGGATGTCGCCCAGCCCTGTGTCCAGTCCGGCGTCCTCCGCGCTGCCGAACGGTCGCAGCACCACCGCGGTGTCGCCGCCGTCCTCGACTCCCCAGGCGCAGGTCCCGGGCGAGTCCGGCCCGACACCGGTCGGGCTGTCCTGGATCGCCCGCACGAGGCCGGCCGCCTCCTCCCCGGACACCACCTGGGCGCCCATCAGACCGGGACCGTCGGCGCCGCGGAGGTACTGGCACAGCGCGACCCGGTCCACCTGCTCGGGGCGCAGGTCCGCGATGCCGTCGGACTCCGGGCTGACCTGCCCGCTCGCCTGCACGGGCGAGCGCGTGTCGCAGCCCTCCGCGCTGCGCTCCGTGCGCGTCAGGCTGGCCATCACCTGCTCCGCCACCGGCTCGGTGGCCGCGTCGGTCAGCAGTGCCACCTGCACGGTCCCGAGGGTGCGCACCCGCAGCGTCCAGCCCTCGTACGTCGTGACCCCGTCCTGGAGCGCCTCGGTCCCGGTGCGGGCGAGGTCGGCGAAGCGCAGGTGCGGGCGCCACCCGGCCTCCGGGTCCGGCCCGAACCCCTCCGGCGCGGGCGGCGCGCTGGACCCGCAGAGGATGAGGGCCGACGCCAGCAGGGTGCTGTCGACGGCGACGTAGGCCCCGTTCCCGGTGGGCCCACCGCTCTCCGCGCACCAGGACTCGTCGGGCGCGACACCGTCGCCCCACTCGCCGGGCACCGCCACCGAGACGTCGCGGAAGGTCACGCTCCGCCAGCCGTCCGGGACAGGGCCCGGCGACGGCACCACGGCCGGGTCGGTGCCGACGGTGGCTGGGCCCTCACGGGCTGGGTCCTCGGCATTGCTCTGGCCTGGTCGCACCGTCGCCGGTCCGACGTCGCCGGGTCCGCCGCGAAGGGCAACGACCGCGGTCGAGGCGATCAGCAGCACCGCGGCCGCAGCGATCATCGCCGGCACCCAGCGGCGCCGCGGTGCGCGGCGTACCTGAAGCGGGGCCGGAGGCACGGTCGCGGCCGCACGAGTGAACGCCTCGCGGAAGGCCTGCTCAGCACGACGGTCCTGCTCGCTGGAGTCACTCATGGTCGACCCCTTCCTCGAGGCGCAGACGGAGCGCGGCGACCGCGCGGTGGACGTGGGAGCGGGCGGTGCTCTCGGGGCAGCCGAGCACCTCGGCGACCTGGCGGAACGAGAGGTCCTCGTAGAAACGCAGCACCACCGCGGCCCGCTGCTGGGGCGGCAGGGCGGCGCAGAGGCGCCAGGCGTGGTCGGCGTCGGTGACCCCCTCGGCGTGGTCGCGCTGGTGCTGGCCGGCTCGCAGCACGTGCTCCGTCTCCCCCACGGACACCAGGCGCCGGTCCTTGCGCCACCGGCTCACCGAGGCGTTGACGATGCTGCGACGCAGGTAGGCCTCGGCCGTGTCGCTCTGCGCGAGCCGCGACCACTTCGGCCAGGCGTTGGCCAACACCTCCTGCACGAGGTCCGCGGCGTCGTGTGCGGACCCGGTCAGCAGGAAGGCGAAGCGCTGCAGCGCCGGGCCGCGTGCGCTCACGAACGCCGCGAACCCGTCCGGGCCGGGGGCCACGTCGGCACGGTCCCGCTGCTCCACCGTCATGCCCCCTCTACGCGCCGCGAGGCCGCAGTGTTGCAGCCGCCTCAGCGGTCTGGACCGCCCCGGGACGACACGACGCCCCGCAGCCGTGACGGCTGCGGGGCGTGCGTGGGCTCGGGCCGACCGGCCTCGGCGTCAGGACCGGTCGGCGAGCACCTCGTCGAGGTCGAGCTTGGTGAAGACCGGCGTCGGCTTGGCGACCTTCGCGCCCACGGCGACCGGGTGGGACTCCCAGGTCGGCGTGGCCGAGTAGTCGCCGGTGATGACCGGGTAGGTCTCGTCGTTCGGGCCCACGCCGGGGTCGAGGTCGCTGACCTCGTCGACGCGCGGCATCGGCATCAGCTCCCCCTCGCCGCCGAAGACCGCGTGCACCCGGTTGGCGGCGTGCGGGAGGAACGGCGCGAGGATCGTGTTGCAGTCGAGCACGCACTGGGCCGCGACGTGCAGGACCGTGGCGAGGCGCTCGGCCTGGCTCGGGTCCTTCATCTTGTAGGGCTCGGTGACGGTGAGGTACTTGTTCACCTCGCCGACCACCCGCATCGCCTCGGCGATGCCCGCGCGCAGCTTGTGGTGGCGCAGCAGCTCGCCGACGGTGTCGAAGCCGGTGCGCACCGCCGCGAGGACCTCCTCGTCGACCGGCTCCAACGGGCCCGCGGCCGGGATCTCGCCGAAGTTCTTGGCGATCATCGCCGCGGTGCGGTTGACAAGGTTGCCCCAGCCGGCCACCAGCTCGGAGTTGTTGCGGGTGACGAAGTCGTTCCAGGTGAACGCCGCGTCGGAGGTCTCCGGGCCCGCGGCGCAGATGAAGTAGCGCAGCGCGTCGGGGCCGAACTCGGCGAGGAAGTCACGGACGTAGAGCACGTGGCCGCGGCTGGAGGAGAACTGCTGGTCGCCCATCGTGAGGTACTCCGAGGAGACGACCTCGGTGGGCAGGTTGAGCACGCCGTACTCGCCGGGCTCGCCGCCGCGCTCGCCCTGGCCGGCGTAGGCCAGCAGCTCGGCGGGCCAGATCTGGGAGTGGAAGGTGATGTTGTCCTTGCCCATGAAGTAGTACGACAGGGCCTCGGGGTCGTTCCACCAGCGACGCCAGGCGTCGGGGTCGCCGCTGCGCCGCGCCCACTCGATCGAGGCGGACAGGTAGCCGATCACCGCGTCGAACCAGACGTAGAGCCGCTTGGTCGGCTGCTCGCGCCAGCCCTCCAGCGGGATCGGGATGCCCCAGTCGATGTCGCGCGTCATGGCGCGCGGACGGATCTCCTTGAGGATGTTGACGGAGAAGCGGATGACGTTGGGCCGCCAGGTGCCGGACGCCTCGCGCCCGGCCAGCCACTCCCCGAGCGCGTCGGCGAGCGCCGGCAGGTCGAGGAAGAAGTGCTGGGTCTCGACGAACTCCGGCGTCTCGCCGTTGATCTTCGAGCGCGGGTCGATCAGGTCGGTCGGGTCGAGCTGGTTGCCGCAGTTGTCGCACTGGTCGCCGCGGGCCTCGGGGTACTTGCAGATCGGGCAGGTGCCCTCGATGTAGCGGTCCGGCAGCGTGCGCCCGGTCGAGGGGCTGATCGCCGACTGGGTGGTCTGCTCGACCATGTAGCCGTTGCGGTAGACGGTCGTGAACATCTCCTGCACCACGGCGTAGTGGTTGCCGGTGGTGGTGCGGGTGAACAGGTCGTAGGACAGCCCCAGGCCGACCAGGTCCTCGACGATGACCCGGTTGTTCTCGTTGGTCAGCTGGACCGGAGTGACCCCGGCCTTGTCGGCGGCGACCAGGATCGGGGTGCCGTGCTCGTCGGTGCCGGAGACCATCAGCACGTCGTGGCCCGCCATGCGCATGTAGCGGCTGAAGACGTCGGAGGGCACGCCGAAACCGGCGACGTGACCGATGTGGCGGGGCCCGTTGGCGTAGGGCCAGGCGACGGCAGACAGCACAGTGCTCATGGGCGAATCCTAGGAGGAGTGCGGCGAATCACTCGCGTCGGGAGCGCTACGGTCGGGCCCATGGTGACGCTGATCGCAGAGGATCTCCTCCTGCTGCTCCTCGACGACGAGACGGGGCGCGGGCCCACGGGCCTCGACCTGCGACCGCTGCTGGGCGGCGCCGTGCTGCTCGAGCTGGCGCTCGCCGGGGCCGTGGAGCCGGGACCGCGTTCGGCATGGGGCACCTCGCGCGTGCGGACGATCGTCGGCGGGGCCCCGGTCGAGGATCCGGTGCTGCGCGAGGCCCTGACCGAGATCGCGACGAAGGAGCGCTCCGCGCAGGACCTCGTCGGGCGCCTGGGCAAGGGCCTGCAGGAGCGGCTCTCGGTGCGGCTGGTCGAGCGCGGCATCCTCGAGCGCCGCGAGGGACGCGTGCTGGGGCTGTTCCCGACCACAACCTGGCCGGCGGCGGACTCCCGTCACGAGGCCGACGTACGTCGTGCGCTCGAGGCGGTCCTCGTCCAGGGCCGCGAGCCGGACCCCCGCACCGGCGCGATCGTCGCGCTGCTCTCTGCCGTCGACCGCGCCCACAAGGTCGTCGACCGTGCCGGGCTGCCGGCGAGCCAGGTCCGCAAGCGGGCCAAGCAGGTCGCCGAGGGCGCGTGGGCGGCCAAGGCGGTCCGCGACGCGATCACGGCCGCCACGACGGCGGTCACGATGACGGTCGTCACCGCGGGAGTCATCACCGGGAGCTGATGCTCGCCATTGGCGCCGACTCGGCGCGCCATTCGGGCCGGCTCGGCGCGCCATTCGCGCCGGCTCGGCGAAGGGTCAGAAGCGGTCGATGCGGTTCTGGGCGCGGCCGCGGAGGTTGCCGAGGCGGTTGTAGAGCAGCTGGCCCGGGCAGGCGGTGTCGTTGGTGTCGCGGTGGCCGTCGATGATCGGCAGACGCACCCGGGCGCGGGCGGGGTAGCGGTCGCTGCCCTCCGAGCGGCCCCAGACCCTGCCGGTCGCGCCGCTGCCGGCCTTGTCCAGCTTCCAGGCGCTCAGCGCGACCAGGGCGTTCATCGTGCGCCGTGTCGGGTGCGCGGTCTCGTGGTTGCCGATGACCGCGATGCCCACCGAGGTGTGGTTGAAGCCCAGCGTGTGCGCGCCCCGGACCCGGTTCGCCGGGCCGCCCGCGCGCCCCACCCAGATCCGCCCGAACCGGTCGACCAGGAAGTTGTAGCCGATGTCGGACCAGCCGAGGCTCTTGGTGTGGTACCGGTACATGCCGCGCAGCAGCCCGGGCACGTCGCGACGTGAGTAGTTGTTGGCGTTCACCGTGTGGTGGATGTGCACCTGCTTGAGCTGGCGGTTGTAGCTGGGCCGACCGTCGCGCCAGCGCTCGTTGGCACCCCAGTCCGAGCGGGTGCGCAGCGCGGGGCGCGGCGCCCGGGACGGCTTCGCGGCGCGCGCGAGCCCCGGCACGGCCGCGCGGGCCGGCGGCACCGAGGGTGTGGTCGCGGCGTCCGCGGCCCGCGACCCCGGGTCGATGAGCACCAGCGTCAGGGCGCGCGGGGTGCCGGAGGCGCCGGCCACCTCGACCTGCACCCCGTCGGAGTCGTCGACCCACAGCGGGTGGGTGCCGCGTGCGCTGCTGGTCTCCCCGCCACCGCCCTCGCCGGGTCCGTCCTCGAGCGTCTCGAGCGGGCGCCATCCGGTCCATGACCCGGCGCTGCGGCTGCGGACCCGCACCGCGGGCTCGACCTCACCGCGCCACGTCACCCCGACCATCGAGTACGCCGCGGTGTCGAGGTGCCGGGTGCGGGCGCCCCCGGCGACCGGCACGACCAGCCGCTCCCCGAGCGCGACCTCGGCGGTGCGGACGCCCGAGGCGTCGGGAGCACCCAGCGCGAGCCGCTCGGTGGCCGGGCTCGCCGCCGCCCCCGGCGGGGCGAGCAGCCCCGTCAGGGCGACGACGGCGACCAGCCACGCGCGCCCGCGCATGGCTGGTCCGGAGCTGTGTCCCGAGTGACGCATGGGTTCCATGATGCGTGAGGACGCCAGCGGGGTCGAGCCCGGCGACTGCGGCGACCGCCGCTCAGCTGAAGTCGAGCGGGGCGGTGCGCGAGCGCTTCAGCTCGAAGAAGTAGGGGTAGGACGCGAGCGCGACCGCGCCGTCCCACACCTTCCCGGCCTCCTCGCCGCGCGGGATCGAGGTCAGCACGGGGCCGAAGAACGCGGTGCCCTCGATGGCGATCGTGGGCGTGCCGACGTCGTCGCCGACCTGGTCCATGCCGAGGTGGTGGGAGCGGCGGATCTCCTCGTCGTAGGAGGAGTCGTCCATCGCGTCGGCCAGGTCGGTCGGGAGCCCGGCCTCCTCGAGCGCGGCCTGGATCGTCTCGCGGGTGAGCTCGGCGCCCTCGTTGTGGCGGCGGGTGCCCAGCGCGGTGTAGAGCGGCGCCAGGACCTCCTTGCCGTGCTTCTGCTCCGCGGCCATGCAGACGCGCACCGGCTGCCACGCGGTCTTGAGGAACTCGCGGTACTCCTCCGGGATGTCCTTGTCCTGGTTGAGGTAGGCCAGGCTCATGATGTGCCAGGTCACGGAGATGTCGCGGACCTTCTCGACCTCGAGGATCCAGCGGGAGGTCACCCAGGCGAACGGGCAGGCGGGGTCGAACCAGAAATCGGCGTTGGTCGTCATGACCCGATCCAACACGGTGCCGGGCGACCTGATTCCGCGGCACGCCCGCGGCGGACCGGCAGGTGTCAGCGCTTGGGGCGCTGGGGACGCTTCGGCACGAGCACCTTCACCGCTCCCTGGGCGCCCAGCACCGGGTCCACTCCCCCGTAGCGCACGACCACGCGACGCTGCCCGGCCTTGAGACCGGTCAGCACGACCCGTGCCGTGCCGCCGGTCAGCGCGACCTCCTGGGTGCGCCCCTGCACCGTCATCGTGACCGACCCGGCCGGGGTCGTCCCGGGCGCGAGCAGCTTGACCCGCACCACCGCACGCAGCGGCTTGCCGACGGCCTTGAGCCGCATCTCGGTCGGCGCGGTCACCCGCGGCCCGGTTGGCACGATCGCGGTCAGCGGGCTGTAGCGGGCCCGGGTGTGGTCGACCTGGACGCTGATCGCACGACCGAGGTCGGCGGCGACCACGTCGTACGTCGACCCGGTCGCGCCCGGGATCGGCGCGCCGTCGCGCAGCCAGGTGTAGGAGACCTGCGCGTCGGCGGGCACCACCGTGCCGGGCACCACCGTGAGGCGGCGGCCGACCTGCACGGTCTCGCCCACCTGGCCGGTGATGCGGTACGGCGAGGTCACCTCGATCGTGCCGGCCAGCACCGGCGCGGTCGGGGCGGAGAACTGCTGGGCGGCCAGGTAGCCGGCGGCACGCGCGGTGACCCGCGCGGTGATGCTGCGACCGACATGCGCGGGGGTCAGCTCGAGCTCGGGCCCGGTCTGGCGCGGGATCAGCTCGCCGTCGACCAGCCAGCGATAGACCAGGGACTCCGCGGCCGGCTGCCAGCCCGCACTGCCGGCGCGCAGCACCTCCCCGACGTACGGCTCGCCGGTGACGACGGGCGCCGTGGCGGGGGCCAGGGTGCCGGGCGCGACCGGCGCCGGTGCGGCGGCCACCACGGAGGCGGCGGTGTAGCCCGCCTTCTGCGCGGTGACCTGCAGGGCGAGGCGCGCGCCGCGCAGCGCGGGCGGCGGGGCGAAGGAGGCGGCGGTCGCGCCGCTCACCGCCTTGCCGTCCGCGAGCCACTGGTAGCGCAGGTTGGCGGCGGGCTGCCACCGCCCTGCGGTCGCGCTCACCGTGGAGCCCACGGCCGGCGGGTCGGTGATCTTGGGGGGCTCGACGTTGACGATCTCGCTGTCGATGAAGTGGATGAAGCCGCTCGGCCAGCCGGTGCCGGTCTTGGTGATGCGGCGCCAGTGGAAGTCACCGCCCCAGCTGTCCTCGGAGACCACGATCTCGGTGGGGCTCACGACCTGCTCGACGTAGGCGACGTGGCCGCTGGATCCCGCGCCGGGGACGTTCGCGCGCCACCAGGCCACCGCCCCGACCCGCGGCGTGGCGTCGGTGATCGAGGACATCGCGGCGCCCCAGTTGCTGGCGTTGCCGCTGCCCGACCAGGGGCGCACGTTGGGCATGCCGGCCTTCACCAGCCGGTAGGCCACGTAGTTGGTGCAGTTGTGCCCGGCGTACATCCGCCAGTACATCGTGTTGTTGTTGCCGGCGTACCCGTGGTGCTTGTAGCCCGCCTTCTGGCACGCGGCGTACCCGGTGCACAGGTAGGTCGAGGCCGCGCCGGCCGTGCTCGACGGGACCACGAGCAGGCCCGTGACGAGCAGGAGCCAGCACCCGGTCGAGGCGAGGAGACGCCGGGCGCGAGGCCGCTGTGACTGCTGATGCACAGGACGACTGTAGTGAAAGTTGTCAAGCGTGACACGCCGAGGGCCGAATTACTTGCGTGTAATTTTACCCGCGCGGTCGGGCGTGTCGGCACTGGCGCAGGAGCTCTGGCTACCGGCCGGTTCACCAGGTCGCGGGCTCGGTGGCAGGATCGACCTCATGCCTGGAACCAACCTCACCAGGGACGAGGCCGCCACCCGCGCCGCCCTCCTGGACATCGCGTCGTACACCGTCGACCTGGACCTCACCATGGGCACCGTCGACCGCTACGACGGCACCTTCGGCTCGACCACCACGATCCGGTTCACCTGCGCCGAGCCCGGTGCCGAGACCTTCGCCGACCTGGTCGACGCCACCGTCGAGTCGATCACCCTGAACGGGCGCGAGCTCGACCCGGCCACGGCGTACGCCGACAGCCGGATCGCGCTGAGCGACCTGGCCGCCGACAACGAGCTGGTCGTGCGCGCCCGCTGCACCTACTCCCACACCGGCGAGGGCCTGCACCGCTTCGTGGACCCCGTCGACGACCGGGTCTACCTCTACAGCCAGTTCGAGGTCCCCGACGCGCGCCGGGTCTTCACCACCTTCGAGCAGCCCGACCTCAAGTCGGTCTTCACCTTCAACGTCACCGCCCCCGCGCACTGGGTGGTCGTCTCCAACGCCCCCACCCCGGAGCCCGAGGCTCTCGGCGAGGACACCGCGGTGTGGCGCTTCCCCGAGACCAAGCCGATGTCGACCTACATCACCGCGATCGTGGCCGGTGAGTACCACGCGGAGTTCGACGTCTACGAGGGCCGCTTCGGCCAGATCCCGCTGGGCCACTACTGCCGCCAGTCGCTGGTCGAGCACATGGACACCGACGAGCTGGTCAAGATCACCAAGCAGAGCTTCGCGTTCTTCGAGGAGCAGTTCGACTACCCCTACCCCTTCGGCAAGTACGACCAGCTCTACGTGCCGGAGTACAACATGGGCGCGATGGAGAACGCCGGCTGCGTGACGCTGCGCGATGAGTACCTCCCCCGCAGCCGCCAGCCGCGCTCGTTCTATGAGTTCCGCTGCTCGGTGATCACCCACGAGATGGCGCACATGTGGTTCGGCGACCTGGTGACCATGAAGTGGTGGGACGACCTCTGGCTCAACGAGTCGTTCGCGGAGTGGGCCTGCTACTTCTGCGAGGCCGAGGCCACCGACTTCACCGACGCCTGGACCGGCTTCGCCAACGCGCGCAAGCAGACCGGCTACCGCGCCGACCAGCTGCCCAGCACCCACCCGATCGCGGCCGACAACGTCGACCTGCACGCGGTCGAGGTCAACTTCGACATGATCACCTACGCCAAGGGCGCCTCGGTGCTCAAGCAGCTGGTGGCCTGGGTCGGGCTGGAGCCGTTCCTGGCCGGGCTGCGCCAGTACTTCCGCGACCATGAGTTCGGCAACGCCACCTTCGACGACCTGCTGGCCGCCCTCGAGCGCTCCTCGGGCCGTGAGCTGTCCGGCTGGGCCCAGGAGTGGCTGCAGACCGCCGGCGTCAACACCCTCTCCCCGGTCTTCGAGGTCGCCGAGGACGGCACCTACACCTCGTTCTCGGTCGCACAGACCGCGCACCCCGACTGGCCGACCCTGCGCCGTCACCGCCTCGGCATCGGCCTGTACGACGACGTGGACGGCCGCCTGGTGCGCCGCGACTACCTCGAGATCGACGTCGAGGGCGCGACCACCGTGGTCGAGCAGCTCGCCGGCGTGCGCCAGCCCGACCTGCTGCTGCTCAACGACGAGGACCACGCCTACGCCAAGATCCGCCTCGACGAGCGCTCCCTGGCCACCGTCGTCGACGGCGGACTGTCCCGCCTCGACGACTCCCTGGCCCGCGCGCTGGTCTGGGGCTCGGCCTGGGACATGACCCGCGACGCCGAGATGGCGGCCACGGACTTCGTGCGCCTGGTGCTGGCCAACATCGCCACCGAGACGGACTCGTGGGGCGTCACCCGGATCCCGACGTACGCCGCGCTGGCGGTCAGCTCCTACAGCGCCCCGGAGCACCGCGACGCGCTGCGTGCGGAGTGGGAGTCGGGCCTGCGCGAGCTCGCCCGCACCGCCGAGCCGGGCAGCGACCACCAGCTCACCTTCGTGCGGGCCTGGGCGAACGCCGCGCACAGCGACGCCGCCCTCGACGAGCTGGTCGCCCTGCTCGACGGCAGCACCACGATCGAGGGGCTCGCGGTCGACCAGGACCTGCGCTGGTGGCTGATCACCGCGCTGACGGCCGCCGGCCGCTTCGGCGAGTCCGAGATCCAGGCCGAGCTGGGCCGCGACCACACCATCTCCGGCAAGGAGAAGGCCGCCGCCGCCCGGGTCGCCCAGCCCACCGCCGAGGCCAAGGCCGCCGGCTGGAGCGCCATCCTCGACCCCGCGACGCCCAACGAGACCTCGCGCGAGATGGTGCTGTCGATCTTCCGCCACGGCCAGGACGACGTCACCGCGCCGTACCTGGAGAAGTACCTCGAGGCCGCCGAGACCGTCATCGACACCCTCGGCTTCCACAAGGCCTCGGTGATGCTCGAGTACGGCTTCCCCAAGCCGCTCGCCTCCCCCGAGCTGCTCGCGCGGGTGGACGCGTGGGTGGAGAGCACCTCGGCCCCCGCCGGCGCCGTGCGCTACGCCCGGGAGGGTCGTGCCGACGCGGCCCGCGCCCTCGCGGCCCAGGAGCGGGACAGCCGCCGCTGACCCCGCGCACGGCCCGTTGAACGACGACAGGGCGGCGACCACCTCGGTGGTCGCCGCCCTGTGGCGTCAGTGGCCGGTCTGCGTCGTACGCCGCCGCCGCCGTCGCTGGAGGTTGCGCGCGTAACTGCGCAATTGCTGGGTTTGGCACCTCGAAACCGCCGCGGACGGTGCTTTTCCGCGCAATTGCGCGGAAAAACACCCACCCGAGCCACCCCGGGCTCAGAACGCCGGCGGGGGACGAGTCAGCGCGCGTGCAGCGTGCGCGGGGTGCGGGCGTGCTCGGCGAGGAGGCTGATCCCCGCCCGCAGGCCGTCGAGCAGCTCGCCTTCGGCGAACGCCCGCTGCATGGCCAGCGCCGCCAGCTCGACCTGGGCGTCGCTGAGGTTGCGGCGCACCCAGCCGCCGGTGACGACCTCCAGCGCACGGCGCTGGGGGTCGACCATGATCAGGATGCTGCGCGCGGGCGCGACCAGCGTGTTGTGCAGGCTCGTCGCGAACGCCCGGGGATCGCCCTCGGCGTTGCCGACGAAGACGGAGAACTCGACGCGCGAGTCGAGCTCCGCCTGGCGGATCGCCGCCTCGAGGGCGAGCAGCTCGCCCCGGGTGAAGACGGACTCACCAGCGGGCACTGGCTCCACCGGCTTCCGAGCCCTCGCCGTCGGGCGCGGCGAGCTCGGCGGTGCCCTGGCGCGGGCCACCGATCCACTGGTTCTCGATGTGCGGGGCGCCCGGGGTCAGCCGCTCGCCGCGGATGATCGCCGGCAGGTAGACCAGCAGCGTGATCACCAGCGCCATGCCGATCGGGATCAGCGCGAAGAGCAGCAGGGCGGTCCAGGTGTCGACGGCGTCGGGGTCGGACCAGCCCTCCGGCACGTCGGCGCTCGCCGGGCCGGCGATCGCGAGGAGCGCCGTGGAGGTCAACAGCACGATGGAGCTCCGGCGGACGAGGCTCGAACGACGGGAGGGCGTGGTCTGGGTGGTCACGGGTCGAGGATATCGGCTCGCTCTCCGCGACTCGCCATGCCCTCCGTCGGATCGCTCACACGGTCACGCTCCCTGACTGCCCGACCCGCGCGCGAGGACTCGAAATGCACGCCGAGGTCTGGAAACTTAGGCCCATGGCCCTCCTCCAGACGACCGATCCCTGTGCCGAGGACCAGACGGTGTGCAACGCCGTGCTGGACTGGACCGACAACGACACCGCGGCCAACATCTCCGACCTGATCATCGGCAAGCCCCTGGCGATCACCGCCCTGATCGTGCTGGCGGTGATCATCCGCTGGATGCTGCACAAGGTGGTCAACCGCCTCGTCGCGGGCGCCGAGGACGGCGTCATCCCGCACCAGGTCGGGCGGGCGCTGCGACGCGGGCCGGTCCCCCAGCCCAGCGCCAGCGACCTGATCGCCTCCACGCGGCGCGTGCAGCGCGCGAAGACCATCGGGGACCTGTTCAAGTCGATCATCACCGGCATCATCGTGGCCGTCTTCGGCACGATGATCCTCAGCGAGCTCGGCGTGAACATCGCCCCCATCATCGCCAGCGCGGGAATCCTCGGTCTCGCCCTCGGCTTCGGCGCCCAGTCGCTCGTCCGGGACTTCCTCTCCGGCGTCTTCATGATCGTCGAGGACCAGTACGGCGTGGGCGACGTCGTCGACGTCGGGGCGGCCAGCGGCACCGTCGAGGCGGTCAGCCTGCGCATCACCCGCCTGCGCGACCTCGACGGCACCGTCTGGTACGTCCCCAACGGCGAGATCATGCGCGTGGGCAACATGAGCCAGAACTGGTCGCGCGCCGTCGTCGACGTCAGCGTGGGGTACGGCGAGGACCTGGTGCGGGTCCAGGACGTGCTGCGCGAGATCGCCCACGACCTGTGGCAGGACGACGACTTCCGGATGGTGATCATCGAGGAGCCGGAGGTCACCGGCGTCGAGGCGCTGACCGCCGACGCGGTGACGCTGCGCGTGCTGATCAAGACCTCGCCGCTGGAGCAGTGGGCGGTCGCCCGCGCGATGCGTCAGCGGATCAAGTCCCGCTTCGACCACGAGGGCATCGAGATCCCCTTCGCCCAGCGAGTGGTCTGGCACCGCGAGGAGAAGACCGCCCGGGGCAGCGCGGACCTCGCCGACCCGCACGACGGTGGCGAGCACGGCGACGCCCACGACCACGAAGCCCACGACCACGGCGGCGTCGGCACCGGCGGGCAGCACCGTCGCTGAGCGACCCCGAGGACGCACGCAGGGCCCCGGACCGTGACGGTCCGGGGCCCTGCGTCTGTGCGGTGCGGGTGCTGCGGGAGCGCGCTCAGGCGAGCGAGGCGTCCAGGGTGATCGTGGTGCCGGCGAGCGCCTGGCTGACCGGGCAGCCCTCCTTGGCGGCCTGGGCGAGCTCGACGAACTTCGCCTCGTCGATGCCCTCGACCTGGCCGACGACGGTCAGCTTGATGCCGGTGATGCCGGTGCCGGGGGTGAGCTCGACCTCGGCGGTGGTCTTCAGCGAGGTGGCCGGGGTGTCGTTCTTGGCCAGGCCGTTGGAGAAGGCCATCGAGAAGCAGGAGGAGTGCGCGGCTGCGATGAGCTCCTCGGGGCTGGTCTTGCCGTTCGCGGCCTCGGCCCGCGAGGGCCAGGACACGTCGTAGGTGCCGATGCCGGAGGACTCCAGCGTGACCTTGCCGGAACCCTCGAAGAGGGTGCCTTCCCAGTTGGTCGTCGCCTGACGGGTGGTAGCCATGTGCGGATCACTCCTCGTGGATCGCGTACGGGTCTTGGGTTGGCGAGTCTTGCACGCCGATGGCGACCCGCCGACCCGGCGGCGGCAGAATGGACCGGGTGAGCACCTTCTACGACGACATCGGCGGCTACGACACGATCACCAAGATCGTGGCGAAGTTCTACGAGGGCGTTGCCGGGGACGAGGTGCTGCGGCCGATGTACCCCGAGGAGGACCTCGGGCCCGCCGAGGTCCGGTTCCGCGACTTCCTCGTGCAGTACTGGGGCGGGCCCTCGACCTACTCCGAGCGGCGCGGTCACCCGCGGCTGCGGATGCGCCACGCGCCGTTCCGCGTCGACCCCGTCTCCCGGGACCACTGGCTCCAGCACTTCCGCGCCGCGCTCGACGAGGCCGACCTGACGCCCGAGCAGGACGCGCAGTTCTGGGACTACGTCACCCACGCGGCGCAGTTCATGGTCAACACCGTCGAGTGAGCCGCCCCGGGACCGCGGAGGCCCGCGCGGCGCTCACCCGCCGACGCGGGTGCGCGCGGCGTACTTCTCGATGACGGCGCGGTACTCCTCCGGCGGTGCCGCGGAGCGCTGCTGGGCGACGTCGAAGAACACCATGACCACGCGTGCCCGGGCCAGCACCACGTCACCGTCACAGATCTCGGACTCGATGACCATCGACTTGTTGCCGAGGTGCGCGATCGTGGACCACACGTCGTAGGCCTCGGGACGGAACAGGATCGGCACCTTGTAGTCGACGTCGGTCTGGGCGACGACCACCGAGACCCCGGAGGTGTCGACGCCGGCGTCGCGCATCATCTGGTCGACCAGCCAGATGCGCGCCTCCTGGAGGTACTCGAAGTACAAGACGTTGTTGACGTGGCCGTAGACGTCGACGTCGGAGAACCGCACCCGCACCGGGTAGTGCCCGGACTCGGTGTGCGGCACCGGCGCGATCGGCGCCGAGGCGGGCAGCGGGTCCTCGCGGAACCGCTCGAGGACCGCCTTCTCCTCGGCGGTGAGCCGCCGGGGGCGCTCCTCCGCGAACACGTACGGCGACAGCACGGTGGTCGCGCGCAGGTAGACCGTGCGCGTGCCGTCCTCGCCGGGGTGGAACACCTCATAGGCCATCGTGAAGCTGGCCGCGCGGATCTCGGTCACCCAGCACTCGATGCTGACCGGCCGGAAGCCGAACATCAGCGGGGCCACATAGCTCACCTCGTGGCGCGCGACCACGATCCCCTCGACCAGGCCCGCGGTGCGCGAGCGCAGCTCGTGGGTGCGCAGCATGTCCACGCGCGCCTCTTGGAGGTAGTCGACGTAGGTGACGTTGTTGACGTGTCCGAGCAGGTCCAGGTCGGCCCAGCGCATCGGGCACTCGTAGAGATGGCGCACGCGGCGATGGTGCCAGAGCAGCGCCGACCCGCAGCAGCACGCCGTGCGGCGCCCTCGGGGGACGTGGGCCAGGTCACGCGCAGGGGTTCCTTCCCGCGCCGGCGTGCGTAGGGTGAACGGCGAGGCACCCCCGCCACCCTGACCGCAGGAGGACCCATGCCCGAGGCCGTGATCGTCTCCGCCACCCGCAGCCCGATCGGGCGGGCCAACAAGGGCTCGCTCAAGGACCTGCGCCCCGACGACCTGGCCGCCACGATCGTGCGTGCGGCGCTCGACCAGGTCCCGGCCCTCGACAAGGCCACCGTCGACGACGTCTACCTCGGCTGCGGGCTGCCGGGCGGCGAGATGGGCTTCAACATGGCCCGGGTGGTCAACGTCCTCAACGACATGGACGGTGTCCCCGGGGCGACGCTGACGCGCTACTGCGCCTCCTCGCTGCAGACCACGCGGATGGCCTTCCACGCGATCCGGGCGGGCGAGGGCGACGTCTTCGTCTCGGCGGGGGTCGAGACCGTGTCCCGCTTCCGCAACGGGACCTCCGATCACCTCCCGAACACCCAGAACCCGCTCTTCGTCGACGCCGAGGCGCGCACCCAGGAGTACGCCGCGGGCGGGCGCGACTGGCACGACCCGCGCGAGGACACCGAGCTGCCCGACATCTACATCGCGATGGGCCAGACCGCCGAGAACGTCGCCCGCATGCGCGGACTGTCGCGCCGCGAGCTCGACGAGTTCGGCGTCCGCTCGCAGAACCTCGCCGAGAAGGCGATCGCCGATGGTTTCTGGGAGCGCGAGATCACCCCCGTGACCACCCCCGACGGCACGGTCGTCACCACCGACGACGGCCCGCGCGCGGGTGTGACGTATGAGTCGATCGCCCAGCTGCAGCCGGTCTTCCGCCCCGACGGCGTGGTGACCGCGGGCAACTGCTGCGCCCTCAACGACGGGGCTGCGGCGGTGGTGGTCATGTCCGACACGCGCGCCGCCGAGCTCGGGCTCACCCCGCTCGCCCGCATCGTCGCCACCGGCGTCTCCGCCCTCTCCCCCGAGATCATGGGCCTCGGACCGGTCGAGGCGACCCAGAAGGCGCTCGCCAGCGCCGGCATGAGCATCGGCGACATCGACCTGGTGGAGATCAACGAGGCCTTCGCCGCCCAGGTGGTGCCGTCCTACCAGGACCTCGGCATCGACCTGGACCGCCTCAACGTCAACGGCGGCGCGATCGCCGTCGGCCACCCGTTCGGCATGTCCGGCGCCCGGCTGCAGGCCACGATGCTCAACAGCCTGGACTGGCACGACAAGACCACGGGTCTGATCACCATGTGCGTCGGCGGCGGCCAGGGCATGGCACTGATCCTCGAGCGGGTCTGAGCCCGCGGAGTCGCCTACCTCACCTGGGGGATCCCCCGAACCTGCTCGTGCACGCGCCGCAGGGCATAAACTGCCGCCCGTGGCTGACCGAGAGATGCGCTGGCTCGACGACTCCGAGCAGCGGTCGTGGCGGGCGCTGCTGATGGGTGTGACCCTGCTGCTGGACCGGCTCGACGACGACCTGCAGGAGAGCTTCGACCTCTCGATGGTCGAGTACGAGATCCTGGTGCGGCTCTCCGAGAGCGACGGCCGCATGCGGATGGCTCGCCTGGCCGACGGCCTCGCCCACAGCCGCAGCCGGGTCACCCACACGATCAAGCGGATGGAGAAGGCCCACCTGGTGCGCAGAGAGGCCTCGACCGAGGACGGCCGCGGCATCGTCGCCGTGATGACCCCCGCCGGTCGCGAGCTGCTGGTGCGCGCCGCGCCGGTGCACGTCCAGGGCGTGCGCGACCACCTCGTCGACCTGGTCAGCGCCGAGGACTTCGCCGCCGTCGGGCGGGTCATGAACACCGTGGCCGACCACCTCGTCGGCGCCCACCCGGAGCGGGAGATGCGCGAGATCTGAGCCGCCCAACTCCCCCGGGCGCGCTCCCCCGACAACGACGGACGGGCCCCCTCCACGTGGTGGAGGGGGCCCGTCCGGTGTCACGGGGAGCCGGGGCTCAGTCGCGGGTCAGGCGGCGGTGCGTGACCCGGTGCGGGCGGGCCGCGTCGGGGCCGAGCCGCTCGATCTTGTTCTGCTCGTAGGAGGCGAAGTTGCCCTCGAACCAGAACCACTTGCCGCCGTCCTCCTCGTCGCCCTCCCAGGCGAGGATGTGGGTGGCGACCCGGTCGAGGAACCACCGGTCGTGCGAGGTGACCACGGCGCAGCCCGGGAAGTCCAGCAGCGCGTCCTCGAGCGAGGACAGCGTCTCGACGTCGAGGTCGTTGGTCGGCTCGTCGAGGAGCAGCATGTTGCCGCCCATCTTCAGCGTCAGCGCCAGGTTGAGGCGGTTGCGCTCACCACCGGAGAGCACCCCTGCCTTCTTCTGCTGGTCCGGGCCCTTGAAGCCGAACGAGGCGACGTAGGCGCGGCTGTTCATCTCGAAGTTGGCGACCTTGATGAAGTCCAGGCCGTCGGAGACGACCTCCCAGACGTTCTTGTTCGGGTCGATGCCGCCGCGGCTCTGGTCGACGTAGGAGATCTTCACCGTCTGGCCGACCACGAGCTCACCGGAGTCGGGCTCGTCGTTGCCGGTGATCATCCGGAACAGCGTCGTCTTGCCGACACCGTTGGGGCCGACCACGCCGACGATGCCGGCGCGGGGCAGGGTGAAGGACACGTCGTTCCACAGCACCCGGTCGCCGAAGCCCTTGGTGAGGTGCCTGCCCTCGAGCACCACGTCACCCAGACGCGGACCGGCGGGGATGTTGATCTCGGCGGTGTCGATCTTGCGGGCCTTCTCGGCCTCCGCGGCGAGCTCCTCGTAGCGGGCCAGGCGCGAGCGGCTCTTGGTCTGGCGGGCCTTGGCGTTGGAGCGGACCCACTCCAGCTCCTTCTCCAGCATCTTGGCGCGCTTGGCGTCCTTCTGGCCCTCGATCTTGAGCCGGTCCTTCTTGGTCTCCAGGTAGGTGGAGTAGTTGCCCTCGTAGCCGTGGATCGAGCCGCGGTCGACCTCGGCGATCCACTCGGCGACGTTGTCGAGGAAGTACCGGTCGTGGGTGATGGCCAGGACGGCGCCCGGGTAGCTCTTCAGGTGTCCCTCGAGCCACTGCACCGACTCGGCGTCGAGGTGGTTGGTGGGCTCGTCGAGGAGCAGCAGGTCGGGCTGCTGGAGCAGCAGCTTGCACAGCGCCACGCGGCGGCGCTCACCACCGGAGAGGTTGTCCACGAGGGTGTCCGGCGGCGGGCAGCGCAGCGCGTCCATCGCCTGGTCCAGGCGGCTGTCGAGGTCCCACGCGCTGGCGTGGTCGAGGTCGGTCTGCAGGTCGCCCATCTCGGCGAGCAGCGTGTCGAAGTCGGCGTCGGGGTTCGCCATCTCCTCCGAGATCGCGTTGTAGCGGTCGAGCTTCGCCTTGATCTCGCCGACCGCCTCCTCGACGTTCTCGAGCACGGTCTTGCCCTCGGTCAGCGGCGGCTCCTGCTGGAGCATGCCGACGCTGGCGTCGGGGTCCTTGATCGCGTCGCCGTTGTTGGGCTGGTCGAGGCCGGCCATGATCTTCAGCAGCGACGACTTGCCCGCGCCGTTGGGGCCGACGACACCGATCTTGGCGCCGTGGAGGAACGAGAGGGTGACGTTGTCGAGGACGACCTTGTCGCCGTGTGCCTTGCGGACGTTGCGCAGGGTGAAGACATATTCGGCCATGGTCCCCGAGCCTAGAGGCTCCGGGCGCCGATCGCATGACCGGGGTGGCCCCGTTCGGGCCACGATCCGGGCCGGGCGGACGCCCGGCCGGGGCGGCTTCGCGCCGGCCCGGTCCGGGCTCGCGCCTAGGCCGCCGGTGAGCGGTCCCGGGCGGGCGTCTCCTCACCGGCGCGGTCGTCCGCCGCGAGCTCCGCGGGCTCCAGAGCCGCGGTGTCGGCGGCCCTCGGGGTGCGCGCGAAGCGGGTGGTGCCGCGGCCCAGGTCGTGGCCCACCGCCGTCGCCTCGACCTCGAGGCTCGTGACCTCCTCGCCCGCCTGGTTGGTCCAGGTGCGGATCTCGAGGCGCCCGTGAACGACCACGGGGTCGCCGCGCCGCAGCGAGCGGGCGCAGTTGTCACCGAGCGCACGCCAGGCGTTGACGGAGTACCACTGGGTGTCGCCGTCGACCCAGGAGTCGGTGCGGCGGTGGTAGCGGCGCGGCGTGCAGGCCACCCGGAACGTGGCGACCTGGGCCTCGCCCGCGGCGCGGACGGTCACGTCCCCGCCCAACCGGCCGCGCAGGGTGATGACGGTGTCGTGCATGGGGTGCTCCTTGCCTCGGTGGATGGCTTCCACCACCGAGGCTCGGGCGCGGCACCGACGGCCGGGCGGACCGGCCGCAGGGCCTGGGGACACGGCGACGCCGCGGGGTGCCTGTGGAGAGCTGTGGGGCCGCAGCACGCCGCCGCCCTGCGCGCCGGAGCCGGTCGACTCAGGCGCGCCCGAGCGCGGCGAGGATCCCGCGGTGAACCTTCGTGCACGCCTGCTGCTCGGTCTCGATGGGACCGACCACCAGCTCGCGCGCGACGCCCGAGACGGCTCCACGCAGCCGCTCCTCCGCCTCGGCGGCGCGCTTGCGCGCGGCGCCCGCGACCAGGCCGCGGCAGGACAGGGCGAGCACGACGCCGAGCACCAGGCCGACCACGAGCACGACGAGCGGGACCGGGACATTGAGGAGCTCCGGCGCATCGCCGACCGCTCCCGTCGCGGCGAGGACCGCCCACACCCCGCCGCCGACGGCAGCGAGGAGCAGCAGCCACTGCAGGACGCGCACGGCGCTGACCCAGCCGGGCAGCCGGTCGGCGCCCAGGTCAGTGCTGGCCAGGGCGGTGTCGAGACGATCGGCGAGCACCGGGATGTTGGCGACCGGCTCACGGCGTACGGCGCCGGCCCAGGCGTGCGACATGCCCTCGGACGCGACGTCGACGAGGGCACGGACCTCGGTGTCGACGCGGGTGCGCTGCACCGGCGCCGTGGTCGGCTGCCCGGGCTGCTCGCCGCGAAGCGCGGGACCGGCCTCGCCCAGGTCGAGACCGAGCTTGGTGAGCGGGTCGGGGCGCAGGGCGCTCACCCAGGACACGACCGGCCAGCCGGTCGCCCGGGCGGCGCGCAGACGCGTGGAGCGTTCGACGGCGTCGACGACGGTGGGGACGCCGGCCGCCTCGACCAGCGCGTCCTCGAAGGCCTCGACCCGCGACGGCGGGAGGGCGGCGGGCTCGGCGTCGCCGCTCACGGCCTCGAGCCGCTGGGCCATCGCCGCGACGTCGGCCTCGATGCGGGAGCGGGTGGCCTGCTTGCCCTCGACGCGGCGGCGGATCTCCGCGCGCAGCTCGTCGATGCCGATGCCCTGGCGCGCGCTGACCGGCACGATCGGGACCCGCTGGAGCCCGTCGTCGTCGAGCAGACGGCGCACGTCGGCGACGAGCGACTCACGCCGCTCCTCGGGCACCACGTCGATGTGGTTGAGCACCACGAGCATGACCTCGTCGTGGGTGCGCAGCGGCTCGAGGTAGCGGTCGTGGATCGCGGCGTCGGCGTACTTCTGCGGGTCCAGGACCCACACCAGCAGGTCGGCGTGGGAGACGAGACGGTCGACCTCGAGGTGGTGGCTGACCTCGGTGGAGTCGTGGTCGGGCAGGTCGAGCAGGACGACGCCGTCGAGGCTGTGGTCCTCGCGCCTCGTGTCGAGCATCGAGTCGCGGGTGGTCTGGTGGCGCTCGGGGATGCCCAGCCAGGACAGCAGCTCCGAGGCGCCCTCGCTGCCCCACACGCAGGCGGTGGCCCAGGACGTGGTGGGACGACGCACGCCGACCGCGGAGAGCTCCAGCCCGGTCAGCGCGTTGAACGTCGAGGACTTGCCGGAGCCGGTCGCGCCCGCGATGGCCACGACCGTGTGGTCGGCCGACAGTCGGGTGCGCTCGGCGGCGTGGGCGACCACGGCGTGCGCGTCGGCGACCAGTGTCGGGTCGAGCCGTCCCTCGGCCGCGGTGGCAGCGGCCTCGAGGCCGGCGATCCTGGCGGCGGTGCCGGACCCGATCGAAGGTGCCGACGCGACCCGCTCCTCAGCCCGGTCCTGGGGCTCGTCCAACGACGACGTCATCTTCTCCAACTCTGTCTTGCTGCACGGGCGCGAGCCCAGGGGTGGAAGGACCGGCGTACGCGCGGTCCCAAGATCAAGCCTAGGGGTTCACCCGGCTCGCCAACGGGTCAGTCCCCGACCTCACCGGCCCGCGGGGCGGGGCCGAAGCGGACGTCGTCGACGCGGCGCGTGGCGTGGCGCAGCTGCTCGGCCGCGTCGGTCGTCACGCCGAGGGAGTCGAGGTGCTGCTGCCAGCGCAGCCCCTCGGCGTCCAGCAGCGCACGCAGCCGCGGGGTCAGCCCCTCGCGGGAGCGCCGCTCGAGCGTCGCGACGGTCGGGGCGCCGAACACCGCCTCGAGCAGGCGCCGACCCAGCCCGGCGGACGGCGTCGAGCCGTCGTCGAGGGTGAGCACCATCAGCGCCACGGAGAGGCCCGGTACGCCGTAGACCAGGAACCGCGCCGAGGTGCGCTTGTCGGCGCCCTCGGCGCGGACCAGCTCGGTGACCTCGCCCTGCCAGTCGCGCACGGCGCGCTCGCAGGCGCGACGCAGCTCGGCGGAGGGCCGGGTCAGGGCGGCGCCCTCCTCGGTGGCAAGCAGGCCCGTGCCGGCGGGGTGCGCCGACCACGCCTGGGCCGCTCGGCCGGCGGCGAGCTCGGCATGGGCGAGCACGAGGCTCTCCAGCGCGGACTCGACGGCCTCGCTGACCTGCTCGGCCTGCTGAGGCTTGCCCTTCACCGTGCTGACCAGCCGCTCGCGCAGCCAACCGACCTTGTCCTCGAGGGTGCGCAGCAGCTCTCCGGTGCCGACGAACTCCTCCCAGCGCGCCAGCAGGTCGCCGCGCAGCAGCGTGCCGTCACCGGCGGCGGCGAGGAGCTCCCCCGCCGCCTGGTCGTACGCCGTGCTGGCGGCCTCGCGCAGCTGTGCGACGGCCGTCGCCTGCTGGGCGACCGCGTCGGCGACGGGGTGGAGCTGGCGGGTGAGCGCGCGGACGGTGCCCTCCATCGTCTGGCGCACCACGCCGCCCCGGGCGTCGACGTCGCGTGCCAGGGAGTCCAGCCAGCCGCGGATGTCGGCGACGGCGGCGGCCGGCAGCAGCCCGTCCTCGTCGACCTCGCGCTCGTGGACGACGAACAGCGGGGAGTCCTTGAGCCCGCGCGAGGCGAGCATCCGCGCCAGGTGGGTCGAGACGGTCGGCACCGCGTCGGGCGCCGTGCGGTCGAGCACGATGGCCACCGCGATCGAGCGCGCGGCCGCCTGCTTGAGGTGCTCCCACGGGACCTGGTCGGCGTACCGCGCAGCGGAGGTGACGAAGAGCCACATGTCGGCCGCGGCCAGCAGCTGGGTCGCCAGCTCGCGGTTGGACTTCTCGATCGAGTCGACGTCGGGCGCATCGATGATCGCGATGCCCGGAGGCACGCTCGCATCGGCGACGAGCTGCAGCGCGCCGTGGTCCTTGGTGGGGGCCTCGACCCGGCGCAGGTCGGGCAGCAGCCGGTCCTGGCCGAACCACTCGGCGTCGTCGGGGTGGTGGACCAGCACCGCGGACCGGGTGGTCGGACGCAGCACGCCGGGCTCGCTGACGCGCCGCCCGACCAGCGAGTTGACCAGCGTCGACTTGCCCGCTCCGGTCGAGCCGCCCACGACGACGAGCATCGGCGCCTCGAGCGTGGTCATCCGCGGGATGACGTAGTCCTCGAGCTGGTCGACGAGCTCGCTGCGGACCGCACGGGGTCCCTCGACACCGGCGAGGTCGAGCGGCAGCACCGCCGCCTGGAGAGCGCCGCGCAGGCGCACGAGCGCGGTCACCATGCGAACGCCCTCGGTGGAGCTCTCGTCGAGCCAGGGAGAGGGCGAGGAGGGGGTCATCGGGTCGGTACCACCTGTCCGGGAAAGGCGATGAACGGGCGCACGGCGCCGATTCTCGCAACGTAGTGCTGACCTCGCTGGGCGAAGTCCGGCGGCGGTGTGCCGCGCAGGTAACGGTGGTGCAGGAAGCCGAGCTCGATCGCGGCCTGCTGGTAGTCACGCATCGCGCGCTCGACCTGCGGCCCGCCGTACGCACGAGCGTAGGCACGGGCCCGGCGACGAGCGCCGAGGTCGACGACCCAGCCGATGTCCGTCGCGGGGATCAGCCCGCGCTGCGCGGCGTCTCCCAGCGACGCGGCGAGCATCCGGCGCTCGGAGCTGCGCGCCCAGATCGCCAGCGCGGCGAGACCGAGCAGTGCCGGGACGCCGAGCACGACGTAGACCAGCATGAACGGACCGATCCCGAAGACGGTGGAGGCGTTCCACAGCCCGTGCGCGAGCACCGCCAGCACGTAGCCGGCCAGCGGCGCCGCCACGCGCAGCGCCGGGGTGCGGGCGCCCACGGCGATCCCGACCCCGATGCCGATGAAGGTCGTGAACAGCGGGTGGGCGAAGGGGCTGAACAGGCACCGCACGACGAACGTCGCGGTCAGCGCCTCGGTGCCGCCGGGGCCGAGGCCGTCGGTCCCGTTGTACGCCGCGGCGAGGTAGAGGATGTTCTCGGTGAAGGCGAAGCCGATGCCGACCATGCCGGCATAGACGATGCCGTCGAGGATGCCGTCGAGCTCGGCGCGGCGCCACCACAGCAACAGCACCAGGAACAGGCCCTTGCAGGCCTCCTCGGTCACCGGAGCCAGGACCGCCAGGTTCTCGGCCTCGCTGAGGCCGCCCACCAGTCCC
The DNA here is from genome assembly GCF_009557055.1 of Nocardioides sp. dk884. NCBI lineage: Bacteria > Bacillati > Actinomycetota > Actinomycetes > Propionibacteriales > Nocardioidaceae > Nocardioides > Nocardioides sp. dk884. The sequence goes on along the minus strand of NZ_CP045649.1, from coordinate 1,213,904 downwards.
CCGACCCCGGAGAGCAGGATCGCCGCGGCGGTGGCGACGAAGCCGCCCCACAGCAGCGCCGCGACGAGCAGCCCCCGCGGCTCGGGCTCGTAGCGGTCCAGCCACAGGTAGCACATCACCAGCGGGACGACCGGCAGCGCGGCCAGGACCGTCGCCAGGGCCAGCGTGCCCGGCGCACCGGAGAAGGCGATGAGCAGCAGCATGGCGAGTGCGCCGATGGCGACCAGCACGGCCACGAGGACCGTGAAGGCGACGCTGTCTCGACGGGCTCCCTGCACGGGCCGCAGCCTATCGGCCAACCGCCGTAGACCCCCGGTCGCGGGCGTACAGTCGAGTCGTGACCGAGCAGACGCCCCCCGAGACCGCTCCTGCGACCCCACCTGCGACGGAGTCCCACGACCCGGCCGTGCCGGCGGCGTACGCCGCGTTCATGCGCACCGGCTGGGGCGAGCGCGAGCTGGACCTGCCGCCGCACCCGATCACCCCCTGGGCCGCTGCGCGACGCGCGCGCCTGACCACGATGTTCCCCGGCGAGCGGCTGGTGCTGCCTGCGGGCACCTACAAGGTGCGCGCCAACGACACCGACTACCGCTTCCGCGCCGACACCGCGCACACCTACCTGTCGGGCAACCAGACCAGCGACGCCGTACTGGTCCTGCACGACGAGGAGGCGGTGCTCTACGCGCGGCCCCGCTCCTCGCGCGAGACCGACGAGTTCTTCCGGGACCGCCAGTACGGCGAGCTGTGGGCCGGGCGACGCCCCTCGGTCCACGAGATCTCCTCCTCCCTCGGCATCGAGGTGCGCCACGTCGACCGGCTGGCCGACGACCTGACCCGCGGCAACGCCCCGAAGACCCGGGTGCACCGCGGCATCGACGCACGCGTGGACAAGCTGGTCGCCGGCGACGCCGCGCTCGACGCCGACCTGGCCCGGGTGGTCTCCGAGCTGCGCCTGGTCAAGGACGCCTGGGAGATCGAGGAGCTGCGCGCCGCCTGCGACGCGACCACGCTCGGCTTCGAGGACTGCGTGCGCGAGTGGCCCCAGGTCCTCGAGCACGGCGAGCGCTGGATCGAGGGCACCTTCTTCCGCCGCGCGCGCACCATGGGCAACGACATCGGCTACGACTCGATCGTCGGCGGCGGTCGCCACGCGACCACGCTGCACTGGATCGACAACGACGGCCCGATCGTCCCCGGCGAGCTGCTGCTGCTCGACATGGGCGTCGAAGGGCGCAACCTCTACACCGCCGACGTGACCCGCACGCTGCCGGTCTCCGGCCGCTTCACCCCGCTCCAGCGCGACCTCTACGAGCTGGTGCTCGCCGCCCAGGAGGCCGGCATCGAGGCGGTCCGGCCCGGCGCGCCGTTCCAGGGCACCCACCAGGCCGCGATGTCGGTGCTGGCCCACGGCCTGGAGGACCTCGGGCTGCTGCCGGTCAGCGCCGAGGAGGCGCTCTCCCCCGACAGCCGCGTCTACGCCCGCTGGACGCTGCACGGCACCAGCCACATGCTCGGCATGGACGTGCACGACTGCGGCGCCGCCAGCACCGACGTCTACCCCAAGGGCGACCTCGCCGAGGGCATGGTCCTCACCGTCGAGCCGGGCCTGTACTTCCAGGAGGACGACCTGCTCGTCCCCGAGGAGCTGCGCGGCATCGGCATCCGCATCGAGGACGACATCCTGGTCGGCGCCGACGGTCCGGTGAACCTCTCCGCCGCACTCCCCCGCGCCGCCGACGAGGTCGAGGCGTGGATGGGGCAGCACCAGGGCTGAGCGGGTCGGTGGCTGCCGCCGGTCGGGCGGCAGCCGTCGGTCGAGGTCGTCGAGAGCACGGCCGCCCCGTGGGTCGAGGAGTCTGGCGAACCAAGAGCGGAGTCTCGATAGCCGCTCGCTGGCGCTCGCTGCTCGACCAACGGCATTCCGTCCGTCGAGCGCTGCCCCGTCGGTCGAGCTTGTCGAGATCACGGCCACCCCGTCGGTCGAGCGCTGTCCCGTTGGTCGAGCTTGTCGAGACCAGCGGCAGGGGTACGACGCCCCTCCGCCGGTCGAGCCCGTCGAGATCACCGCCGCCCCGTGGGTCGAGGAGTCTGGCGAACCAAGAGCGGAGTCTCGATAGCCGCTCGCTGGCGCTCGCTGCTCGACCAACGGCATTCCGTCCGTCGAGCGCTGCCCCGTCGGCGAGCTTGTCGAGAGCACGGCCGACGCCCCTGCCTCGTCCCTGAAGTCTTTACCTTCCAGTCTCAGCCAACCCCTTTCTCTCGAACGCACGTTCGAGTAGAATGAGGCGTGGCCTCCCCCGAACTCCCCGACTGCGACACTCCAGCCGCCGTGCTGGCATTCGCGCAGCGCCGCCGGGCTGCGGCCCAGCGGGCGGAGATCGACGTCTTGGAGGCCGCTCTGGTGTGGGCGGCGATGCACCCCGAACAGTCGGTCGCCGACGCGACACCGGCGACCGGGCTGGTCTTCGGCGAGCTGGCCGTCCCGCTCGCTGGTGAGGGTGCGCCGCTGGTGGCGGAGTTCGCGCCGATGGAGTTCGGTGCCGCGATCGGCATGTCGACCGACGCATCCCGTTCGCTCGTCGGGGATGCGCTGGAGCTGGCGCACCGGCTCAAGCGGACCTGGAAGCTGGTCCGCGCCGGCAAGGTCCCGCTGTGGAAGGCCCGGCGACTCGCGCAGCTGACTACCACGCTGCCGATGGACGGCGCGGAGTTCGTGGACCGCCAGCTGGCCGGCTTCGTGGGCAAGATCAGCTGGGCCGGGATCGAGCGGCTCGTCGACCAGGCCCGGGTCGCCTTCGACCCCGAAGGTGCGGAGAAGGAACGTCTCGCCGCAGCTGAGGGACGCCGGTTCGACGTCCACACCGACAAGGCCATCCACGACGGCACCGTCCACGTGGAGGGGGTCCTCGACCTGGCCGACGCGATGGATCTGGACACCGCGATCCGCCAGGGCGCGGAAGATCTCGCCGCGCTCGGATCGACGGAGTCCCTCGATGTGCGCCGCTCCATGGCCGCTGGTGAGCTCGCCCGACGCCAGCTCGCCTTCGACCTGCGGGTGGAGGCGGGTGGGGGCACCGCTTCGGTGGTGAAGCCCCGCCAGGTCGTCATCCACGTGCACCTGTCGCAGGCCGCGGTCTCCCGCGACGAGGCAGGCATCGCGCACGTCGAGGAGACCCGGTCCATCGTGTCGACCGAACAGGTCCGACAGTGGTGCGGCGCTGAGACTCAGGTGGTCGTGAAGCCGGTCATCGACCTCGAGGCCCACCACCACACCGATGCCTACGCCGTCCCTGACAAGCTCGCCGAGCAGACCCGTCTCGCCCAACCGGTCTGCGCTTTCCCCTGGTGTGAGCGCCCCGCCCGGCGCTGCGACACCGACCACGTCATCGCCCATGGCGCGGGACCGAGCGGCGGCCCGACCTGCTCCTGCAACCTCGCCCCGCTCTGTCGTCGACATCACCGGGCCAAGACCCATACGGGCTGGTCCTACGACAAGACCGACACCGCGACGTACCTCTGGCGGTCCCCACACGGGCTCCACCTCGTGAAGGACCACGGCACCACCCATCTCCTCACCGCGCACCCGCCCGACGAGTAGGTCTCGCGTCCCGACCCCGCCCGCACCCCGCCGGCGGGGCCGTATCCCTGCGCTGGCTCGGGTCCTCCCCGGGCGTATCCCTCTGCGCTGGCGACTCGATGTCCGGACTGCGCGCGTCGGCGTTCGCGCTCGACCTGCGGCGCGGTGCTCCGGGTCAGCGAGGGAATGAGCGACCGCAGCTCCCTCGTGGTCACCGCGTCTCGATGGTCGCGGTGATCGCACCGCCCATGCTGGCGATCCGCTCGGCGGCGTCGCCGTCGAGCCGGCCGAGCACGACGATGCCCGGGTAGTAGGACTGGTCACCGTAATAGAGGACGAGGTCGTTGCCCGGGGCGTAGTAGCCCAGGTCCCCGATGTCCGGGTCGGCGCCCTCGGGTTGGCCCTCCAGCGACAGCGGCGCAGGCAGGGGGCCGGTCTTCTCGACCCCCTGGTGGTCGGTCATCTCGAGCGTGACCGGCAGCTGCGCGACGAGGTCGGTGGCCGCGGAGCTGTCCTGCAAGGTGGCGGTAAAGATCTGGCCGCGGACAATGATCTGGATCTGCATCGGATCCTCCAGGTGGTCGTCCGGCTCCGCTGCGGCGTCGGACGAGCTGCGACGGCAGGTGTCCCCCTCGAGTGAACACGCCACGGCGCCACGGCGGGAGTCCTTGGCGAAGGGCGAGCGCCGGTCGGCACCCGGGACCTGCCTCACTCCCGTGAGAGGGTCTGGCCCATGCCGTCACTCGGGCGCGACTTTCGGTGGCTGTGGACGGGGAACGCAGCGGGCAACATGGCCGACGGCGTTGCCTTCGTAGCCATCCCCCTGGTCGCCACGTCGATCACCACCAACCCGACAGTGATCGCCGGACTGGCGCTGGTGTACTCCGCAGTTCGGATGCTCCTGGTCGTGCCTGTGGGGGTCGTCGTCGATCGCGTGGATCGACGGTTGCTCATCTGGCTGCCGAACGTGCTGAGAGGGCTGATCCTCGTTGCGCTGTCGTTGGCCTTCACCGCCGGAATCGAGTCGCTGCTGCTCCTCTACCTCGCGTTTGCCCTCGTCGGCGTGATGGAGATCGCCGCCGACAACGCTGCCCTCTCGGTCTTGCCTGCCCTGGTCGAGCCTGACGACCTGGACCGCGCCAACGGCCGGATCACCACCGCACAGCTGGTCGCCGACGAGTTCGTCGGTCCTCCGTTGGGCGGCTTCCTGTTCGCCATCGCCGTCGCCGCACCGCTCGCCGCGACAGGTGCGTTGTACGCGGCAGCCGGACTCGTGTTCCTGGCGATCCCGCGACAACCACGCCCCGCAAGGACTGACGAAGTCCCGGGCAAGCGCCCGACAATGTGGCGGGACGCGGCGGCGGGGGCCAGGTGGATCCGGGGCCAGCAGCTGCTCCTCGGCCTGGCGATCACGGGAGGCCTCGCGAGCGTCGCCTACATGATGACCTTCTCGATCATCGTGCTCTACGCGACGGACACCCTGGACGTCGGTCCCACGGGATACGGAGTGATCCTCGCCGTGTCCTCGCTCGGCGGGCTCCTTGCCTCCATCTCCACAGCGAGGATGAGGCGGGCCGTCGGATACCGGATCCTGGTTCCCGGCGCACTCGCCCTCGGGGCCATCACGATGCTCGGGCTCTCCGTCACCACGAGCCCCTACGTCGCCGGCCTGCTGCTGGCGGCGTACATCTTCCACGCGACGGTGTGGAACATCTGCGTGGTCTCACTACGTCAACGGCTGGTCCCCGACGACCTGCGTGGACGGCAGAACAGCCTGTTCAAGCTCTCCGGACTCATGGGACTCGTCATCGGGGCTGCGATCGCGGGCCCGATCGCCTCCGCCGCCGGACTTGCCGCGCCCTTCGGGATCGCTGGACTCATCTTCGCCGGATGCACTGCCTACACCTCCCGGCTGCTGAAGCACGAGCCCGAGACAGTGGGCCGCACCGCCATCCCCTAGTGCGCCTCCGCAGCAGCCCGCAGCCGGTCCAGCACGGCACGCACCCGCTCGGCCGGCAGCTTGGTCACCTCGCGGTCGTAGGTGAGCAGCCCGTTGAGCTCGTCCTCCACGTCGCTGACCTGGGTGTAGACGATCGCGGCCAGGCCCTGGCGCACCGCGGGCACGAGCTGGTCGTCGTGGAGCCGCTCGAAGGCCGCGAGCAGGTCTGAGGCGGTGCGCATCTTCCGGTAGCCGAAGCTGCCCTCGCCCCACACGTGGCCGGGCACGGGCAGCGCGTAGCCGCCGTACTCGGTCAGCGCCAGCACCCGCTCCTCGCGGCGCAGGCGCACCGAGCGCGGGGTCCGGAAGTGGCGGAAGTAGACGTGCAGGCTGCGCAGGTCGCCGGCGCCCTGGTCGTGCCAGCCGCTGGCGTGGTCGATGATGCGGGTCGGGTCGAGCAGCCGCACCTCGGCGGCGATCCGGACCGCGTCGAACTGTCCCCAGCCCTCGTTGAACGGCACCCAGGCCACGATCGAGGGCACGCTGCGCAGGTGCTCGACCATCGCGCGCAGCTCCGCCTCGAACCCGGCCCGGCCGGCGGCGTCCTCACGGGCAAACCGGGCGTGGGCGCGGGCCCCGGTGTCGCGGTAGTGCACGAACGGCGCGACCGCGGGAGCGGTGACCACCTTGCCGCGGTAGGCGCCGCCGCCGTTGACCGCGTCCTGCCACACCAGCATCCCGATCCGGTCGCAGTGGGCGTACCAGCGCATCGGCTCGACCTTGATGTGCTTGCGCAGCATCGTGAACCCGAGCCGCTTCATCTCGGTGATGTCATGGACCATGGCCGCGTCCGACGGCGGCGTGCACAGCCCGTCGGGCCAGTAGCCCTGGTCGAGCACCCCGGCATGGAAGTACGGCGCACCGTTGAGCAGCAGCCGCGGGCGCCCGTCGGGGCCGGGCCCCACGCCGACCGAGCGCATCCCGACGTAGGAGGTCACCTCGTCGGCGAGATCACCCGAGCCGAGCCGCACCCGCACGTCGTAGAGGAACGGGTCCTCTGGCGACCAGTGGCGTGCGTCGGGCACCCCCAGCCGCAGCGGTACGCCGGGGCGCGCGACACCCCGGGCCACGACCGCGCCCTCGGCGAGCAGCTCCACCTCGGCCGGGGCATCGAACTCGGGGCCGGCCGCGTGCACGGTGACCTCGACCGCGGAGGCGGCCGGGTCGGCGGCCACCAGGTGCGGCACCAGGTCGAGGCGGGTGACATGGGTGGCCGGCACGGTCTCCGCCCAGACGGTCTGCCAGATGCCGGAGTGCGGGGTGTACCAGATCCCGCCGCGCTCGGTGCGCTGCTTGCCCCGGGTCAGCGGCACCGCCTCCGTGCGGTCCCGCACCGCCACCAGCAGCCGCACCGACCCGTCGGCCGCGAGGGCGTCGGTGACGTCGCAGCTGAACGGCAGGTAGCCACCGACGTGCGCGCCGACCTCGACCGGTTCGGCGCCGGGCGGCCCGGCGAGCACCCGGCACTCCTGGTCGACCGCGCCGAGGTGGAGCAGCACCCGCTCCCCCGACCCCGGGCGCACCGCGGCCGGCAGGGTGACGGTGCGGTCGTACCAGAGCGCCTCGTCGGCGCCGGGGCCTCGGGCGGCACCGGACAGCGGCGCCTCCGGGGAGAACGGCACCACGATCTCGCCGTCCCAGGCGTCGGGCACCGGCCCCTCCAGCGGGGTCGGCACGATCGCGTGGGACCAGCGGCCGTTGAGGTTGTGCCAGCGCGGACGCACCAGCTGCGGGCGCGGGTGCTCGGGCAGCGGGTGGTCGCGGTCGAGCTCGCGGCCCCATCTGGTGAGCAGCGGGACGGTCGGCAGGCTGGTCAGGGGGCTCATGCGCCCAGCCTCCTCGGTGGGGTCCAGCACCACGACGAGCAGCGCCCTTCCATGTCTCGCAGATCAGGTTTCCCCGACTCGAACGTGACGTATGTCCTACGATCATATACACCTACGGACGGGTTTCCACGGAGTGGAACGCGTCGTCGCCGGATGAGGGGACCCCCATGCCTGACATCACTCCTGCCCTGACCCGTCGCGGCCTGATGGGCCTCGGTCTTGGCGCCGTGGCCGCCTGGACGCTGGCCAGCTGCAGCACCGACGAGGGCGGAGCGGGCACCGGCGGCGGCGGCAGCGCGCTGCCCGCCGCCGCGATCACCCTCGGCTCGACCGCGATCACCAGCGCGATCGACCCGCACGCCGCGACCTCCAACGTCGGGCGCACCTACGCCATCAACGTCTTCGACTCCCTGGTCGACTTCGATGGCGAGGGCGAGATCGTCGCCTCGCTGGCCACCGACTGGACGCGGGTCGACGACACCACCCTCGAGCTGACCCTGCGCGAGGGCGTCACCTTCCACAACGGCGGCACCTTCGACGCGAAGGCCGTCAAGGCCAACGTCGAGCGGATCCTGTCCGGCGACCCGGCGTACTCGCTGCTCGTCGGCCGCCTCGGTCCGATCAGCAAGGTCGAGGTCATCGACGCGCGCACGGTGCGGGTGATCACCTCCGCACCCGACCCGATCCTGCTCAACCGGCTCACGATGATCGACATCGTCGACCCCGCCACGATCGGCAAGGAGGTCACGGTGGAGACCATCTCCGGCACCGGCCCGTTCCGCGTGGTCGGCTACAAGCCCGACCAGGAGGTCGAGCTCGAGCGGTACGACGACGCCTGGCAGCCCTCCGAGAGCATCGCCACCGCGACCCTCGTGGCGATCAGCGACCCCAGCTCGCTGGCGATCGCGGTCCGCGCCGGCGAGGTCGACACCGCCTTCGGCCTCGCGCCCGACCAGGTCGCCCAGCTGCAGGGCACCCTCGACCTCGAGACCCCCAGCGCCGGCTCCTGCGCGATCTGCTCGCTGATCCCCGACGCCGAGCCGGCCCTGGCCGACCCGCGGGTGCGCCGGGCGATCAACATGGCGATCAACCACGAGGAGTTCGTCGAGGTCGGTCTCGGCGGGTACGGCGAGGTCAGCACCGGCCAGCTGCTGCAGCCCGGCTACCTCGGCTACGACGACAGCCTCGAGGGGTTCCCCTACGACCCCGACGGCGCCAAGGAGCTGCTGGCCGAGGCCGGGGTGAAGGACCTGGAGCTGCCGATCGTCACCACCGCGTTCTTCAAGGCCCAGGCCGAGATCGTGGTCGGCTACCTCGAGGCGATCGGGGTCAAGAGCCGGGTGGAGCTGCAGGACCTGTCGGCTTTCCTCGGCACCCTGCTCAGCAAGAGCGAGTTCCCCCTCGTGTACTGGCAGACCGACTACTTCGACCTCCAGGACATCCTGAGCGTCACCCGCTTCGGGCCCCAGCAGCCCGGCACCCAGCTGCACTTCGAGAACCCGCGCTACGCGGAGCTCTACCAGCAGGCGACCGTCGAGCTCGACGACGACAAGCGCGCCGCGACCATCCAGGAGATGGCCCAGCTGCTCAACGAGGAGGCGGGCGTGCTGTTCCTCGGCTGGCCCAAGCTGGCCTACGTGCACAGCCGCGACGTCGAGCTGAACCTCGACGGGGAGTCCCTGATCAACCTGCAGAAGGTCGTCCGCTCCGCATGAGCGACCTCGCCACGCCGGAGGCGGCGGAGGTCCGGGCCCCCGCCGCCACCGGTGGGGTGCTGCGCACGATCGCGCTCTGGGTGCTGCGCCTGCTGGTGGTCACCCTCGGCATCCTCACCATCTTGTTCTTCCTGCTGCGCCTCTCCGGCGACCCCGCGGCGGTGGTCGCCGGGGCGGGCGCCACCGACGAGCAGGTCAAGCAGGTGCGGGTCTCGCTCGGGCTGGACCAGCCGCTGCTGACCCAGTACGCCCAGTTCCTCGCCGACACCGCCCGCCTCGACTTCGGCAGGTCCCTGCTCACCGACCAGCCCGCGCTCGCCCTGGTGCTGGAGCGGATGCCCGCGACCCTGCTGCTGGCCGCGATCACGATCGTGGTCTCCACGCTGGTCGGCGTACCGCTCGGCGTGCTCGCCGCGGCGCGCCACCGGCGTACGACGGGCCGGCTGCTGTCGCTGCTGGCCGCCCTGTTCCAGGCGGTCCCGAGCTTCCTGCTCGGCATCCTGCTGCTGCTCGTGCTCGGTCTCCAGCTCGGCTGGCTGCCGACGTACGGCTCCGGCACCCCGGCGCACGTGGTGCTGCCGGTGGCCACGCTGGCCGCGTTCACCATCGCCCGGATCGTGCGGCTGACGCGGTCGGGGGTGCTCCAGGCGCTCGGCCAGGAGTTCACCGGCGCCGCCCTGGCCCGTGGCGCCACCCGGCGCCGGGTGCTGTGGCACCACGCGCTGCGCAACGCCCTGGTGCCGCTGACCGCGTTCGTCACCATCGAGGTCGCGCACCTGATCTCCGGGGCGGTGATCGTGGAGTCGCTCTTCGCCTACGACGGCGTCGGGCGCCAGCTCGTGGACTCGATCTTCCGCCGCGACTACCCGGTCGTGCAGGCGACGGTCTTCGTGATCGCGGTGCTCGTGGTGCTCGTCAGCGCCGCCGGCGACCTGGTGCTGCACCGCCTCGACCCGCGCATGAGGAGGGAGGCATGAGCCGCCTGCTGCGCCGCCCGGCGGTGGCCGTCGGACTCGGCGGCCTGCTCGTGGTGCTGGTCCTGGTGACCTTCCCGGGCCTGCTCACCGAGCACGACCCCAACACCCAGACCCTCTCCCAGCGCCTGGTCCCGCCGGCCTGGATGGCCGGCGGGTCGAACGACCACCTGCTCGGCACCGACCACCTCGGGCGCGACATCGTGGCGCGCACGCTGCACGGCGGCCGGGTCTCGCTGCTGGTCGGCTTCGTCGCCGCCACCGCCGCGAGCGTGCTCGGCATCCTGCTCGGGCTGCTCGCCGGCTACCGCGGCGGGTGGGTGGACCGGGTCGTCACCGAGGCCGGCAACGTGTGGCTCGCCTTCCCGTTCCTGGTGCTGGCCATCGCCACCGTCGCCGTCGTCGGCTCGGACCTGACCGTGCTGGTCGTGCTGCTCGCCGTCGCGGCCTGGGTGACCCCGACCGCGATCACCCGGGCGGCCACCGCCTCGCTGCGCGGCGAGGACTACGTGCACGCCGCGATCGGCATGGGTGCCAGCGACACCTGGATCCTGCGCCGCCACGTGCTGCGCACGGTGCTGGCGCCCAACCTCGTGGTCTGGACGCTGACCGTCGGCACCCTGGTCGTCATCGAGGGCGCGCTCAGCTTCCTCGGCCTCGGCGTCCGTCCGCCGACCGCGTCGTGGGGCAGCATGCTCAACGACGGCCGGGCCTACCTGGAGACCTCGTGGTGGCTGGTCGTCTTCCCCGGCGCCGCGCTCACCCTCACGGTCGTGCTCACCAACCTGCTCGGCGACGGCCTGCGCGACGCGCTCGACGTCAGGACGGAGTCCCGATGAGCACCCCCGCTCCCCTGCTCGAGATCTCCGGGCTGCGCCTGGAGACCGGCCCGGCGAACGCAGCGGTCCGCATCGTCGACGAGGTCGACCTCGCGGTCCGGCCCGGCGAGGTGCTCGGCCTCGTGGGCGAGTCCGGCTCCGGCAAGAGCCTGACCATGCGCTCGGTGCTCGGGCTGCTGCCCGGCGGCGTGCGGGTGGGCGCCGGCCGGGTCGGCTGGGCCGGCGAGGACCTGCTCGACGCCTCCGAGGCCCGGTTGCGCGAGGTCCGCGGCCGCGAGGTCGGGATGGTCTTCCAGGACCCCGCCCAGGCCCTGGACCCGCTGATGCGCGTCGGGGACCACATCGTGGAGACCCTGCGGCTGCACGACCGGCGGCTGTCGCGGCGCGAGGCCCGCGCCCGCGCCGTCGAGGCGCTCGCGGCCGTCGGCGTACCCGACCCGGAGCGGCGGGCGCGGCAGTATCCCCACGAGTTCTCCGGCGGCATGAAGCAGCGCGCGATGATCGCGGTCGCGCTGGCCAACAGGCCGCGCCTGGTGATCGCCGACGAGCCCACCACCGCCCTCGACGTCACCATCCAGGCTCAGGTGCTCGACCTGCTCCGGGCCGCCCGCGACGACCTCGGCACCGCCGTCGTGCTGATCACCCACGACCTCGGCCTGGTCGCCGAGATCGCCGACCGGGTCGCGGTGATGTACGCCGGCCGCGTGGTCGAGACCGGCCCGGTGCAGCAGCTGTTCGACGACCCCCAGCACCCCTACACGCGCGGGCTGCTCGCCAGCCGCCCGCACCTCGCCGCGCGCGGCGCCGCGCTGCCGGCCATCGCCGGGCAGCCGCCGCTGCCCGCCGGGCGACCGGGCGGGTGCGCGTTCCACCCGCGCTGCCCGCTGGCCCTCGACGTGTGCCGCACCCAGGTGCCGCTGCTGGAGCTCCGGGGCCCCGAGCACCACGGCGCCTGCCACCTCCCGGCCCCCGAAGGAGCCCTGCGTTGAGCAACCCTGCGTTGAGCGACCCGGTGCTGCGCGTCCAGCGGCTGCGCAAGACCTTCCCGGTCACCGTCGGCAGGCGGCGTACGACGCTGCACGCGGTGGAGGAGGTGTCCTTGGAGATCGGCCGCGGCGAGACCTACGCCCTGGTCGGGGAGTCCGGCTGCGGCAAGTCCTCGGTCGCCCGCTGCGTGACCCGGCTGCACGAGCCCACCGGCGGCGTGGTCGAGGTGCTCGGCACCGACGTCACCCACCTCTCGCGGCGTGCCCTGCGCCCGCTGCGCCCGGGCTTCCAGCTGGTGTTCCAGGACCCCTACTCCTCCCTGGACCCGGCGTACACCGTGCAGGCGCTGGTCTCCGAGCCGCTGCGCGTGCAGCGGCGCCCGCACGACCGTGCACTGGTCGCCGGGCTGCTCGAGGAGGTCGGGCTCGGCGCGGAGCTGCTGGACCGCCGGCCGCACGAGCTCTCCGGCGGCCAGCGCCAGCGGGTGGTCATCGCCCGGTCGTTGGCCCTGGGCCCGGACCTGCTGGTGCTCGACGAGCCGGTGGCCGCACTGGACGCCTCCGTGCAGGCGCAGGTCGTCAACGTGCTGCGCGACCTGCAGCGTCGCCGGGGGCTGGCCTACCTGTTCATCTCCCACGACCTCGGCGTGGTGGCCAACCTCGCCGACCGGATCGGGGTCATGTACCTCGGCCGGATCGTCGAGGAGGGCACGGTCGAGGAGGTCCTCGGCAGCCCGCAGCACCCCTACACCCAGGCGCTGGTCTCGGCGATCCCCGTCTCCGACCCCGCCCAGCGCGACAGCGCCGCCCGGATCCGCCTGCAGGGTGAGCCGCCGAGCCCGATCGACCGGCCGACCGGGTGCGCCTTCGCGCCCCGGTGCTGGCGGGCCGAGGACCGCTGCCGCACCGAGACCCCCGCGCTCGTACGCCGCGACGGCACCGACCACCCGGTCGCCTGCCTGCTGACCGGCGACCCGGTGGACCCGGTGGACCCGGTGGACCCGGTCGATCCCATGGACACAGCGGCGGCCGCGCGCTGACCCGGCCTCAGGCCTTGCGGGCGGTGGTGAGCAGGTACTCCCAGCGCATCGGGCCCTCGGCGACTCCGAAGCGGCGCGGCAGCTCGGCGAGCTCGGCGTCGAGCTCGGCGGTGCGCTCCTCGTCGTCGGCGACGTTGCGGTAGGTGGCGATGGTCGGTCCGTAGACCGCCTTGAAGTAGTCGCGCCACTCCTCCCCCGTCGAGAACCCTCCGACCTCGAGGCTCTGCCGCGTCGAGCGCAGGTCGGTGACCTCGGCGCCCAGCAGGTCGGTGAGGTGGGCCTCGTCGCCCCACAGCGGCGGGGCCTGGGCTCCGGGCGGCGGAGGCGGGGCGAAGGGCCGCATGGCGGCGAACGCCTGGCCGATGAAGCCCTGCGGCGTCCACGACAGCAGCGCGATCGTGCCGTCGCGACGACAGACGCGCACCAGCTCGTCGGCCGCCTCCTGGTGGTGGGGCGCGAACATCACCCCGACGCAGGACACGACCGCGTCGAAGGTGCCGTCGTCGTAGGGCAGGTGCTCGGCGTCGCCGGCCTCCCAGGCCAGCGCGAGCCCCTCGGCCTCGGCGACCCGGCGGCCCGCCTCGAGCAGCTCGGGGGTCAGGTCGCTGGCGGTCACCTCGGCGCCCGCGCGGGCGGCCGGGAGCGCGGCGTTGCCGGTGCCGGCGGCGACGTCGAGCACGCGGTCGCCCGGGGCGAGGCCGGCAGCCTGCACGAGGGCCGGGCCGAGGCCGGTGATCAGGTCACTGACCAGCCGGGGGTAGTCCCCGCTGGCCCACATCGCCCGGTGCTTCGCCTTCACGGCCTGGTCTGCGGTACTCGCCTCGGTGGTCATGACGCTGCCTCTCTCTCGGGGGAACTGACGCCTCCCACGCTGCGCCCGGACCCCCGCGCGCCGATAGTGCCGCTTGTGTAGCGCGGGTGGTTCCGGATCTGTAGCGCCGCACCACTGGCGCGCCTGCGCCCGCGGGCGTGTACTGGAGCCTCGAGGTGAGGAGACCCGATGTCGACGTACGGCCAGTTCTGCCCGGTGGCCAAGGCGATGGAGGTCCTCGACGAGCGGTGGACGCTGCTGATCGTGCGCGAGCTGCTGTCGGGGAGCAGCCGCTTCAACGAGATCCGGCGCGGGGTCCCCCGGATGTCGCCGGCGCTGCTGGCCAAGCGGCTGCGCACCCTCGAGCGTGCCGGGGTCGTGGAACGGCGCGAGGAGCTCGGCGCGGTCGGCTACCGGCTCACCACCAGCGGGCTGGAGCTGTCCGAGGTCGTCGAGGCGCTCGGTCGCTGGGGCCTGCGCTGGATCGGCGAGCTCGGCGTCAGCGACCTCGACCCGCACCTGCTGATGTGGGACATGCGGCGCACCGTGCCGGTCAGCGCCTGGCCGCGCGAGCGGACGGTGGTGGCCTTCGACTTCACCGATGTCGAGCCGCGTCAGGCGCGGTGGTGGATGTGCGTCAACGGCAGCGACGTCGACGTGTGCGACGCCGACCCGGGCCACGAGGTCGCCGTCTGGTTGCGTACGACGCTGCGCGGGCTGACCGAGGTCTGGCGCGGCGACCGCGGCTGGGACGACCTGCTGGCCGACCCGGTCACCTCCCTGGACGGCACCGACCCCGCGCGCCGCGACCTGCCCCGCTGGCTCGGCAGCTCGGCCCTCGCCGCCGTACCCCGCCCCTGACCCGCCCGCGAGTCCGAACACGACGACGCCCCCGGGACCACGAAGGGTTCCCGGGGGCGTCGTCGGATCAGATCAGATCAGTCAGATCAGGACTCGTCGGCCTCGGCCTCGAGCGCGGCGGCCACGCGACGGTGGGCCACCCAGATCTCCTCGGGCAGGTTCTCGAACTGCTTGAGGTGCTCCTCGCGGAAGCCGATCTCCTGGCGCCAGCGGGCGTTGTCGATCGTGAGGATGGTCTCCAGGTCCTTCTCGGAGATCTCGACGCCGGAGAGCTCGAGCTCCTCCTTGGTCGGGATGATGCCGACGGGGGTCTGGCGACCCTGCACCTCGCCGTTCTTGAGCTGCAGCAGCCACAGCAGCGGGCGCAGGTTGTCCCGGTATCCGGGCCACAGGAAGTGGCCGTCCTCCGGGTCGCGCTGGAACCAGTTGACGTGGGCGAAGAGCGGCAGCTCCTTGGCCGCGCCGACCACGTTGAGGTAGTGCTGGGCGTAGTCGCCCTCGCCGTACGCCATGAACGGGCGGTTCGACATGGGGTCGTAGCGCAGCTGGCCCTCGACGCCCTCGGCGGCGAAGGTCGCCTCGGCACCCAGAGTCAGGCCGTCGTACACACCCTCGGCGAGGTCGGTGATCGCACGGATCAGCGGCTCGCGGTCGCGGGTGCGGCCACCGAAGATGATCGCGTCGATCGGCACACCGGCGGCGGCGTTGTAGTCCGCCGCGATGTTCGGGACGTTGTCCAAGGTGGTGGTGAAGCGGCTGTTCGGGTGCGCCCAGGGGCTCTGGTCGCCGGGCTCGCGGTCAGCGATCCGGTCACCCTTCCAGTCCAGCCAGCCGTCGACGTCGGCGGGCGGGTTCTTGGTGCGACCCTCCCACCAGACCTCCTGCGTCTTCTCGTTGTAGGCGACGTTGGTGAAGATCACGCCGGTGCCCTCGCCGAGCGACTGCAGAGCAGTCGGGTTGGTGCCCTCGTTGGTGTCCTTGGCCACGCCGAAGACGCCGAACTCGGGGTTCATGCCGTAGAGCTTGCCGGTGGTCTCGTCGACCCACAGCCAGGCGATGTCGTCGCCGTAGAACGACACGTGGTAGCGGTCGCCGAGGGCGTCCGGGGCCAGCATCATGGCGAGGTTGGTCTTGCCGGAGGCGCTCGGGAAGCCACCACAGATGTGGTAGTCCTTGCCGGTCTCCTTGTCGTGGATCCCGATGAGCATGTACTGCTCGGCGAGGAACTTCTTCGACGCCCAGCCGTCGTACGCCGCCTGGCGCAGGCCGTGCGCGATCTTGCCGAGCAGCGCGTTGCCGCCGTACGACGAGCCGAAGTGCAGGATCGTGCGCTCGTCGGCGACGGTCACGAAGTAGCGCTGGTCGTCGGGCGTGCCCTGGCCCAGGTTCTCCAGGTCGCCGGCCACGTGGACCGCGCGCACGAAGCTGTTGGGGTCCTCGAGGTCGTTGATGTGCTCGACGCCGACGCGGGCCATGCGCATCATGTGCAGCACGACGGTGCGGGTGTCGGTCAGCTCGACGCCGGTGGCCCAGGGGCTGAGCGTGTTGCCGGGAGGCGCCATCAGGTAGGGGATGACGTACATCGTCTTGCCCGCGGAGGCGCCACGCATGCGCTCCTCGAGCATCGGCTTCATCTCCGAGGAGGGGCGCCAGTTGTTGTAGACGCCCTTGTCCGCGGGGTTGCTCGTGGCGACGATCGTCCGCTCCTCGGAGCGGGCGGTGTCCTTGTGGTAGCTGCGGGAGTAGTAACGACCCTCACCGGCGGGCAGCAGCTCCCCGGCGTCCAGGGCCTCCTGGACCAGGCGGGCGTCGTCGGCGGAGCTGACGACCTCGACCCGCGCTGCGCCCGTGAGCTCGGCCCAGTACTCCACATACTCCCGCACGCGCGGGTTGGTCAGGCCTGCAGCATCGAGCACCGACTGCACATCAGCCATGTGAGCTGTCCTCTCCGGAGTACCAGCGGAACCCTTCCGCCCGCCGGCCCTGCCGAGTTCTGTGTGTATCGTGCGGCTTGCCGCCACACTTGAACAATCTTTCAAGTCGACATGATTGCACCTCCGGGCCCGCAATGGGCGGGGGGGTACGCATCCCGATCCGAGGAGGGTGCCAGATGGACGCACCTCTTCACCGGCGCAAGGCCGAGTTCTTCAAGACTCTCGGCCATCCGGCGCGTATCCGCATCCTCGAGCTGCTCTCCCAGCGCGACCACGCGGTCCACGAGCTGCTCGAGCAGATCGACATCGGCCCGAGCAACCTCTCCCAGCAGCTGGCCGTGCTGCGCCGTCACGCCCTGGTGGTCTCCCGGCGCCACGGCAACGAGGTCCTGTACTCCCTGGGCATGCCCGAGGCGGCCCGCCTGCTCGAGGTCGCGCGCAGCATCGTCGAGCACCCCGACGCCGCCGGCGTCCGCCTCCCCGAGGCCGACGCCGACAGGGAGCACCACCGCCCCGGAGCACCTCCCGACGGCCGCGAGTGAGACCGGTCTCACACGCTCGCCGGGCACCAGATCGGCCCCGGACTTCGTCATGATCTGAGGAGACGAAGGAGTACGACACACCACATGACGACCATCCCGGTCAATGAGACCGTGCCCGGCCGCGCCGGCACCCAGCTCGCCCCCCAGCAGCCCAGCACCTCCGCCGAGTCCGCTCGTTCCGACCGGCTGCTCGCGATCCTGCAGACCACCCGCGGCGTGCTGCTCGCCCTGCTCGACCTCGCTCTGCTGCACACCCGCAGCGCCTGGGCCGAGATCCGCGCGACCTCCCCGGCCTGGTTCCCGGTGGTCTTCTTGACCTGGTGCGGCGCCGCCGCGGTGCTCGCCGCCGCGTTCGCGATCTGGGTGCTCGTCGTCATGCTCACGACCGGCTGACACCCTTCACCCGGGAGGTCCGATGCGCACACAGCAGGTCGCGGTACTGGGGGCCGAGAGCGCCCTCGGCCGGCTCGTGGTGGACCGGCTGCGCGCCGAGGCCCACCAGCCGCGCCCCCTCACGTCGTACGACGAGGAGACGCTGCGCGCTGCCCTGGCGGGCGCGGACGTGGTGATCAGCGTGCTGACGCCGCCGGACGACCCGGAGGCCCCGTCGCTGACCGAGGTGACCGGACGGGTCCTCGAGGCGATGCGCGCCTGCGGCGTCCGGCGCTACGTCGGGCTGGGCAGCGTCGCCGTGCGCTGGTGGCGCGACGAGCCGACGGCCCGGGCGCTGGTGCTGCCGCGGCTGGCCCGGCTGCGCTCTCGGACCGCGCAGGCCGACCTGGCCGCGATGACCGAGCTGGTGAGCTCCGCGGAGGTGGAGTGGACGCTGGCGCGCGTCGTGCGCACCAGCGACGGTCCCTCCCGGGGCACGATCCGCTCGGGCTATCTGGGTCTGGACGCCGTGCGCTGGTCGATGACCCGTACCGACCTCGCGACGTTCCTCGTCGAGCAGGTCATCGACGAGACCTATCTGCGCGCGGCCCCCGTCGTCACGAACTGACACGATGCTTCTGTGGGCGCCCCCCGGCGATATCGTGCGCGGGTGAGTGATCTGACGGCGGTACGCCACCCGGTTCCCGAGGTGGTCCGCACCCTCGACGTCCTCGCCAAGGGAGCGCTGCTGCTGCTGATGTTCTTGGCCGTCACCTCCCCCGACCTCGGCAACATGGAGGACAAGGGCGCCCACGCCCGCGCGATCGGCTACCCGCTGGCCGCCTTCGCGGTGCCGTTCATCTGGTACGTCTGGTGGCGCGAGCGGGCGTCGTTCCCGTGGGCGGCGGACCTGCTGATCACCTTCACCTGCTTCACCGACACCCTCGGCAACCGGATGGACCTCTACGACTCGATCGTGTGGTTCGACGACTGGATGCACTTCATGAACACCGGGCTGCTGACCGCCGCGGTGATCCTGCTGACCCTCCCGCACACCACCTCGCTCGGGCGCACCCTGGAGCGGGCCGTCGCCTTCGGTGCCACCGCCGGCATCGTGTGGGAGCTCGCGGAGTACGTCGCGTTCCTGAGCAAGTCCACCGAGCGGCGCTCGGCCTACACCGACACCCTCGGCGACCTCACGCTGGACACCCTCGGCGCCGTGGTGGCCGCGCTGGTGATCTTCGTGCTCTGGCGCCGTGGCCAGCTCCACCAGGCCGCGCCCCAGCTCGCGCACCGCTCCGCGCTCACCGTCTGAGGCCCGCTCGGCCCGCTCAGGCGTCCGGGTCCTCGGGGCGGTGGCGCGCCGGGCCCTCGCGCTCCATCCGCTGACGCTGCGCCACGACTGTGTACTTGGGGTCGCGCGCCGAGGCCTGACCTGCCTCGAAGACCCCGAAGCGGATGCAGGCCGACCCGGCCATCAGCGCCGCGCCCGAGAGCGCGGAGAGCACGCGGCTGCGCCCCGACAGCGCGGCACCGGCCGCGCCGACGAGGGTGAGCCCCCGCGCGGCCCGCATCAGCCGGCCCGCACGACCGGCGTGCAGCGGTTCCGCGGTCACGCCCATCGACTGCTCCATGCGACGTTCCATGGCCAGCTCCATCAGCGCACCGCCGACCGCGAGACGTCGCGCCGGCCCGGTCTCCGACGTCGGCGCCCCGACCAGAGCGAGCCCGGAGGCCGCGGCGGCGGCGGAGCCGACGAAGACGAACGGCAGCTCGCGGTAGGCCTCGTGCCACGACGGGGTCGCGGTGTCGGAGAGCAGCACCGCGGTGTAGGAGGCGACCGGCGGGGCGAACACGGCGGCGACCAGCCCGGCCGGACGCCCGGCCAGCTCCAGCAGCCGCAGCGGTCCGCGCCGCGCGTCGGGCGGCAGCAACGCGACGAGCTCGGCGGCGGCCGCCGCCCCGGCGAACGGCCCGTAGGCCGACAGGATCCAGGTGCCCACCGACATCGGCGAGGTCAGCTTGGCCACCCGCAGCATGTTCACGAAGCGGGAGGGCCGCCCCAGGTCGTGGACCAGCGCGGCCATCGAGAACGACAGCGCACCGAGAGCGCCAAGCCGTCCGACCCGCCGCAGCCCCGGGCGCCCGGTCAGGTCGGCACCGGCCGCGAGCAGCGAGGAGCCGGCGGCCAGACCGCCTGCGAAGAGGTAGGCGGGGATGTCGGCCTCCCAGGGGGAGGCCTTGACGATCGGGCGCCCGTAGTAGGAGGTAAACTCCGCCTCCGGCACCATCGAGCGCTCGCCACCGCGACGACGTCGTCCTCCCCCACCACGACCCGATCCGCGACGGGGGCGTCCCTCGGTCTGCGAGAGCGTGTCGCTCATCCCCGCCTCCCCACGAACGCGACGGCGGCGCCGGCCAGCAGCGTGACGGCTGCGGCACCGGCGCGGCGGAACATCCGTGGCAGGTCGCGGGTGGTGACCACCGGGTCCGGCGGGAACCCGTAGACCTCGGGCTCGTCGAGCAGCAGGAAGAAGGCGCCGGTGCCGCCGACGCCGTCGTGCGGGTCGTTGCCGTAGAGGCGGGCGTCCATGACTCCGGCCTCGTGGAGGCGGGCGACGCGGCGATCGGCGCGCTCGCGCAGCTCCTCGACGTCGCCGAACTGGATCGACTGCGTGGGGCACGCCTGGGAGCAGGCCGGCTGCTGACCGGCGCCGAGCCGGTCGTAGCACAGCGTGCACTTCTGGGCGATCCCGACGTTCTTGGAGCCCTCCGGTCCGCGGCGACGCTCGATCACGCCGTACGGGCAGGCGGGCACGCAGTAGCCGCAGCCGTTGCAGATGTCGTCCTGCACCACCACGGTGCCGAACTCCGAGCGGAACAGCGAGCCGGTGGGGCACACGTCGAGGCAGGCGGCGTGCGTGCAGTGCTTGCACACGTCGGAGGACATCAGCCAGCGGAAGTCCGGTACGCCGTCGGACGGCGCCCCGTCGCCCGTCTCCCCCTCGGCCAGCAGCCCGCCCAGGACGTCGTCGTCGGGGCGGGTCGTCGGCATCCCGAGGTCGACCGCGGGCCTGCGCGGCTGCTCGATGAAGGCGACGTGGCGCCACTGGTTGGAGTTCAGGGAGTGGGAGTTGTCATAGGAGGTCGCGGTCATGTCGAAGTGGTCCGCGGGGACGTCGTTCCACTCCTTGCAGGCCACCTCGCAGGCCTTGCAGCCGATGCAGATGCTGGTGTCGGTGAAGAACCCCTTGCGCTTCGGCTTGTCCTCCCCGTAGCCGGCGTCGGCCGCAGGGTCGAGCGGGCCCCACAGGTCGAACTCGTTGAACAGGCTCGTCATGGCGTCTTCCCGTCGCTGCTGTCGTCACCGGTCGAGTCGTTCGCCCCGTCCGGGCCCCACCGCTCGACCCGGTCGCGGTGCCGGTCCACCTCGGAGGCCGGGCCGGTGGTCACGATCGGGTTGGTCGGGTCGAGGTCCACGCCGGCGCGTCGCTGGTGCTCCATCACCAGCCGGCGCAGGCCCGGACCCGTCGGTCGCCTCCCGGCGATCACGTCACAGGTGCCCACCTTGGACTCCTGGATGAGCACGTTGGGGTCCAGGCTGATCCCGAACAGGTCGTTGGCGGAGTCGCCGGTGACGATGCCGCCCTGGCCCCAGTGGTAGGGCAGCCAGACCTGGTGCACCTCGCGGCCGTCGACGCGCAGCGGCACCAGCCGCTCGGTGACGAGCACCCGCGCCTCGATCGCGGAGCGCGCGGTGATGATCGTGGCCCACCCGCCGTTCTCCAGGTCGCGCTCGGCGGCGAGCGCCGGGGAGACCTCGATGAACATCTCCGGCTGCAGCTCGGCCAGCCGGGCGACGTAGCGGCTCATGCCGCCGGCCGTGTGGTGCTCGGTCAGCCGGCTGGTGGTGAAGACGAAGGGATAGGTCTCCCCGTGCAGCTGCGGAGGCGCGGGGTTCATCGGGTTGTCGGGGCGGTCGTACTCCTTGCGCACCGGGTTGGCCTGCTGGCCGTACATCGGGTTGCGGAACGGCGACTCGACCGGCTCGTAGTGGGTCGGCATGGGTCCGTCCACGAGCCCCTGCGGGACGTAGAGCGCACCCTTCCCGTCGCCCTGCATGATGAACGGGTCGTTGCCGGCGATCCCTTCGACCCCGTCGGAGCCCTCCGGCGGGACGTAGTCCGGCGACTTGGTCAGCTCGAAGTCGGGCACGTCACGGCCCACCCACTGACCGGCCTCCCCCGCCTCGGGGTCCCACCAGATGTAGGCCTTCCGCTCGCTCCAGGGCCGGCCCTCGGGGTCCGCAGACGCGCGGTTGTAGAGCATGCGCCGGTTCGCCGGCCACGCCCAGCCCCACTCCGGGGCCACCTCGCTCTGCTCCGAGCCGGGCTTGCGGCGCGCGGCCTGGTTGACGCCGTCCTTGAACACGCCGGTGTAGATCCAGCAGCCGCCGAGCGTCGAGCCGTCGTCCTTCATCTCGTTGAACGACGCCAGCGGACGACCGGTCGCGACCTCGTAGCCGTTGATCTCGCGCAGCACCGCCTCGGCGTCCGGCTCGTCGCGCTCGCCGTGGACGGGGTAGTCCCAGGCGAGGTCGAGCAGCGGCCGGTCGCGGTCGAGGGTGGAGTCGGCGTAGCGCTCCCGCAGCATCCGGCCGAGGTGGTAGAAGAACCAGAGCTCGGAGCGGCAGTCACCCGGCGCCTCGACGGCCTTCTCGCGCCACTGCAGCATCCGCTGAGTCTGGGTGAAGGTGCCCTCCTTCTCCACGTGGGAGGCGGCGGGCATCAAGAACACCTCGGTGCGGCACTGCTCGGGCACGATCTCGCCGGTCTCGACCTCCGGGGAGTCCTTCCAGAACGTCGCGCTCTCGATCTCGAAGAGGTCACGCACGACCACCCAGTCGAGGTTGGCCATGCCGAGGCGTTGGGCGCGGCCGTGGGCGGAGCCCACCGCGGGGTTCTGGCCCAGCAGGAAGTAGCCCTTGACCTTGCCGTCGATCATGTCCATGACCGTGCGGTAGGTGCCGTGGTCGCCGGTGAGCCGCGGCATGTAGTCGAAGCAGAAGTCGTTCTCGGGCGTGGCCTTCTCGCCCCAGTAGGCCTTGAGCAGGTTGATGCCGTAGGCCTGCGCGTTGCCCCAGAAGCCCTTGGCGCCGGGCGAGCGCACCGCGTCGATCCAGTCCGTCAACGTGTCGTGCACGCTGGCGCTCGGCATCGGCAGGTAGCCGGGCAGCAGGTTGAACAGGGTCGGGATGTCGGTGGAGCCCTGGATGCTGGCGTGACCGCGCAGCGCCATGATGCCGCCACCGGGGCGGCCCATGTTGCCCAGCAGCAGCTGCAGGATCGCGCCGGTGCGGATGTACTGCACGCCCACGCTGTGCTGGGTCCACCCGACGCTGTAGACCAGCGCGGTGGTGCGGTCGCGTCGGGAGTTCTCGACCCAGGCCTGGGCGACCTCGAGGAAGTCCTCCTCGCTGACGCCGCAGGTGCGCGCGACCATCTCGGGGGTGTAGCGGGCGTAGTGACGCTTGAGGATCTGGAAGACGCAGCGAGGGTGCTGCAGCGTCTCGTCGCGCCGCGGGTGGGCACCGACCTGCATGCCGTGGGCCTCGTGCTGCATGCCCGCCGCGGTCTCGCGCTGGTGCTCCTGGTCCGCCGAGCTGTCGGACTGGGCCTCGTCGAGGTCGCCCTCGGAGTCCTCGGACTCGTACTGCCACGACTCGGGGTCGTAGGTGCGGCGCTCGGGGTCGAAGCCGGAGAACAGCCCGTCGAGGTCCTCGGTGTCGAGGTACTTGTCGCTGACGATCGTGGCGGCGTTGGTGTAGGCCACGACGTACTCGCGGAAGTCCAGGTCGTTGCTGAGGACGTGGTTGACGATGCCGCCCAGGAACGCGATGTCGGAGCCGACCCGGATCGGGACGTGCTTGTCCGCCAGCGCACTGGTGCGGGTGAAGCGGGGGTCGACGTGGAAGACCTTCGCACCCCGGGCCTTGGCCTCCATGACCCACTGGAAGCCCACCGGGTGGGCCTCGGCCATGTTGGAACCCTGGATGACGATGCAGTCAGCGTTGGCCAGGTCCTGAAGGAACCCGGTGGCGCCGCCCCGCCCGAACGAGGTCCCCAGACCGGGGACCGTGGCGGAGTGTCAAATACGCGCCTGGTTCTCGATCTGGATCGCGCCCATCGCCGTGAAGAGCTTCTTGATGAGGTAGTTCTCCTCGTTGTCGAGGGTCGCTCCTCCGAGGCTGGCGATGCCGAGGGTCCGCCGCACCGTGCGGCCCTCCTCGTCGAGGTCCTGCCAGGTGTCGTTGCGTGCCTTGACCACGCGGTCGGCGATCATGTCCATCGCCGTGTCGAGGTCGAGCTCGGTCCACTCGGTGGCGTACGGCGCGCGGTACTTCACCGCGGTCTGGCGCAGCGGGCTGGTCACGAGGTTCTTGCTGGCCGAGCCCTTCGGGCACAGCCGCCCGCGCGAGACGGGGCTGTCGGGGTCGCCCTCGATCTGCACGACCTGCTCGTCCTTGACGAAGACCTTCTGCCCACAGCCGACCGCGCAGTAGGGACACACGCTGCGCGCGACCCGGTCGGCGGTCTCGGTGCGGGCCTCGATCTCCTCGGTCGCCGCGGAGCGTGCCGCGACCCCGCGGCCGAGCCGGTCGTTGCCGACCACCTGGCGCACGACGGGCCAGGAGAGGAACGACTTCGCCATGGACCCTCCTAGGACGCGTGCGCTGCTTCGGGCTTGCGGGGAATCTAGCGGACGAGGAGTGGGTGCTCGCCTGCCGCGACGATCTCGCCGACCACCGGGTACCCCGGAAGCTCGCCGGCAATCAGCAGTCCGCCGGACGTCTGCGCGTCGGCGAGCAGCACCAGCTCGTCGTCGCTGACGCGTGCGTCGAGGTGGGGGCGCACCCAGTCGAGGTTGCGCAGGCTGCCGCCGGGCACGTGGCCGGCGGCGTAGGACTCGCGGGTCGCCTCGAGGTAGGGCACCGCGGCACTGTC
Organism: Nocardioides sp. dk884; assembly: GCF_009557055.1. NCBI lineage: Bacteria > Bacillati > Actinomycetota > Actinomycetes > Propionibacteriales > Nocardioidaceae > Nocardioides > Nocardioides sp. dk884. The sequence goes on along the minus strand of NZ_CP045649.1, from coordinate 1,189,424 downwards.
CACCACCGCGGTGACGCCGCTGGCACGGGCCATCTTGTAGAGGTGTCCGAGCAGACCGAAGCCGGTCACGTCGGTGGCGGCCGCGCACCCGGCGGCGAGCGCCGCCCGGGAGGCGTCGCGGTTGAGCTGGGTCATCGCCGCGATCGCATGCTCGAAGCGCTCCCCGGTGGCCTTGTGACGGTTGTTGAGCACCCCGAGACCGAGCGGCTTGGTGAGGGTCAGCGGCGTGCCGGGGCGGGCGGCGTCGTTGCGCAGCAGCCGGTCCGGATCGCCCATCCCGGTGACCGCCAGGCCGTACTTGGGCTCCGGGTCGTCGATGCTGTGCCCGCCGGCGAGGTGGCAGCCGGCCTCCAGCGCCACCTCGGCGCCGCCGCGCAGCACCTCCGCCGCGAGCTCGAAGGGGATCCGCTCGCGCGGCCAGGCCAGCAGGTTGACCGCCAGCAGCGGCTCGCCGCCCATCGCGTAGACGTCGGAGAGCGCGTTGGCCGCCGCGATCCGGCCCCAGTCGTAGGCGTCGTCGACGACCGGGGTGAAGAAGTCGGCGGTGGCGATGACCGCCCGGCCGCCCGCGATCCGCACCGCGGCGGCGTCGTCGCCGTGCTCCAGACCGACCAGCAGCTCGCCGATCTCGCCGGTGTGCACCGTGCCGCGGCCGCCGGGCAACCCGGCGAGCACCCGCTCGAGCTCGCCGGGCGGCACCTTGCAGGCGCAGCCGCCGCCGGCGGCGTACTGGGTGAGGCGCACGGTGGGAGTCGCGGTCATGCCTCGACCCTACGAGCCGCCACCGAGCCCGGCCACCCTCGACCGAGGCCAGGATCGGCTTATGGGGGTCGATGTCCTAGGGTGACCAGCGACGTTGCGGGGAGGCGTTTCTCGTCTGGTGACGGGCGCGGTCCTCAAAACCGTTGTGGCCGAGCACCTCGGTCAGGCGGGTTCGATTCCCGTCCGCCTCCGCCAACGTCGAGGAGTCGCACAGAGCGGAGGACGTGGATGCAGGACCCCCGCCGCGCGACACCGCGCACCGACCGCGTGCTGGCCGACCCCCGGCTGCGCGAGGCCGCGGAGCGCCTGGGCCCCGCACTGGTGAAGCAGACAGTCGTGGAGACGCTGCGGCGCTGCCGGGCCGGCGAGGTCGCTCCCGAGGACGTCGCCGACGCCGCGTACGCCGCGCTGCCCGCCTCGGCGAGCGCGCTGCGCCGGGTCGTCAACGCCACCGGGGTCGTCGTGCACACCAACCTGGGCCGCGCGCCCCTGTCCCCCGCCGCGGTCGAGGCGATCGGCGTGGCCGCCGGAGCCACCGACGTCGAGCTGGACCTGACCACCGGGCGCCGGGGACGCCGGGGACGCTCCGCGATGGCGGCGCTGGCCGCCGCGGTGCCCGACGCCGGCGGCGTGCACGTGGTCAACAACGGCGCCGCCGCGCTCGCCCTGGTCACCTGCGCGCTCGCCACCGGCCGCGAGGTGGTCATCGCCCGTGGCGAGCTGGTGGAGATCGGCGACGGCTTCCGGATCCCCGAGCTGCTGGAGTCGGTCGGCGCACAGCTGCGCGAGGTCGGCACGACCAACCGGGTGCGGCTCGCCGACTACGCCGCCGCCCTGAGCGACCGGACCGCGTTCGTGCTCAAGGTGCACCCCTCCAACTTCGTGGTCTCCGGCTTCACCTCCAGCGTCTCGGTGCGCGAGCTGGCCACGCTGGGCTCGCCGGTCGTGGTCGACATCGGCTCCGGGCTGCTCGAGCCGCATCCCCGCCTGCCCGACGAGCCGAGCGCCGCCGCCGTGCTGCGTGAGGGCGCCGACCTGGTCACCGCCTCCGGCGACAAGTTGCTCGGCGGCCCGCAGTGCGGGCTGATGCTCGGGCGCGCGGAGCTGGTCGAGCAGCTGCGCCGGCACCCGTTCGCCCGCGCGCTGCGCGTCGACAAGCTCACCCTGGCCGCGCTCGAGGCCACGCTCGCCGGGCCGACGCCGCCGGTGGCCCGCGCGCTCGGCACGAGCGCTGCGGTGCTGCGCGAGCGGGCGGCTGCCCTCGCCGTTGCCTTGGCCGACCTCCCGCACCTCGAGGCTGCCGCGGTCCCCAGCGAGGCCGCCGTCGGCGGCGGCGGCGCCCCGGGCGTCACGCTCCCCAGTGCGGCGCTCTCGCTGCCGGTCGCGCTCGAGGTCCCGCTGCGCCTGGACCCCGCGCTGCCGGTCGTGGGGCGCGTGGAGTCCGGGCGGCTGCTGCTCGACCTGGTGGCGGTCGACCCGTGCGACGAGGACGCCCTGCTCGACGCCGTACGACGTGCGGCGTACGCCGCCGGATCGCACCTCGCGCAACCGGGCGAGGAGGCCTGAGCATGCACGTCGTGGCCACCGCCGGGCACGTCGACCACGGCAAGACCACGCTGGTCGACGCGCTGACCGGGATGCACTCGGACCGCCTCGAGGAGGAGCGTCGGCGCGGGCTGTCGATCGAGCTCGGCTATGTGTGGACCACGCTGCCCGAGGTCGGCGAGGTCGCGTTCGTCGACGTGCCCGGGCACGAGCGGTTCGTCCCCACGATGCTCGCCGGGATCGGGCCAGTGCCGGCGGTGCTGCTGGTCGTGGCCGCCGACGACCCGTGGATGCCACAGGCCGCCGAGCACCTCGCCGCGCTGGACGCGCTCGGGGTGCGCCACGGCGTCGCGGCGGTGACCCGCAGCGACCTCGCCGATCCCGGCCCGGCGACCGAGCGGGTGACGGCGGAGCTGGCCCGTACCTCGCTGCGCGGCGCGCCGGTCGTCGCGGTCTCCGCGCGCACCGGCGCCGGCCTCGAGGAGCTGCGCGCCCAGCTGACCCGGATGGTCGCCGACCTGCCCGCCCCCGACCCGGGCGCCGACGTGCGGCTGTGGGTGGACCGCCGCTTCACCGTCCGCGGCGCCGGCACCGTCGTCACCGGGACCCTGCCCGGCGGCACCGTGGCCCCGGGCGACGAGGTCGAGGTCGACGGGGTGCGCGCCCGGGTGCGCGGCGTACAGGCGCTCGGTGCACCGGTCGAGTCGGCGCACGGCGTCGCCCGGGTCGCGCTCAACCTGGTCGGCGACGGCCTTGACGAGGTCGACCGCGGCAGCGTGCTCGTCACTCCGGGGCGCTGGCAGCCGACCGACACCGTCGACGTCCGGGTCACCGGCGACATCGATGCCCTGCCCGCCCGGCCCCAGCTGCACGTCGGCGCGGCGTCGCTGACCGCGCGGGTGCGCCCGCTCGCCGACGACCTGGTGCGGCTCACCCTGGACCGGCCGCTGCCGCTGCGCGTCGGGGACCGCGCGCTGCTGCGTGACCCCGGCAGCCGCCGCATCTGGGGCCTGCGGGTGCTCGACCCCGCTCCCCCGGCGCTGCGCCGCCGCGGCGCCGCCGCCCGGCGCGCGCAGGCGCTGACGACGTCCTGGGCCGGCACCGGCTGGGACGGGGAGCCCGACCTGCGCGCGGAGGTCGAGCGGCGCGGGATCGCCGACGTCCGGGTGCTCACCCGCCTCGGGGTGCCGCCCACCGATCCGCTGCCGCCGGGGATCCTCGCGGCCGGTCACTGGCTGGTCGGCAACCGGGCCGCGGGTGCCCTGGCGCGGCGGGTCGCCGCACTGGTCGCCGAGCACGACCGGGCCCGCCCGCTGGACCCCGGCGTACCGCTCACGGCGCTGGCCGAGCGTCTCGGGGCGCCGTCGCCGGAGGTCGTGGCCGCGGTCCTCGCCCCGCCCCTGCAGGTGCGCGGCGGCCGGGTGGTCTCCGCGGCCGCGGCGCCCGCGCTGCCCCCGGAGGTCGAGCGCGCCGTGGCCGCGATCCGGCGCGACCTCGCCGCCGCGCCGTACGCCGCACCGAGCGCAGACCGGCTGCGCGAGCTCGGGCTCGACCCGCGCCGCGAGGCGGCGGCGGCGAAGGCCGGGCTGCTGCTGCGGGCCGCGCCGGGGATCGTGCTGCTGCCCGGCGCCGACCGGGAGGCCGCGCGGCTGCTGGCGGCGCTCCCCCAGCCGTTCACCACCAGCGAGGCCCGCCAGCACCTCGGCACCAGCCGTCGGGTGGCGCTGCCGCTGCTGGACCACCTCGACCGCGCCGGCCTCACCCGGCGCCTGCCCGACGACCGGCGCGAGGTCGTCGGGCCCCGGTGAGGCCGGGGGCTCAGCCCAGGTAGTCGCAGCGGTACGCCGCCGGCGCCACCACGCGCACGTCGAAGCCGCTCGCGCCGGGGACGTCGAAGGACGTGCCGGAGCCGTACATCAGCCAGTCGGCGCTGCCGTCGATGCGCACGAGCAGCTCGCCCTCGAGCACGCTCATCCGCTCGGGGGCGTCGGTGCCGAAGTGGTACTCACCCGGCGCCATCACGCCGAAGCTGACCGGGCCGGAGGCCGCGTCGAAGCCCAGGCTCTGCACGCCGTCGTCGAAGTAGGAGTTGTGAGAGATCGTCATGGCGCCAGCCTGCCGGACCAGACCGGGCTCCTCGCGCCGCGTCTCACCGTCGCCGCGTCGACACCTGGGTCACGGGCACAGGCAGAACGGGTGCCCGTCCGGGTCGAGCATGACCCGCCAGGTGGCCCCCTCCGGCTGCTCCTCGGCCACGCTCGCGCCCAGGGACCGGGCATGGTCGCTGGCCCCCTCGAGGTCGGTGACCCGCAGGTCGAGGTGGTACTGCTGGGGCTGGTCCTGGCCGGGCCACTGCGGGCGGGTGTAGCCCTCCACCGTCTGGAAGTTCAGCGTGGAGCCGAGCACGGACGCCTGCGCGTAGCCGTACTCGGGATAGACGCCCGTGACCTCGCCACCGGTGAGGTCGGCGTAGAACTGCGCGAGCCGCCCCGCGTCGGAGGTGTCGATGGTGAAGGCGATCAGCTCGGTGACGTGGTTGCTCATGGCCCCACCATGCCCGCGTGTGAGCCACACCTCAACCGGTTCAGCCCACCGCCCGCCAGAGCGCCGCGGTGGTCGCGGTGACCCCGCAGGCCAGGAGCAGCGGGAGGAGCGTGGCGACCGCTGTCCAGCGCAGCGAGCCGGTCTCGCGCCAGATCGTCAGCACCGTGGTGCTGCAGGGGTTGTGCAGCAGGCTGAACAGCATGAGGTTGACGGCCGTGAGCAGCGTCCAGCCGCCCACCTCCACCAGCACCGTCCCGGCCTGGGCATCCGGCAGGTCGAGCATCACCCCGGGCGCGGCGCCCGCCGCCAGCGCCGGGTCGAGGGTCAAGGTCAGCATCAGGACCGTCGGGATCACGATCTCGTTGGCCGGCACCGCCACCAGGTAGGCCACCAGGATCACCCCGTTGAGCCCGAGCACCCACCCGACCGGGCCGAGAGCGTCGACGAGGTGCGCGGCCAGGCTCGCCCCGCCCACCGTCACGTTGCCGAGCAGCCAGATCACCACCCCGGCGGGAGCGGCCATCACCAGCGCCCGGCGCAGCACCTTGAAGGTGCGGTCGACCAGGCTCGTCCAGACGGTGCGCCACAGCCGCGGGGGGCGGTACGGCGGAAGCTCCATGGAGTACACCGAGACCTCGCCGCGCAGCACCGTGCGCGAGAGCGTCCAGGAGACGACGAGCGTGGAGAGGATTCCCAGCAGCGCCACCACGACGACGCTCCCCGCGGCCAGCAGCCCCGCGAGCGCCGGCGGAGCCGCGGCGCCGACGAAGATCGTGCCCATCAAGATCAGCGTCGGCCAGCGCCCGTTGCACACGCTGAAGTTGTTGGTCACGATGGCGATCAGCCGCTCGCGCGGGCTGTCGATGATGCGGGTGGCCGTCACCCCCGCCGCGTTGCAGCCGAAGCCCATCATCATCGTGAGCGACTGCTTGCCGTGCGCCCCGGCGCGGGCGAAGACCCGGTCGAGGTTGAAGGCGACCCGCGGCAGGTAGCCGAAGTCCTCCAGCAGCGTGAACAGCGGGAAGAAGATCGCCATCGGCGGCAGCATCACCGCGACCACCCACGCCGTACCCAGGTAGGCGCCGTCGACGAGCACGCCGGTGAGCCACCACGGCGCGCCCGCCGCGACGAAGCCGTCGCGCAGCCAGCCGTGGCCGCTGTCGACGAGCAACGAGTAGAGCAGGTCGGAGGGCACCGCGGCCCCGGCGATCGTGAACCAGAAGACCGCATAGAACAGCAGCCCCATCGCGACGAAGCCCCACACCCGGTGGGTCAGCACCCGGTCGAGGCGCTGGTCGAGCAGCGGGCGGGCGCCGACGTCCTCTCCCGCGCGCCCGGTCACCGAGCGGCGGGTGATCCGGTCGGCGTCGGCGTAGATCCCGGCGACCACGTCGTCGCCGAAGTCCTCAGGCAGCTCACGGCGCAGCCGGGCCGCGGCGTCGAGGATCGCCGCGGTCCTCATCACGCGCTCCGCGCCGCCTGCGCGCGGACCAGTCCGGCCAGCGTCCCGTCGCGCAGCGCCGCCTCCGTGCCGCGGTCGCCCTCGAGCAGGCGCAGCGCCACCCACGGCGCGTTGGGGAGCCCGGGATACTCCGCGGTCAGCAGCGCGGCCAGCTCCCGCACGGCCCGTGCCGTGCCGGGCGGCAGCCCGGCACTCGGCCGGGGCCGCGGCACCCGGCGTACCCCTGAGGCGACGGCGGCCACCTCCTCCAGCAGCGCGGCGACGCCCTCCCCACGACGCGCGGCCATGGGTACGACGGGCACCCCGAGCTCGCGCGTGAGGTGTCGGACGTCGATCCCCAGACCGTGGCGGCGGGCCTCGTCCATGAGGTTGAGCGCGACCACCACCCGGCCGGTCACCTGGAGGACCTGGAGCACCAGGTTGAGGTTGCGCGCCAGGCGGGTGGCGTCGACCACGACCACGACCACGTCGGGGTCGCCGAAGACCAGGAAGTCGCGGGCCACGTCCTCGTCGCGGCTGATCGACAGCAGCGAGTAGCAGCCCGGCAGGTCGACGACGCGGTAGGTCCGCCCGGCCACGGCGCAGGCGCCCTCGGCCCGGGCGACGGTGGTGCCCGGCCAGTTCCCGACGTGCTGGCGCAGCCCGGTCAGGGCGTTGAACACCGTGCTCTTGCCGGTGTTGGGGTTGCCGGCGAGGGCGACCACCGCGTCGCAGTCGCCGGGGGGCGCCCCGATCCGGGACACGGCCGCGCCGGGGTGCGCCACGCAGGAGCCGCAGTCGTGTCCCGGCGTCGGCCGGGCCCCCGACGACGGCATCGGCAGGTCGGCGCTCATCGCTCGCGCGGGCTCTGGACGTGGATGCGACGGGCCTGGGCGCGACGCAGCGCGATCACGGTGCCCCGCACCAGGTAGGCCGTCGGGTCACCGAGCGGGCTGGTGCCCTCGGCCACCAGGACCGCGCCGGGCAGCACGCCGAGGTCCATCAGCCGGCGCCGCTCCGGTCCTCGGGCGTCGATGCGGGTGACGACGGCACGGGCCGCACGCGGCACCTCGTCGAGCGTCATGCGTGGGCCTCCGGTCCCTCGACCCGGCCGTGGATCAGGTTGACCACCGCACAGCTGAGCACCCGCTCGTGCTCGCCCACCTGCACCCGCATCGGCCCGGCCGGGGACGGGCGCTCCCCCACCCGGAGCCGGACCCCGGGGCCGATCCCGAGGTCGGCGAGGTGGCGCAGCGCCGCGCTGTCGGCGTCGTAGACCCGCTGGACCAGGAAGTCCTCACCCGGCGCGCTGTCGGCCAGCGGGGTCTCGCCGTGCTCCTGGTGGGTGCTCGACGCCCGCGGGATCGGATCGCCGTGGGGGTCTCGGTCCGGGAAGCCCAGCGCCGCGTCGATCAGCGCCTCGAGCCGGCCGCTGAGGTGGTGCTCGAGGACCTCGGCATCGGCGTGCAGCTCATCCCAGGGCACACCGAGCACCTGGTGCAGGAAGGTCTCCAGCAGCCGGTGGCGTCGTACGACGGCGTGCGCGTGGACCTCCCCGTGCCCGGTCAGCACCACCCGGCCCCACCCGGCGCGCTCCACCAGCCCGCCGTCGCAGAGCCGGTGAAGCATCGCGCTCACCGTGGGCGGCGCGACCGCGAGCCGGGCCGCGATGCCCGAGGTGCTGGCGCTCTCACCGCGCGCGGTGAGGGTGAAGACCGCCTTGAGGTAGTCCTCGACGGTCTCGGTCAGCTCGATGCCGCGGCACTCCCCGCACCCCGCCCGCAGTGTCCCGGTCGTGGTCGCGGGAGCCCCGGAAGTGGTCCCTGTCGTCGTCATGGACCGACATTAGAGAGCCCTCATCTGCCGCTCTGTCGCAATTTGAGAAGCCTCCTCGCCGAGTCGGCGCCGACTCGGCGAGGAGGAGGGTCACGTGGTCGTCATCAGGGCCAGCCCGGTGAGGACCATGGCCGCGGCGGCCGCCGCGAACCACGGCGCCAGCCGGCCGGTCAGCTGGATCCGGCCGTGGACGCACCGGGGCACCGAGCCCAGGTCGACGAGGTGGACGCAGACGCTTCGCAGCGCCACGAGGCCCCCGATCAGGAGGCCCTCCACGACCAGCCAGGTAGCGGGGTCCACGGCCGGCTCGCCTAGTAGATGTTCGAGGGCCGCACCATGCCCTCGGCCAGGTCGCCGAACCCGGGCGCCATGATCGCGCCGGGATTGCCCAGCACCTCCTCGACGACCGCCGTCTCGGTGGTGATGAGCAGCGCGGCGATCGAGGCCGCGCTCTCCAGCGCCGCCCGGGTCACCTTGAGCGGGTCGATGACGCCGTCGGCGACCAGGTCGCCGTACTCACCGCTGAGCGCGTTGAAGCCGTGCCCGAACGGCATCCGCGCGACCACCTCGATCACCTCCTCGCCGTCGTAGCCGGCGTTGATCGCGATCCAGCGCAGCGGCTCGGCGAGCGCACGGCGCACGATCTCGCGCCCGACCGCCTCGTCGCCGGTCAGCTCGACCCGCGACACCGCGTCCTGGGCGTGGACCAGGGCGGCCCCGCCGCCGGGGACGACACCCTCCTCGAGGGCGGCGCGGGTGGCCGCCAGCGCGTCCTCGACCCGCAGCATCCGCTCCTTGAGCTCGACGCTGGTGGCGCCACCGACCTTGACCACCGCGACCGTGCCGGCAAGCCGGGCCAGGCGCAGCTGGAGGGCGTCCTGGTCGGCGTCGATGCGCGCGCGCAGCAGCTGTCCCTCGAGCTGGGAGATCCGGGCGTCCAGCATCGCCTTCTCGCCGTGCCCACCCACGATCGTGGTGGCGTGCTCGGTGATCGAGATCCGGTCGCACGACCCGAGGTGCTCCACGGAGACCTCGCTGAGGTCCAGGGCGGTGTCGGTGGCGATGACGCGCCCGCCGAGCGCGATCGCGAGATCCTCCAGCTCGGCGATGCGCCGGTGCCCGAACCCGGGGGCGCGGACCACGACCGACTGCATCGTGTGGTGCATGTTGCCGCCGACCAGCAGCTGCAGGGCCGGGCCGTCGACGTCCTCGGCGAGGACCACCAGCGGGCGGTCCGCACGCTTGGCCGCCTCGAGGGTCGGCATGATGTCCTGCACCTTGCTGATCTTCTTGTTGGTCAGCAGGATCACCGGGTTGTCATAGACGGTCTCCATCCGCGCGGGGTCGGTGACCATGTAGCCCGAGATGAACCCGTGGTCGAACTCGATGCCGTCGACCACCTCCACCGACAGCCCGAGGGTGTCGGACTCCTCGGTGGTGACCACGCCGGTGCGCCCCACCCGGTGGACCGCCTCGGCGACGACCGCGCCGATCGCCTCGTCGTCGCTGGCGGCCAGGGTGCCGATCCGCTCGAGGTCCTCACGCTCGGAGACCTCCGTCGCGAGCCCGGCCAGGGTCTCCACCAGGATCGGCACGGTGCGCTCGATGCCGCGGCGCACCCGCATCGGGTTGGCGCCGGCCTCGACGGCCCGCATCCCCTCCCGGACCATCGCCTGGGCGAGGACCGTGGCGGTGGTGGTGCCGTCGCCCACCACGCCGTTGGTCTTCATCGCGACCTCCTTGACCAGCTGGGCGCCCATGTTGGCGAACGGCTCGCGCAGCTGGATCTCGCGGGCGATGGTGACGCCGTCGTTGGTGATGGTGGGTGGGCCGGTGAGCTTCTCCAGCACGGCGTTGCGCCCCTTCGGGCCCAGCGTCACCTTCACCGCGTCGGCCAGCGCGTTGACGCCGGACTCGAGGAGGCGTCGTGCGTTGTCGTTGAACTGCAGTTCCTTGGCCATGTCGAGCAACCCTTCACGTGCATCTGTGGTCTGTGGGTGGTGCCTGAGTGCTGCTGGGTGCTGCCGGGTGCTGCTGGGTCGTGCCGGGTCGTGCCGGTGGCCGTCAGGGGACGAGGATCGCCCGCCCCCGGACCAGGCCGTTGTCGAGGTCGTCGAGCGCGCGCTGGAAGTCCTCGAGCGGGTACTTCGTGGTGTGCAGGGTGACCGCGCCCTGGGCGGCGAGGACCATGAGCTCCTGCAGGTCGTTGTAGGAGCCGACGAGGTTGCCGATGAAGCTGATCTCGGTGGAGATGACGTCGATGGTCGCGACGTCGATGTTCTCCCCGTAGCCCACGACGAAGTAGCTGCCGGCCCGGCGCAGCATCGCCACGCCCTCCGCGGTCGCCCCGCCCTCGCCGACGAAGTCGACGACCGCCTCGGCGCCGTTGCCGCCGGTCAGCTCCAGCACCCGGTCGACGTGGCTGCCGTCGGCCAGGAAGGTCACGTCGGCACCGATCTCGCGCGCCAGGTCGAGCGCGGCCTGGTTGCGGTCGACGACCACCAGGGTCGCCGCCGAGATGGCCTTGAGCACCTGGATGCCGATGTGGCCGAGCCCGCCGGCGCCGATCATCACGCAGACGTCCCCGGGCCGCAGCGTGCGCGCCGCCTTCGCGACCGCGTGGTACGCCGTGAGGCCGGCATCCGCGAGCGCGGCCACGTCGGCGGGCTCCAGGGAGTCGTCGATGCGGACCACGCTGCGGGCGCTGGTGCGCAGCAGCTCGGCGTACCCGCCGTCGGTGTCGATGCCGGGGAACTGGCTGTTCTCGCAGTGCACGTCGTCGCCGAAGCGGCACGCGCGGCACAGCCCGCAGGTGATCAGCGGGTGCACGATGACCTTGTCGCCGACCGCGACGTTGGTGACCGCGTCGCCGACCGCGTGCACCCAGCCGGCGTTCTCGTGCCCGATCGTGTAGGGCAGCGTGACGCCGCTCTTGGCCTCCCACTGCCCCTCCAGGATGTGCAGGTCGGTGCGGCACACACCCGCGCCGCCGATGCGCACGATCACGTCGTACGGCGTGCGCAGCTCGGGCTCCGCGACGTCGGCGAGCTGGAGCTTGGTGTGGTAGCCGACCACCTGGACTGCCTTCATGACGCGCTCCTCGTGTTGGTGATCCTGGTGCCCAGGCCGTTCCCGTCGGCTCCCCCGTCGGGGCCGTCGGCGTACCGCGTGGCCAGCAGCCCGCGGCAGAAGTGGGCGTTGCCCTCGATGGAGATCCGCACCGAGGTCGCGAAGCGCAGCCGCATCGGGATCTCCTCGGGCGGCACCGGCACGCCCCGGTCGTCGACGAAGACCTGCGCGTCGGGGCCGGTCGCCAGGCCGATCGCCGCCCGGCGGCGCAGCAGCGCCTCCTTGGGGGCGCCCTCGGGCAGGTTGCGCAGGCGCAGCCGGTAGACGTCGGTGACCGCCATCCCGGTGTGGGTGAGCCGCTCCTCGACGCACCGCTCCATCGCCGCGGTGTGCGCCTTGCGCCGGAAGGTCAGCCGCAGCTCCTCGAGGCTGTCCTCGGCCTCGACCCCGAAGGTCCCGCGATAGCCGGCGTCGGCCGCGAGCCCGGCATTGATCTTGTCGGAGTCGTGGTGGTCGTCGAGCAGCACCCGCACCTGCCCGATGCCGGGGACGCCGCGCAGTGCGTCCACGGCATCGGAGGCCATCAGGTAGGCGAAGTTGGGCGAGCAGAACGACGTGGGCAGCCGCAGGTGGACGCTCACCCCGGCCTCGTCGATGTCGATCGAGCGGACGAAGCCGAGGTCGGTGACCGGCTCGTCCAGCTCGGGGTCCACGACGGTGCCCAGGGCCGCCAGGACGGCGGACTCCAGGGCACCGTCGACCCGCAGGGCGGCGGCGGTCATGACGACACGGCCTCCTGCGCGCCGGCCGCCACCTCGGCGTCCGGGTCCTCGGCGGAGGTCGGCAGGCGCAGCGCCTCCGGCACGTCGAGGTCGTAGAGCGCGGCCGCGTTGAGCCCGAGGATCTTCTTCTTCTGCTCGATCGTGATCGGGGCGTACTCGGTCATGTCCTCGGGGATCTGGAAGTCCACGAACCGCTCGATGAGCCACTTCGGGGTCCACAGCGCGTAGTCGCTGGCGAACACGATCTTGTCCTCGCCGAGCCAGTACAGGAGCTCGCCGATGATCTGGGCGAAGTACCGCGGCCGGGTGTGGATGAACGGGATCGCCACGGCGAGGCCGCCGAAGACGTTGGACTCCTGGGTGGCGATCCAGCAGAAGTCCTCCAGGCGGGGCAGGCCGACGTGCTCGACGATGAACTTCAAGTCGAGGTAGTCGGTGGCCACCTTGTCGACGTCGGCGACGTCGAAGGCGTCGCGGTCCAAGGGCCGGATCGTGGGGCCCTTGTGTACGTGGATGTTGGTGATCCCGAGCTTGATGCACTCCTCGAGGTAGCGCCTCGACCACGGGTCGTCGAGCTTGTAGCCGCGCGAGTCGCCGTGCCACTCCGCGGTGTAGAGCTTGACGCCCTTGAGCTGCATGCGGTCGGCGTCACGGCGCAGCTGCTCCAGGCCGGCCTCCTCGTTGCGAGGGTCGTAGGCGTGGTTGTAGGTGAGCAGGTCCGGGTGCTGCTGGGCCAGCGCGAAGGCGTCCTCTGTCTGGCCGAAGTTGTTGACGTAGAAGTCCCCCAGCAGCGTCGCCTGGAAGATCGCGTGGTCGGCGTACCCGTCCTCGAAGATGTCCTTCATCAGCCGCTCGGCGCCGTAGTAGGTGTAGGTGTCGTAGTCCCACACCTCCTCCTCCGGGCTGAGGTTGCGGTGGTAGTCGTAGAAGCAGTCGATGAACTGCTTGCCGTGCACGTTCTTGTGGTTCGACGCGCGTCCGTCCCAGAGGTGGATGTGCTCATCGACGATGTAGTAGTCCTGGCCGTCCTTGCTGAACATGGCTGTCACTTCTCCTGATCGGTCTGTGCGGCCTGTGTGGCCGGGTGGTCTGTGGGTGGTCTGTAGGAGTCCCGCCCGGGGCCACAGACCGGGGCCCCGGACGGGACGTGCAGGGCAGCGCTCAGCTGCTGGCGGTCAGGTCGAAGCCGATGTACTCCGCCGCGTCCTCGGGACTGGCGAAGAGCATCGTCTTGTCGTCGAGGTGGACCATCCGGCCGTAGTGGGTGGAGCTGATCTCCTCGAACACCGACCCGTCGAACTCGCTGCCGAGGGCGTCGGTCAGCTCGGCGTAGTCGAACTCGAGGAGCTTCACGCCGTCGACGCGGATCATCGAGGGGTACTCGGTCAACTCGACGTCGTCCTTGGCCCCCATCACCTCCGCGACCACCCGGCCGGTCGGGGTGTTCATCAGCGTCACCCCGCACTTGTTGGAGAACTCCGTGGCGGATCCGAATTGCATGGTCATTGGTCCAGCTCCTTCGGGATGTCCAGCCCGAGGTCCTCGAGCAGGGAGGCGAACTTCGAGGTGGCGTTGGCCAGGCTGGTCGCGAAGGTCACCGGCTTCTCGGCGGGCTGCGACCAGATCGGCTGGAGCGCCCGTGCCGCACCGAGGCAGCGCGGCACCCAGGTCTCGAGCCAGGAGCCGAACAGCTCCTTGTTGGCCGCACCGAAGGTCTCGTCCTGGGCGAGCATCCGGTACAGCGCCCGGGTGTAGCCCAGGTCGCGGTCGTAGTCGTGCTCACCGGTGCCGACGATCGTGGGCGTGATGTAGTCGCCGTTGCGCGCCGCCACCTGCATCACCAGCTCGGTGCGGAAGAGCGAGCCGACGAGCTGCTCGAAGACGATGTTGGTCGCGAACAGCAGCTCGCACCAGTCCCCCACCGCCGTCAGCTGCTCGACCACCTCGCGGGTCGGCTGCCACTCCGGGGCCGACTGCCACACCTCGCGGTGGGCCTGGCCGTCGAAGGGCCGCTCGGCCTCGGAGAGGTCGAGGTTGAACAGCGCGAGGTCCTGGGCGAAGCGCATCTTGTGCGCCGCGTTGACGGCCACCGCGGTGTTGATCATGTTCGTCGGGCCGGAGCGCTGGACGGCGGTGAAGACGTGCAGCGCGAGGCCGTTCTCGGCGTGCATCCAGGCCCCGACGTTGCGCTCGATGAACTTCAGCCACGAGGGGCTCCAGGAGTCATAGACGCGGGCCCGCTTGGCGTTGCGCAGGCACAGCTCGACCTGGTGGACCACCGCGGAGTTGTTGCGGTAGATCGACTGCTCCCACTCCTCGTTGGGGTCGAGGAAGGCGTGCCAGTTCGAGGACTGTGCCTTGGTCCACTCCTTCGGGTAGCCGCCGGGTCCGTCGGCGAAGCCGTAGATCCAGCCCTGGGAGAGGTGCCGCTCGGGGTCGGGCTGCACGTCGACCGTGACGTCCTCATACATCGTCGCGCGCAGCTTGGCGGGCTTGTAGTAGTTGTAGGCCCGGCTCTTCGAGCTCGGGAAGGTCAGGGCGCCGGCCTCGGAGTCGGTGAACTCGATCCGGGGGAAGCTGCGTTCCTTCTGGTCGCTGATGTCGGCCATGTCTGTCTCCGTTGGCTGGCTGGGATGAGTGCGGGGTCGGTGCTGCGCGGGCTGCTGGGACGGGACGGGCTCAGTCCGCCGTGGTGGGGCTGGTGAAGGAGTCGTGGAAGACCTGGTCCGCGGGCACGCCCTGGGCCTCGAGGAAGACCATCGCGGCGTCGACCATCGGCGGCGGGCCGCACAGGTAGACCTCGGTGCGGGCGAGCGCGTCCTCGCGGCGCTCGACGACCTCGGTGACGTTGCCGGGCTCGGCCACGAAGGGGTACGCCGCGGGGTCCTCGGGCATCGCCTCGGAGAGGCACACCACGAACTCGAAGTCGCGCAGCTTCTCCCCGAGGGTGGTGATCAGGTCGACGTAGAAGACGTCCTCGGCCCTCCGCGCCCCGTAGTAGAACCGCACCGGCCGGGTGCTCCCGGTCTCGTGCAGGTGGCGCAGCAGCGAGAGGATCGGCGCCATGCCGGCCCCGCCGCCGATGCACACCACCGGCAGCGCGTGGCCGTCCTTGAGGGTGAAGGAGCCGTAGGGACCGGTCAGGTCCAGCTCGTCGCCGACCGCGAGGCCGTCGTCGAGCAGCGCGGAGAACCGCCCGCCGGGGTACTTCTTGATGAGGAACTCCACCTCACCCGGCGTCGAGGTCGTGGTCGCCATCGAGAACGAGCGGTGCTCCTCGGTCCCGGGGACCGTCAGGTCGGCGTACTGCCCGGGCTTGAAGTCGTACGTCGCCGGCTCGATCGCGGTGAGCCGCAGGGACACGATGTCGCGGGTCACCGGCTCGATCGCGCTGATCCGGGTCCGCACCTGCTGGATGGGCACCCCGCCCAGGAGCTCGTCCTCGTCGAAGTTCAGCAGCTCGATGGTGCAGTCGCTGAACGCGTGGGCGCGGCACAGCAGCACGTAGCCCTCGTCGACCTCGGCGTCGTTGCAGGCGAACGTCGAGTAGCGCTCCATCTGGATCTCGCCGTCGAGGATGTAGGACTTGCACGCCGAGCACTGCCCCTCACGGCAGCCGTGCATGAGGTGGATGCCCTGGCGGAAGGCGGCGTCGAGGATCTTCTCGTCCTCACCGACCTCCATCTCGATGTCGACCGGCTCGAAGGTGATGCGGTGCTTGTCGGGCACGGGAGCTCCTGGTGTGCGCGGTGGTCTGCACGGGTGGTCCGGAGGTCGAGCTCGTCGGGTCTCGACGCGCTCGACCTCCGGGGCCGCTCAGGTGACGGCGTGGGTGCCGTTGCGGCGGTACTCGGCGAGGTGCGCCTCGCGCTCGGCGTCGCTCATCTGGTTCAGCAGCACGTTGGGGCTCTGGAACTGGATGCCGCGGACGTCGTCGAGGGTCCACATCTTCTTGGGGTCGTCGAGGTCCAGGTGCGGCTGCGGGATGAGGGTCCGGCCGTCGTCACGCACGTAGCCCAGGTCGGAGATGATGTCCGCCAGGTCCTTGTCGTGGTGCAGCGTCTCCCACTCGCGGAACCCGGTGAGCCGGCCCATGTTGGGCGTCGGACGGCCCTCGTACTCGGGACGGAACGCCACCGCGTCGGTCCAGTAGCAGGTCTCCGAGCAGTACGTGCGCCACTGGTCGTCGACCTTCTCGGTCACCATGTCCTCGTGGATGAGGGCCGGCACCATGCAGGTCCAGCAGCGGTGCGGGTAGGTGTAGCCGACGTCCTCGAAGGCGATCGGCTTGTTGCGGCCCGGGTAGGCGAGCCGGTTGTAGGCCTCCCACCAGCGGCCGTACTTGGAGTACCAGCCGGGGTACTTCTCCTCGAACCACTCGAAGTCGGTGTCGGTCATCGCGTCGATGCGCCAGTAGTTCACCGGCCAGCCGGTCGCGAAGAACCGCGCCACCTCGTGCACGTAGCCCTTGTTGACGATCCGGTTCCAGGCCTCCTCGACCAGGTCGTGCGGGATCGTGAGGCCGTACTTCTCCAGCGGGAGCAGGTAGCTGCGGTAGTAGTCGTCGTAGATCCAGCGCCGCCACATCTCCGCGTAGCTCTCGCGGTCCTTGCGGCGGTCCTTGGTGCCGTACTCGATGAAGGTGCCGATCGCGGCGTCCACCACGCAGTGGTTGTTCCACCACGCGTAGCGCAGGTCGCGCTCGAGCAGCGGGCGGTTGCGCTCGTCGGCCAGCGCCATCAGCAGGATCGAGTAGCCGTTGGAGATGTGGCGTGACTCATCGGACTGCACCGAGTGGAACACCGTCGGCAGGAGGTAGTCGCCGTTGGCCGCGGCCTCGTCGGGCATCGCGACGAAGAGGGTGTTGGTGAACGCGGTCTCGGCGACGACCGTGAGGTAGACGTTGGCCGCGGTGATGGCGTCGCCGGTGATGAACCCCTCGCCGAACTGGCGACCGATCGTGCCGGCGTAGTTGTTGGCGAACGCCTTCTCGGTCATGTCGAACCCGGCGGGGTCGATGTAGTTGTTCATGTACAGCTTCTTGAGGTTCATCTGGATCGTGGAGTGCCGGACCTCATCGATCATCTGCACCGCGAGACCGTTGTGGATCTCGGGGTTGGGCACCGCGTCGATGGCCATCGGCATCGCCCGGGCCGCGGAGATCTCCGGGAACGGGATGATCGAGAGGAACAGCTTCTGCCACTCCAGCCAGCGCTGCTGGACCTGGCGGAACATGTTGCCGCGGATGGCGCCGTCCATCGCGCCGTACACCCGGTTGTCCTTCTCCTCCTCCATCGGGAAGTAGGAGCGCATGATCTGCTTGAGCGGGTCCTTCTTGGGGGCCTTCTCGAAGGTGTAGTCGGTGCCGAAGCGGGTGGCCGGGGTGGCGAAGGTCGGCTCCCAGGTCAGCTCGCTGATCTTCGCGTGCGCCTTGGTCAGGCTCTGTCTGCTCATGGTGCCTCCTAGGTCGGGGCGGGAGTGCACTGATGAAACAGGCCCGCAACCTGGGTATCTGTCTCATTGTGAGACGTAGGTCACATGAGGGCGCACTAACGTACGAAACGTGATTCCCGTCCGCCCGTCGATCCGCATCTCGTGGCAGCGCTCGCGCGCCTCCCACGTCGACGCCGACCGCCCACAACCGGCGTACGTCGACCAAGGCGACCCCGAGTCGGTGCTCCTGCGCGCGGCCCGCCCGGTTCTGGCGACGCTGTCCAGCGAGCTCGCCGACGAGCCGGCCTGCCTGATCCTCACCGACCCCCACGGCGTGGTCCTGGACCGCAGCGGGGGCGCCCCGGCCCTGCTCAGCGCGCTGGACTCGGTGCTGCTCGCCCCCGGGTTCCGCTACGCCGAGGCCGAGGTCGGCACCAACGGCATCGGCACCGCGCTGGAGACCGGCGGCGCGATCCTCGTCGACGGCGACGAGCACTACACCGGCCTGCTGCGGCCGTTCTCGTGCGCGGGCGTGCCGATCACCCACCCGGTGACCGGGCGGACCCTGGGCGTCATCGACATCACCACCAAGGCGGAGAACTCCAACTCGCTGCTGCTGTCGTTCGCCAAGCTGACCGCACGACGCATCCAGGAGCGGATCCTGGAGGAGGCCAACGCGCTCGACGGTGCGCTGCTCAACCGCTACTACGCGGCGTGCCGGCACTCCGGCGGACCCGTGGTCGCGGTGGGCGAGAAGATCTTCATGATGAACGCCCTGGCGCAGCAGAACTTCGACGCGGGCGACCAGGCCGCCCTGCTCGCCCAGACCCGGGAGACCATCGGGCGCGCGGACCCGTGCACGATCCTCGCCGACCTGCCCAGCGGGATCACCGCGCGCCTGGCCTACCAGCCGGCGTACGTCGGGGACGCGCTCGCCGGCGGCATCGTGCAGATCCGCGAGCAGCGCACACCGCGGACGATCGGGGCACGCACCCCCGGCCTGCCCGGGGTGGCCGGCACCGGCCTGGCCTGGCGCCACGTCTGCCGCGAGGTCCTGGACGCCGTGACCCGCTCCGAATGGGTGGTGCTCGAGGGCGAGAGCGGCGTCGGCAAGCTGGCCCTGCTCACCGCCACCCACGACTACGCGGCCCGCCAGCGACACCTGAGCGTGATCGACGCCGACCACGACGACGCCGACCCCGTCGAGCGGGCGGCCGCCGCGCTCGAGGGCGGCGACGACGTGGTCCTCCACCATGCCCACCGACTGTCCCCCGAGCAGCTCGACGCGCTCACCGAGGTGCTCCAGCGCATCCAGGACAGCTCGGTGGCCCGGGACCCGTGGGTCGCCCTGACCACGTCCGAGGAGCACACGGAGGGCGAGGTGCGCCTGCACCTGCTGCACTTCTTCCCCCGCACCGTCGCGGTGCCGCCGCTGCGCCACCACCTCGAGGACGTGCCGGCGCTGGTGCGCCTGCTGCTCGACCGGGCCGGGGCCACCGACCTGCGGGTCGCCAAACCGGCGATGAACCAGCTGATGCGCCACCCGTGGCCGGGCAACATCGCCCAGCTGCGCCACACGCTCCTGACTCTCGCGCGCACCCGTCGCTCCGGGGTCGTCGAGCTCGAGGACCTGCCGGCGGAGTGCCGGGCCACCACGCGGCGCAGCCTGTCGCGGATGGAGACCCTGGAGCGCGACGCGATCATCGAGGCCCTCGACCTCCACGGCGGCGACAAGGCGGCCGCCTCGGAGTCGCTGGGCATGTCCCGCGCGACGATCTATCGCAAGATCCGCGACTACGGCATCCTCACCTGAGCCGCGACCGGCGCGTGCGCCCCGCCTCCGCCGCCAGCATCGCCGGCGGCAGGGCGAGGCGCTGGCGGGAGTCCAGGCCGGCGACGCAGCGGCGCACCTGGTCGGGGCGCCAGGCCGGGGCCGGCATGGTCGCGAGCGGGCGGCGCGTCATCCAGGTGAAGGTCATCGAGTAGCGGTCGCGCGCCACCGGGGGCGCGGCCCGGTGGAAGATCCGCGCGGTGTCGGGCATCCCCGCTGTCCACTGCGGGCCGGTCACCCGCCGCCAGATCGAGGGCGCGACCACCTCGGCGAACCGGTCGTCGCTCACGAACCCGCCGACGTAGCGCAGCTCGCGCGCGGCCGCCTCGGAGGTACGCCGCGGGATGTAGGTGAACGGGCCGCCGTCGTCGTCCACGTCGTTGAGCCAGACCAGCATCTTCACCATCCGCATGTCCTCGATGTCACGGTGCCACTGCCGGGTGTCCACCGTGCGCCCGTCGGCGACCTCGCGGTGCACGAGAGGGCCGAAGTAGCGCACCGGCACGCCGAGGTGGTTCTCGACCAGGTCCAGCACCTCCGGGCGCAGGCCCCACTGCCACAACCGGATGTCCTCGAGGGTCTCATCGCGCCCGAGCAGCACCGAGTGCCTCCCCCGCGCCGACTGGTCGGCGAGCAGACCGGCGAGCTGGAGCAGCAGTGCCTTGAGCTCCTCGGTCCCCGGCAGGCCGAGATGGTCCCAGCGGGCGCCGACGAAGCCGTGCTCCTGCAGCAGCCGCACCTGGGCGCGCTGGGCGGGCGCGAGCTCGGGAAGCAGCGGGCGGTGCCGCTCGACCGCGGCCGCCCGGCGCGCGTCGGCGTACCAGCTCGCGGGCGGGAACCGGTGGACGACCTCGCGCTTGGCACGGTTGCCGAGTCGGGTCAGGGTGGGGTTCATGCGGACTCCTGGTCGTTCCGGTTCGGCGCACCGAGAAGCGACTCGAATCCGAGGGCAAGAGCCGAAACTCCATCGCAGCTTGCGTGCGCCGCGCGACCACGACCGCACGGCATCATCGATTCGCGGTATCGCCACCACCGATCACCGGCGACCGGACTAGTCAGGTGACCTCAGGTCCGCTCACGGCGTGGTGCGGACCACGTGCAGCTTGGCGCGCTCGCGCAGCTCGAACCCCTGACGGCCCTCGAAGTAGTCGTCCACGGCGCGCCGGCAGCCCGACCAGTTGTAGTAGTCGTCGATCACCAGCCGACCGCCGACCGAGAGCCGGGGTGCGATCCGCTCCAGGCAGACCATGGTCGAGTCGTACCAGTCGCCGTCGAGGTGCGCGAACGCGACCGGGCCCTGCGGATGGACGGTGTCCTCGAACAGCCCCTTGACCAGCTCGACCGCGTGCTCCTCCACCGTGACACCCAGGCGGGCGAAGGACTCGCGGACCTCCGCGTGCAGGTCCTCGCGGTAGCCGTAGTAGACCTCCCCGTCGAGGCCGCGGGCCTCGCCGGCGGCGATCGTGCGGTAGCGGTCGTGGACGTCCTCGCCGTCCTGCTCGCCCGGCGCCGGGATGGTGTCGAAGACGTCGTAGACGACCAGCGGGCGCTGTGCGGCCTTGGCCGCGGCGATCACGATCGCGGAGCCACCGCGAGCGGTCCCGGCCTCGATCATGATCCCGGGCACGCCGGCCAGCTCAAGGTCGCTCACCACCGTCGCGAGGTTGCGCAGGTGGTGCTCGCCGAGGAAGGAGAGCCGCTCCGCGACGACCTGCTCGATCGTCCGCTCCACCGTCGCGGGGAGGTCGTGGCGGGCCTCGCTCAGCCCGCTGCGCACGCGGCGCACCTCGGACTCGGCCGTCTTGAGCCGGCGTCGGAGCCGACGCACCCGGCGCTGCAGGTCCTCGACGGTGTCGGGTCCCTCGACGAGGGTCGCCCCGCTCTCCCCCTCGTTGCCAGCCTCGCTCATCCTCGTCCCCCGATCGTGATGCCCGCCACATCGGCCGACTCGCGGTCACCCTAGAGGCCGATCAGGTCCCCGGGGCGAGAGCCACGCCGTGCGGCCGACGCAGCGACGTGGCGGCCCGTCGTACGTCGCCGGTCAACGCGTCCAGCGCCGCGCTCTCCAGGCGCCAGCGCTGCCAGTG
Source organism: Nocardioides sp. dk884 (assembly GCF_009557055.1). Classification (NCBI taxonomy): domain Bacteria; kingdom Bacillati; phylum Actinomycetota; class Actinomycetes; order Propionibacteriales; family Nocardioidaceae; genus Nocardioides; species Nocardioides sp. dk884. The sequence continues at coordinate 1,168,094 of NZ_CP045649.1, read as the reverse complement.
CAGCCCCACGTCGACCGGCGCCGGACCGGGCAGCCGCACCAGCTCGCCTGCGGCGACGGCCGGCGCGAGCTGGGGCTCGGGCAGCATGCCCCAGCCGAGACCGCACCGGATCGCCTCGAGGAAGTCCGCCGTGCTCGGCACCCGGTGCACCACGGCCGGCCGCGCCGACCCGCGACCCTCGAGGACCTGGTCTTGGAGCCGGTCCCGCTCGTTGAAGACCACCAGCGGCATCCCCCCCCAGTCGACCCCGCGGCCGCGGCGATGACGCTCCAGCAGCCACGGCGCGCTCGCCGCCCGGTAGCGCAGCAGGCCGAGCGGCTCGACCGAGCAGCCCTGCACCGGCCGCGGCTCACTGGTCACCGCCGCGAGCACCTCGCCGCGACGCAGCAGGTCGTGGGAGAAGCTCTCGTCCTCGACGTGCAGGCGCAGCGCGGTGGCGGCGCGCCCGGCGCCCGCCGCCAGCACCGGGCGGAACCAGGTGGCGAGGGAGTCGGCGTTCACCGCCACCGACAGCTCAAGCACCTCCTCGGCGCCGGGGTCCCCGCCGAGCGCCACGGCCGCCTCCGCCGCGAGCAGCCGCAGCTGGCGGCCCAGACGCACGAGCGGCTCGCCGGCGGGCACCACGGTGACCGGCGAGGTGCGTCGCACCAACACCTGTCCCGCGGCGCGCTCCAGGGCGCGCACCCGCTGGCTGACCGCACTGGGCGTGAGGTGCAGTCGGCGGGCCGCCCCCTCGAAGGACCCCTCCTCGAGGATGACGGTCAGGGTCTCGAGCTGAGCCGGGTCGAAGCGCATGGCCCCAGTCAACACCGAGTGAAGCGCAGCTTCAGGTGCTGAAGGATCATTCGCTGGTCTTCACCGGGCGGCGACCCTACGGTCGACCCGTGCTCGACACCGCCCTCGCCGGGTTCCTGACCGGCGGCTCCCTCATCGTCGCCATCGGCGCCCAGAACGCCTACGTGCTCCGCCAGGGGCTGCTGCGCCACCACGTCGGCGCGGTGGTGACCGTCTGCGCGGTCTCCGACGCCGTCCTGATCACCGCAGGGGTCGGCGGCATCGGCGCCGTCATCGACCACGCCGGGTGGGTGATCGACGTCGTCCGCTGGCTCGGCGTCGCCTTCCTGCTCGCCTACGCCGTCGCCTCGCTGCGCCGAGCACTCCGCCCCGGGTCGCTGCATGCCGGCGGCCTCGCCGCGGCGCGCGCGGAGTCCCGCCGCACGGTCGTCGCCCGGGCCGTGGCGCTGACCTGGCTCAACCCGCACGTCTACCTCGACACCGTGCTGCTGATCGGCTCGATCGCGGCGACCCACGCCACGGCCGGCGGCGGGCTGGACGGGCGCTGGTGGTTCGCGATCGGGGCCATCACCGCCAGCCTGGCCTGGTTCAGCGGCCTCGGATACGGCGCGCGCGTGCTGGCGCCCCTGCTCTCCCGGCCCCGGGCCTGGCAGGTGCTGGAGGTGCTCATCGCGGCCACGATGATCCTCATCGCCGCGAGCCTGGCCCTCGGCTGAGCCGGCCGCCCGGGGCCCGCCCGGGACTGTCGGTGCCGGGTCCGACAATGGGGCCATGGCTGCGCGACCCGAGGTTCCGAAGGAGTGGGTGCGGCGCATCGACGCCGTCCTGTCCGCGCTCCCCCAGTGCGCGTCCGAGCCTGCCTGGGTCGGGGTGCGCTGGCGGGTCGGCTCCGCGACCGTGGCGCACGTCTTCGGGGGCGAGGACGGGCTGTTCCGCATCACCTTCCGCGCCGAGCCCGACGAGGTGATGGCCTTCGAGCACCTGGGCCCGCCGTACTTCCGCGTGGGCTACGGCGCCGACGTCGTCGGCCTGCTGCTCGATGACGACACCAACTGGCAGGAGCTGGCCGAGCTGCTCACCGAGTCCTACTGCCTGCGCGCCCCCGCGCACCTGGCGGCCCAGGTGGACCGGCCGCCGGCTCAGGGCGGCTAGCCGATCCGCGCCCGCAGCACCTGCCCGCCGCGCGCGGCGAGGGCGTCGGCGGGGACCCAGGTCGGGGCCGTGCAGACGAACAGGTCGCGGCCGTCGGCCCCGCCCAGCGCCACGGCGTACGGCGTGGGGACGGCGAGCACCTCGCGCAGCCGGCCGTCGGCGAGGTCGACGCGCAGCACCTGGTCGGTGAACGGCGAGGCGACCCACACGGACTCCTCGTCGAGGGCGATGCCGTCCGGCAGGACACCGGGATCCAGCTCGGCGAGCACCTGGCGATCGGCGAGCGAGCCGTCCGCCTCGACGCGGAACCGGGTGAGCCGGCCCGGCGTCGCCCGGGTCTCGGCGACCACGAGCGTGCCGCCGTCGGTGGTGGTCGCGATGCCGTTGGCGAACAGCATGCCGTCGGCCGCGGGGCGCACCTCGCCCTCGGGCGACACCAGCGCGAGCACGGCCGGCTTCGGCGGCGCCGGCGGCGCGCTGTCGTCGCCGTAGTTGCCGACATAGGCGCGCCCGTCCGGGGTGACGTGCATGTCGTTGAGCTGCGCGGTCGCGAGGTGGGAGAGGTCGGCGTGCACGACGAGACTGCCGTCGTGCTCGCGGCGCAGCACCTGGCGCCGATCGCCGGCCGCGACGAGCAGCCGGCCGTCGGGGAGGAAGCCGGTGCCGGCCGGGTGGCCCTCGACCTCGCAGACCACCTCGGCGCCCTCGGTGCCGGGGGCCCAGCGCTGCACCTGGCCGGCCGCCACGTCGGTGAGCCACAGCGCCCCGTCGTACCACCGCGGGCACTCGGGGAAGGCCAGGCCGGACAGGACGACGTCGAAGGGTGCGCTCACGCGGCGCAGCCTAGTGACGCGGTTCGCCCGGCGTCAGCCGCCGTCCCAGCAGGTCAGGAGCCCAGCGGCTCAGGCCAGCGCCAGGAAGAGCTTCTCCATCTTCTTGACGTCCACCCCGTCGAGGCCCTCGTCGCTGTCGGCGAGGCACTGCTGGAGACCGGTCGCCACGATGGCGTAGCCGGCGCGGGAGAGGGCCTTGTTGACCGCGGCGAGCTGGGTGAGCACCGACTCGCAGTCCGAGCCCTCCTCCATCATCCGGATGACGCTCGCGAGGTGACCGTTCGCGCGCTTCATGCGCGTGATGATCGCCTTGGTGTCGGTGGGGTCGAGGTCCATGCGGGTCTCCTTGAAGTCGTCGGGCAGCGCAGCACCCTGAACTGTACAACCCCCCTGGGGGTTCTGTTAGCGTGGCGATCAACCCCCCAGGGGGTTCATCGAGCAGGGCGGCCCGCCGCCCGGAAAGGACAGCCTCCATGCGTGAGATCACCATCGAGCAGCTCGCCACGGCCCTCGAGGAGGGCGCAGCCCTCGTCGACGTGCGCGAGGTCGCGGAGTACCGCGAGGGCCACGTCCCCGGCGCGGTGAACATCCCGATGGGCCGACTGACCGGGCTCCTGGACGAGCTCGACCGCAGCCGGCCGGTGTACGTCGTGTGCGCCTCGGGCAACCGCAGCAGCGCGATGACCGACGCCCTCACCAGCGCCGGCTTCGACGCCGTGAACGTCGCCGGCGGCACCAGCGCGTGGGCCCGGTCCGGGCGCATGCTGGAGAAGTGAGCACGATGAACCAGCGCGACACGATCCCCGGCCTGACCGTCCGCACCCTCGAGACCGCCTCGCTCGGCGACCGCAGCTATGTGGTCCACGACGGCGAGGTCGCCTTCGTGATCGACCCCCAGCGCGACATCGACAGGGTGCTGGAGATCCTCGCCGCCGACGGCGTGCGCCTGACCCACGTCTTCGAGACCCACCTCCACAACGACTACGTCACCGGTGGCCTCGCGCTGGCCCGCGCGACCGGCGCTGCCTACCTGGTCAACGCCGCCGACGAGGTGGCCTTCGAGCGCACCCCGATCAGCGACGGCGAGGTCGTCGAGGTGGGCCCGCGCATGCGGGTCCGTGCACTGGCCACCCCCGGGCACACCTTCACCCACCTCTCCTACGCCCTCTCCGCCGTGGACCCCGACGGGGCCGACGCCCCCGACGGCCGGGAGCAGGCCTACGCCGTGTTCACCGGGGGCTCGCTGCTCTACGGCGCGACCGGACGCCCGGACCTGCTGGGCGCCGAGCACACCGACACCCTGGTGCGCCACCAGCACGCCTCGGCGCGCCGGCTCGCCGAGCAGCTGCCCGACGAGGCCGAGGTCTTCCCCACCCACGGGTTCGGCTCGTTCTGCTCCGCCACCCAGTCCGACGCCACCTCCTCGACGATCGGTGCGGAGAAGCGCACCAACCCGGTGCTCACCGAGGACGAGGAGACCTACGTCCGCGAGCTCCTCGCCGGCCTCGGCCCCTGGCCGGCGTACTACGCCCACATGGGCCCGGCCAACGCCGCCGGACCCGGCGCTCCCGATCTCTCGCCGGTGCAGCAGGCCGACGCCGAGGAGCTGCGCCGCCGCCTCGAGGCCGGGGAGTGGGTCGTCGACCTGCGCCACCGCACGGCGTTCGCGGCCGGGCACGTGCCGGGCACCCTCAACTTCGGCCTCGACGGGCCGTTCACGACCTACCTGGGCTGGCTCATCGAGTGGGGTGCCCCGATCACCCTGCTCGGCGAGACCCCCGCGGACGTCGCCGCCGCCCAGCGCGAGCTGGTCCGCATCGGCATCGAGCGTCCCGCGGCGCAGGCGACCGGCGGCCCCCGGGACTGGACCGACCGCGAGCTCGGCGCCTTCGCGACCGGCACTTTCGCCGACCTCGCCCAGGTCCGCCACCACCGGGCGGTGGTCGTGCTCGACGTGCGTCGTGCCGACGAGCACCGCAAGGCCGCCATCGACGGTGCGATCAACATCGCGATCCACGAGCTGCCCCGGCGCGTCGCCGAGGTGCCGGCCGGCGAGGTCTGGGTGCACTGCGCCGGCGGCTACCGCGCCGCCGTCGCCGCGTCCCTGCTCGCCGCCGCCGGGCGCACCCCGGTCGCGGTGGACGACATGTTCGACAACGCCGGCGCGGCCGGCCTCCCGCTCGTCGGTGCCACGGCCGGCCCCGGGGTGAGCGGCTGAGATGTCGTTGGTCCTCGCCGTCGCCGCCGGCGCGCTCATCGGCCTGTCCCTCGGGGCGCTCGGCGGCGGTGGGTCGATCCTCGCCGTACCGGTGCTGGTCTACCTGCTCGACCAGTCCCCCGCGCAGGCGACGACGGGCTCGCTGGTCGTCGTCGGCGTGACCTCGCTGGCCGGCGCCGTGACCGCCCACCGCGCCGGCAACGTCCTGCTGGGCCGCGGCGTGGTCTTCGGGCTGGTGGCCACCGTGGGCGCGGTGCTCGGCGCCCGGGCCTCGAGCCTGGTGGCGGAGGACGTGCTGCTCGCGGCCTTCGCCGCGCTGATGCTGCTCGTCGGCGGGATCATGGCCCGGCGCCGGCTGCACCACGGCCGGGCCGGCGGCACGCACGCCGCGCGCCCGGCCCTCGACGACCCGATCATCACCTTCCACCCGACCTTCGCCTGCGCCTGCCCGCGCGCGCTGAAGGTGCTCCTCACCGCCACGGTCGTCGGCGCACTCACCGGGTTCCTCGGCGTCGGCGGCGGGTTCCTCGTGGTGCCCGCGCTGCTGCTCGCCCTCGCCCTGCCGATGCGGTACGCCGCGGGCACCTCGCTGGTGGTCATCACCATCACCAGCGCCACCGCGCTCGTCGTACGCGCCGGCAGCGGCGTCAGCCCCGACTGGTCGCTGGTGCTGGTGCTCACCGTCGCCTCGGCGCTCGCCGGGGTGGTCGGCGCCCGGCTGGCCGCCCGGCTCGACACCGACCGCCTGCAGGCGGCGTTCACGGTGCTGGTGCTCGCGGTGGCGGTCTACACCGCCGCCCGGGCGCTGCCCGCGCTCCTCTGAGCGGCGGGGCGGGCCGGATGGTCCCGCGCAGGGTGACCTTCAGCCCTGCCCGGGCTCCGGGAGCCGGACGAGGGTCGTGGGACCACCCATCCCGGAGGAGACACCCATGCGCGCCGCCGTCGTCACCAGCTTCACCGAGCCGCTGCAGCTGCAGGACCGCCCGGTCCCCACGCCCGGAGACGGACAGGTCCTGGTCCGCCTCGAGACCAGCGGCCTGTGCCACACCGACATCCACGCTGCGCACGGCGACTGGCCGGTCAAGCCGAGCCCGCCGTTCGTCCCCGGTCACGAGGGCGTCGGCATCGTCGAGGCGACCGGGCCCGGGGTGACCGCCCACGCGGTCGGCGACCGGGTCGCGCTCCCCTGGCTGGGGCACGCCTGCGGGCACTGCGACCACTGCGTGAGCGGCTGGGAGACGCTCTGCGTGCACCAGCAGAACACCGGCTACTCCATCGACGGCAGCTTCGCCGAGTACGCCGTGGCCGACGCCGACTACGCCGTGCGCGTGCCCGACGGCGTCGACCCGTTCGACGCCGCCCCGCTGACGTGTGCCGGCGTGACGACGTACAAGGCGGTCAAGGTCGCCCACGTGCGGCCCGCCGAGAAGGTCGCGATCTTCGGCATCGGCGGGCTGGGCCACCTGGCGCTGCAGTACGCCCGACTGGTCGGCGGCGACGTGATCGCCGTCGACGTCTCCGAGGAGAAGCTGGCCCTGGCCCGCGACCTCGGCGCGGACCACACCGTGAACGCCGCCACCGAGGACCCGGTCGCCGCGATCGAGGCGCTGGGCGGCGCGGACGTCGCGATCGTGCTCGCGGTGATCCCGTCGGTCTTCGAGCAGGCCTTCGCCTCGCTGCGTCGCGGCGGTCGCCTGGTCTGCGTCGGGCTCCCGCCGGAGCAGGACGGCCCGATGAAGCTGCCGCTCTTCCCCACGGTGCTCAAGGGCATCAGCGTGATCGGCTCGATCGTCGGCACCCGTCAGGACCTCGCCGAGGTCTTCGACCTGCACGCCCTCGGCCGGACCCGGGTGATCGCCGAGACCCGCTCGCTGGAGGACATGAACAGCGCGATCGAGGAGGTGCTCGAGGGCCGCGCCCCCGCGCGCCTGGTCTTCCGGATGTGAGCGCCGGCGGGCGCCAAACCTGGAGCGACGCCCGAGTGCGCTCCCATTCGCTCCCATTCCAGAGAGGGTCACCATGTCCGTCGAGGTTCCCCAGGCCACCTTGAACACCGGCACCCAGATGCCGGTCCTCGGCTTCGGCGTCTTCCAGATCCCACCGCAGGAGACCGAGCAGGCGGTCACCGCGGCCCTGGCCGCCGGCTACCGCAGCATCGACACCGCCGCGGCGTACGACAACGAGGAGGCCGTCGGGCGTGCCCTCGCCTCCTCCGGGATCGCGCGCGAGGAGCTGTTCGTCACCACCAAGCTGTGGATCCAGGACGCCGGGGAGGAGTCGGCGGTCCGGGCCTTCGACGCCTCGTTGCAGCGCCTCGGTCTCGACTACCTCGACCTCTACCTGATCCACCAGCCCTTCGGCGACTACTACGGCGCCTGGCGCGCCATGCGCCGCCTCGTCGAGGACGGTGTGCTGAAGGCCGCGGGGGTCTCGAACTTCCACGCCGACCGGCTCGTGGACCTCGCCGAGCGCAGCGGCTTCGTGCCGGCGGTCAACCAGATCGAGACCCACCCGTACTACCAGCGTCAGGGCGCCCACGACGTCATGGTCGAGCGCGGCATCCAGCACGAGGCGTGGGGCGGGTTCGCCGAGGGGCGCAACGGCCTCTTCACCGACCCCGCGCTCACCGCGATCGGCGCCGCGCACGAGAAGTCCGTCGCCCAGGTCGTGCTGCGCTGGCTCTTCCAGCGCGACATCGTCTCGATCCCCAAGTCGACCAAGCCGGAGCGGATGGCCGAGAACATCGACATCTTCGACTTCGCGCTCACCGACGCGGAGATGGACCGCATCACCGGCCTGGACACCGGGAGCTCGCTGTTCTTCGACCACCGCGACCCCGCGATGGCCAGCAGGCTGGGCGGCGTCCGGATCCACGACTGAGCCCGTCGGTACGCCGCGAGGCCCGACGTACCCGCGTGCTCAGGCCTTGTCGGGCGGGAAGCCCCCGGTGGCGATCGGCCCCCACGTCGTCGGGGTGATCCGCAGCAGCGACTTGCCCTGGTCGAGCATCGCCTGGCGGTACTCGGCCCAGTCGGAGTGCTCACCGGCGATGTTGCGGAAGTACTCCACGAACGCGTCGAGCGCCTCCTCGCCGGCGGTGGCGTCGAGCACCTCGCAGGTGCCGCTGACCTGCACCCACGGGCCGTTCCAGTCCTCGGAGACCACCACGACGCTCACCTCGGGTCGGCGCCGGGCGTTGCGGGTCTTGGCGCGCTCGGGATAGCTGGAGATCACCAGCCGCCCGGAGTCGTCGACCCCGCCGGTGACCGGCGAGGCCTGCGGGCTGCCGTCGGCGCGCGTGGTGATCAGCAGCATCCGGTGCCGCGGGCGGACGAACTCGAGGAGCCCCTCGAGGTCGACGGACGTGGTGGTGGCGATCGTGCGGGCCATGGCGGTGACTCTCGATCCGTGGGAGACGGGCGGGCGCCCGGACGGTACCCCCTGCGCCGCGGGTCGAGCCCTCCCGCAATCTGGGGACGCTGCCGCGTCGGTGTTGCGGGCACCGCCGGCGTGGGACAGCCTGCGCACCATGTGGATGGAGGGGCGCTGGCCCCGGGCCCTCGTGTCACTGCTGCTCGCCGTCTCCGGCCTGCTCGCCGTCGCCGGCGCCCGGGAGCGGTGGTGGCCGGCGTGCCGACGCGGTGACTTCGACGCTCCTCGGTGCCTGGCCCGCCAAGGCGATCGCTTCGACTACATGGCGCTGCGCGAACCCTGGGTGCCGGTCGGCCACGCCGCCGAGCTCGCCGGGGCGTCGTACGCCGCGCTCGCGCTGGCGCTCGCCCTGCTCCCCTGGCTCCTGCTCCGCGGCCCGCGACGGCTCGTGGCGGCGGCGAGCGTGGTGCTGGGCGCGAGCCTGCTCCCGCTCGCCTGGCTCCTCTGGGCCTCCGGGCGTGCCGGGGAGGTGGTGGAGGTCCCGCTGCTGACGCCGCTGGTCGTCGGCGGGGTGCTGCTGGGACCGCTGGTCCTGGCCGCGGTCGTGGCGGCGTCGCTGGTGCCCGGCGCGCTGCGCCGCGGCCCCGCCTCACGGCTGCAGCAGCGGGCCCGTCTGCTGCTCGCGGTGCTGGTGGTGCTGTGCGGCCCGCTCGGCCAGGTCGCGGTGGGGCTCCTCATCGCGCCGGTCCTGCTGGGCTACGTCTCCCACGACACCACGCCCTGGACCGAGGCGGTCAACGGCGGCCTGCTCGTGCTCGCCGCCCTGGCCGCCTGGCCCGCCACCGGGCGCAGGCGCCGCCGTACGACCACGTCCGCGGCGACCGAGAGGGAGCCGAGCCTCCCGGTCGCCTGAGCAACCGGCGCAACCCCAGCAACCGGCGTCACATCGTCGCGCTGCGCGAACCCCCACGGGGGACCGTCCCTGCGTGCGACCATGACGCCGCATGGCCACGCGGGCCCAGACGTCCGCGACCGGTGGGGGCGGGGCCTGGACGGGGAGCGTGGACGTGGTGCGTGTGGTGAAGCCTGCCGTGCCGTCAGCCTCGACGCTGCACGCGCTCAGCCGCTTCACCTACGGCTGGACACCTGCCCTCGGCCAGGAGATCACGAAGGCCGGCGGGTTCGGCCGCTGGTTCGAGGCCCAGCTGGCGGCCGGCGCCGACGACTCCTTCACCCGCTCCTCGGCGGCCTGGTGGACCTCCGTCAACGCCTCCCCCGCCGTGCTGTGGCGCCGCCACGAGAGCGAGGTGGAGACGCTGTGGCAGGCCGACGCCAACTACCAGCGCTGGGTGCTCGCCCGCCGCATCCACTCCCCGCTGCAGGTGCGCGAGGTGATGACCGAGCTGTGGGAGCACCACTTCCACGTCACCAGCGAGGGGTCCGGGTCCGCGCTGTTCCGCGCCGACTACGGCAACCAGATCCGCGCCGGATCGCTCGGCCGCTTCGCCGACCTGCTGCACGCCGCGGTCACCCACCCCGCGCTGGGCGTCTACCTCGACAACGCCGCCTCCACCGCCAAGGCCCCGAACGAGAACCTCGGGCGCGAGCTGCTCGAGCTGCACACCGTCGGCGTCGGCGCCTACACCGAGGACGACGTCAAGGACTCGGCGCGGATCCTCACCGGCTACCGCGTCGACACCTGGAACACCTGGAAGGTCTCCTACGACCCCGCCTCGCACGCGGTCGGGCGGGTGCGGGTGCTCGGGTTCACCGACGCCAACGCCTCGAGCGACGGCCGGGCCACCACCCGGCGCTACCTGGACTACCTGGCCCGGCACCCGCGGACCGCCGAGACGGTCGCCCGCAAGCTCGCGACCCGCTTCGTCGCCGACGCCCCGCCCGCCGCGCTGGTACGCCGCCTGGCCGGGGTCTACCTGGCCCACGACACCGCGATCGTCCCGGTGCTGCGCGCGCTGCTGGCCTCCCCGGAGTTCACGGCGGCGCGCGGCACGAAGGTCCGCACCCCCTCCGACGACGTCGTCGCGACCTACCGCGCGCTCGGCGTCCGGATCGGCCGACCGCGGCACGAGAAGTCGACCGCCAACGAGATCCTGTGGCAGTGCGGTCGCCTCGGCAGCTACCCGTTCGCCTGGCCGCGGCCCGACGGTCTCCCCGACCAGGCCTCCGCGTGGGCCACCGCGCCGCGGTTCCTCGCGTCGCTCGACGTGCACTACTTGATGTGCGGCGCGTGGTGGCCGAACCGGGACGCGACGTACCGGACGCCTGCGTCGTGGCTGCCGGTCACCGCGAAACGACCCTCGGTCCGCTTCGACCACCTCGTCGACCACCTCGCGCGCACGCTGACCGGTCGCCCCGCGAGCAGCAAGGTGCAACGGGTCGCCCGTCAGGCGACGGGGTGCCGAGCGACGGAGCGGGTCTCGCGCACCCACCCGCTGGTGAAGTGGAACATGCACCGCCTGCTGACGGTCTTCCTCGACTCCCCGACCCACATGAGCAGGTGACGACGATGACCGAGCCCACCTCGTCCTGCGCGGAGTTCGCCGCGCTCTCGCGTCGCGGGTTCCTGCGCACCGCGGCCCTCGGCGGCGCCGCGCTGAGCACGAGCGCCGCGTTCGGCACCGCCTTCGTCGAGACGTCGTACGCCGCGCCGCGGCCGGCGTCCTCGGTGCTGGTGGTCCTCTCGATGCGCGGCGCCGTGGACGGGATGAGCCTGGTGGTGCCGCACGGCGACCCGGCGTACTACAGCGCGCGGCCGCGGATCGCGATCCCGGCCAGCCAGCTGCTGGTCCGCGACGGGTTCTTCGGCCTGCACCCGGCGATGGCTCCCCTGCTGCCGCTGTGGAGGAGCGGGCGGATGGCGGCGGTCCACGCCACCGGTCTCGCCGTGCCGAACCGCTCGCACTTCTCCGCGATGGAGGCGGTCGAGGACGCCGATCCCGGGTCCTCGGCCCGGGTCGGCTGGCTCAACCGGCTGATCGGCCGCGAGGGCTCACCGCACCCGCTGCGGGCCGTCCAGGTCGGCGCCACGGTGCCGCCGGCGTCGCTCGCCGGGCCGGCGCCGTCGATGGCGCTGTCCGACATCGACGCGGTCCGGCTGGCCGGGCACGACAAGTGGGACACCAAGCACCGACGCCCCGCCTCGATGCGGACCATGTGGTCAGGCGTCGGTGGCCCGCTCGGCACCGCCGCGCGCACGGCGTTCACCGCCGTGGACGACTTCCGGCCGGTGCAGGCGACCAAGGCGGCGCCGACCAACGGCGCCCGCTACCCGCAGGGCGACCTGGGCGAAGCCCTCGCGGCCGCGGCGCGCACGATCCGTGGCGACGTCGGCGCCGAGGTGATCACGATCGACCACGGCGACTGGGACCACCACTCCGGGCTGGGGACGCTGCAGTGGGGCTCGATGCAGGCGATGACCAAGGAGCTCGCGGGCGCGCTCGCGGCGTTCTTCACCGACCTCGGCCCGGCGGCCGCGAAGGTCACGCTGGTGACGATCTCGGAGTTCGGCCGGCGCACCCGGGAGAACGCCTCGTTCGGCCTCGACCACGGGCACGGCAACGCGATGCTGCTGCTGGGCGCCGGGGTCAAGGGCGGCTACTACGGCACCTGGACGCCGCTGCGCAGCGCCACCGACGACGACCTCGCCGTCACGACCGACTACCGCAGCGTGCTCGCCGAGGTGGTGACCCGGCGTCTCGGGGCATCCGCCGCGCGGGTCTTCCCGGGCTTCTCCCCCGAGCCGGTCGGCGCCGTCACGTCGCTGTGAGCCGCCGGATCCGCACCAGCGCCACCGCGACCACCCCGAGGTAGGGCGCTCCCCACCACGGCACGCTCATCTCGACCCGGCACCGCGACGGCCCCCGAGCGAGCACGGCGTGCTCGGTGGCCCGCGCCCCGGCGACCCGCCACGACCAGGCGCGCACCGCGTCGTCCTCGCGCCACTCCTCGACCCGGAACGGCAGCCACATCCCGAGCGCGGTCTGCACCGCGCCGGTGGCACCGGCGCTCAGCAGGTGCGAGCCGTCGTCGAGGCGCGCGCCCCGCACCGTGGGCCCCCAGCGCGGCCAGCAGCGCAGGTCGACCAGCAGCTCCCACGCGCGCTCGGCCGGCGCGTCGACGTCGATGCCCAGCCGCAGCCGCATGCGCCGACCCTACGCACCGCCGGGGCCGGCGCGGCCGGTCAGCGCCGCCAGGTCGCGCCACCACGACAGCCGGTTCGGGCGCCCGTCGTAGTCGCGGCGCTGGTTGGCGCCGCTGGTCCCGGGCAGGACGAAGACCTGCGCCGGGCCGACGTACCAGTCCTGGACGCCGAGGTGCGGACGTCCGCGGCGGCCCAACGCCCGCGACGCCTCATGGGCCACGCCCTTGCTGGTGAACGCCAACCACTCGGGCTGCCACTTCTCCATCTTGGCGACGAGGTCGTCTATCTCGACCCAGCGCGGGTCCCAGTGCCCGGCGAGGTCGGTGAGGCCGAAGCCGAGCTCAGCGACCAGGTGGTCCTCCTCGGGACGCAACCGCCGCGGTGAGAGCCCGCTGAGGTGCAGCGACTCCCAGAAGCTGTTGCCCGGTGACTCGTAGTAGTGGTCGCGCAGCTTCGTCGACTCCGCCCCGGCGAGGCCGCAGAAGACGACCACCGGGTCGGGACCGACGATGTCGGGAAGGATCTCCACGCCCCCACTCTGCGGGGCGGAGCCAAGCCCGGCCGGTCCGTCCGGTCAGAGGTCGAACGCCCCCGGCGCGAGACTGCGCAGCACGCAGAACTCGTTGCCCTCCGGGTCGGCCATCACGACCCACGACTCCGCCCCGGTCTGACCCACGTCGGCCGGTCGTGCACCCAGTTGCTCGAGCCTCGCGACCTCCGCCGCCTGAGTGCCGTCGATCGGCGAGAGGTCGAGGTGCAGGCGGTTCTTGGCCGCCTTCCCCTCGGGCACGCGCGCCAGGAAGATCGACGGCGCCAGGGGTCCACGCCGTACCGCGTCGAGGAGCTCGGCGTCCGGGCCGCGGGTCGGGCCGATCTCGACCAGGTCGTCGGTGGCGTCGAGGACGCCGTACCCGAGCGCCGCGCACCAGAACTGCGCGAGTCGGGCCGGGTCGGCGCAGTCGATGTTGATCTCGGTGAGTCGGGAGGTCATGCCTCCCGACTCTCCTGGGTCAGCGGCTCTTTGGCCAGGCCGAACCCGCCGCGTCATCCGAGCTCGTCGAGACCCTCACGTCCGCCGGGCGAACCGGATATCGCCGTTCGGCATCTGCTGGTGCAGATAGCGCTCGTCGTGGATCAGATGGTGGTGATGGCTACACAACAGCATCCCGTTGTCGAGATCGGTCTTTCCACCCGCCGACCACGGCTTCGAATGGTGCGCCTCGCACCACGTCGCGGGAATCGTGCAGCCGTGCGCCCGACATTCCTTATCCCGAATGGCCAACGCCTTTCGCTGACCCGGACTGAAAAGACGGGACGCGCGCCCCAGATCGAGGGGAACCGAACGAGTCCCCAGCACCGCCGGCACAAGATTGGCCCTGCAGGCCAGCCGCCGCACCTCGCCTGCGGTGATCCGTGACCCGTCGGCCAGCGTCGCCGACCCGAGTCCTTCGACCAGGGCATTCAGGTCGATCGTGATCACGAGCGTGGTGGCGTCGCCGCCGTGCAGCGGGAGCCGGGACGGATCGAGAGACTCCAACACGGAGCAGAACGCCTCCCCCAACCGCCGTTCGTACGGCACCCGGCGACCGTCGTCCGCGGCCTTGTCCTCGGCTGCTTTGCGTGGGTTCGTGAACGACTCCAGCAGGGTGGTCAGCCGCAACGCCACGCTCTCGGGCACCCGCGCCTTGATCAGCGCGGTGCCGTCACCGAGTCCCTGCACCTTCAGCGTCGTACGTCGCCGCGCCGCCCGCTCCGCATCCCGCAACCGACGCTCCTCGAGCTCATCGACCCACTGCGGCGCCACCACCTCGAGGATCCGCTCGCCCAGCCGCTGCAAGGCACGCGGCCCGAAGTCGGCCGCCTGCTCGACCAGGTAGGCCTCGGCACGGACGAGCACCTCGCGCCATTCGTCGGCGGTTGCCTCCACCAGCCGGCCCGCGCAGCAGACCTCGTCCAACGCCGCCACGACCACGTGTCCCTGGTCGATGCTCATCCCGCCCTCGACCAGCGCCGCTCCGACCCGGTGCCAGCGCTGCTCGCACGCGACGCCGAGTCGCTGCCCCCGCCGCGCCGAGGCGCCCGACACCTGCAAGCGCTGCGCCACCCACGACGCCACGTCACGGAACCCCTCCGCGTCCGCCACGTCGTCAGCGCACGCCATCACCCGCGCCTCGACCGCCCGCACCCGCGACGACGCCCGCGCGATCAGCAGGAGGACCTCCCGCTTGTCGATCAACGACAAGAACGTCGGATCCAGCTTCACGAGCTCATCGAGATCGACACCCAGGCGCTCGACACCGGCGACATAGGGATGAACCAGATCGGTCATCGCCGCCTCCGAGATCAGGGCCGGACAGGTGCTGCCATTGCTCTAATCGTACTCCTGTTCGAAACGCATCGGAAGGGGTGCGGGCGTATTGTCAGGAATGTTGGTCGGCCCGAGCAACGACTCCACCGACGAGAGGATCGCCCATGAACAGCATGACGCCCTACCTGTGCGTGAGGGACGCGCGAGCCGCGATGGACTGGTACGCCGGCGTCCTGGGCGCCCACGTGGCCGACGGCCCGATCGTCATGGACGACGGCCGCGTCGGACATGTGGAGCTCGACGCGGGCGGAGCGCGGTGGATGATGGCCGACCCGTTCCCGGACCTCGGGGTCGAGGCGCCGGACCCGGCCGGCGCCACGTCAGTGACGCTGCACCTCGGCGTGCCCGATGTCGACGCCCTGGTCGCCAGGGCGCTCGACGCCGGCGCCAGGATGGACCGCTCCCCCGAGGACGGACCGTGTGGCCGGGTCGCCGTCTTCCGCGACCCGTTCGACCACCGGTGGATGCTCAACGGCCCGAGCCGCACCTAGGGCGCAGGCCCGACCTCGCCCCCTCGCGAGGACGACCAACATGACGCGTTCGCGCCGACGGCAGCACTGCCACGCCGTAGTGTCAGCGCCGACGTCGAATGTCGAGCGCACGGTCGGGAGCATCATGAGAGTCACCACCACGCGCGTGGTCCCGCTGCCCCCTGAGCGAGCGTGGAGCCTGCTGTGCGACTCCCGGCTCCAACTGCGCCCCCTCTGCCCGATCTTCTTCCTCGGCACGCCCCGCCCACACGAATGCGCGCTGCCCTCAGGCGAGGGCGCCGTCGGCGCGGAGCGCGAGTGCCGCTCGGAACAGGGCACCGTCCACCAGCGCATCACAGTCTGGGAGCCGCCCTGCCGACTGCGCTTCCACATGGAGTCGACCAGCCTCGGCTTCGGGCGGTACCTCGACCAACTCACCGACGAGTTCACCCTGACCCCGCATCCGGCAGGCACGGTGATCAGCCGCACGACGACCGTGCGAGCGCGGGGATGGCTCAAGCCGGTGCGGTACGCCATGGTCTTCGTCGGCCTCAAGTCGGTGCACCGGTTCGTCTTCCGCAACTGGCAGACCTCCCCCCCGCCGCCTCTGCGCTCCGGGACTAGCCCAACAGGTCCGACCAACCCGTCGACTCGATAGTCCGACAGCCGCCGCGCACGCACCTCGTCGGCGACCCAGGAACTTCTCTGGTTCGAAGTTCTTGTCAAAGTGACACCATCCGGTTATTGTCGTACTGACATCAACCGCAGGAGGTCACGATGCCCACCACGATCGCCGCCCCGGCCGCCCGCCGGACCCTCGACGTCCGCCCCACCGCCAGCACTGTCAGCACCACCAGCACCGCCCTGCTCACCGACCAGTACGAGCTGACGATGCTGCGCGCGGCCATCGCCGACGGGACCGCGCAGCGCTACTGCGTCTTCGAGGCCTTCGCCCGCCACCTGCCGCGCGGTCGCCGCTACGGCGTCGTCGCCGGGCTCGACCGGATCCTGGAGGCAGTGGAGTCGTTCACCTTCTCCCCCGACCAGGTGCTCTCGCTGCTCGAGCGCGAGGTCATCGACATCCCCACCGCGAGGTGGCTCGCCGGGTACCGCTTCACCGGCACCATCCACGCCTACCCCGAGGGCGAGCTCTACGTCGGCGGGTCCCCGGTCCTGCGCGTCGAGGGCAGCTTCGGCGAGTGCGTGGTGCTGGAGACGCTGATCCTCTCGATCCTCAACCACGACGTCGCGATCGCCTCGGCGGCCTCGCGCATGGTCACCGCCGCCGGCGGCCGCACGCTGCTGGAGATGGGCTCGCGCCGCACCCACGAGGAGGCCGCCGTGGCCGCGGCCCGGGCGGCGTACGTCGCGGGGTTCGACGCGACCAGCAACCTGCAGGCCTGCTACCGGTACGGCGTCCCGGCCGTCGGCACCAGCGCCCACGCGTTCACCCTCGCCCACGACACCGAGGTCGAGGCGTTCGCCGCCCAGGTGGCCACGCTCGGGCCGTCGACCACGCTGCTGGTCGACACCTACGACATCGAGCAGGGCATCCGCAACGCGGTCGCGGTGGCCGGTCCCGGGCTGGGCGGGGTGCGCATCGACTCCGGCGACCTCGGGGCCGAGGCCGTGCGCGCCCGCCGCCTGCTCGACGAGCTGGGCGCAGGCGGCGCAAAGGTCGTGGTCACCGGCGACCTGGACGAGTACCGCATCGCCGACCTCGCCCAGGCCCCCGTCGACGTCTACGGCGTCGGCACCCGCCTGGTCACCGGCTCGGGACACCCCACCGCCTCGATGGTCTACAAGCTGGTCGCCATCTCCCCCGACGAGACCGACCGCGACCTGCGCCCGGTCGCCAAGAACGCCCCCGGCAAGGCCTCGGTCGGCGGCCGCAAGAGCGCCCGCCGCCTGCTCGACCAGAACGGCCTCGCCATCGCCGAGGAGGTCGTCCCCGAGGACGCCGTCCGCCCGGGGACCGGCCAGCGCCCCGGCCGCGACCTGCAGGTGCTGGCCTACGCCGACGGCGTACGCGTGCACCGCCCGACCCTCGAGCAGAGCCGCGCCCTGCACCGCCGGGCGCTGGCCGAGCTCGACCCGACCGCACGCGACCTCGCCGACGGCCCCGCCGCCTTCGGTGCCTGACTCAGACCAGACCCTCCGAGAGGACACCACCACCATGAGCACCGCACTTCTCATCGTCGACGTCCAGCCCACCTTCTGCGAGGGCGGCGAGCTGCCCGTGGCGGGCGGCAACGCCGTGGCCGAGGCGGTCGCCGCCCACGTCCGTGCCAGCCGCGCCGGCTACGACGTCCTCGTCACCACCCAGGACCGCCACGTCGACCCCGGCGCCCACTTCTCCGACGCCCCCGACTTCGTCGACAGCTGGCCGGCCCACGGCGTGGCCGGCACCGCGAACGCCGAGATCCACCCGGCCACGGCCGCGGCGCTGGCGGCGGTCGGCGGCGCGGACCTCACGATCTTCAAGGGTGCGTACGCCGCGGCGTACTCCGGCTTCGACGGCACCGACGAGGCCGGCACCCCGCTCGCCGACCTGCTGCGCGAGCGCGGCGTGGACACCGTGGACGTGTGCGGCATCGCCGAGAGCCACTGCGTGAAGGAGACCGTGCTCGACGCACTGAAGGCCGGGCTGCGCACCCGCCTGCTGGTCGACCTGACCGTCCCGGTGACCGCCGAGCTCGGCGCCGCTGCCCGCACCGAGATGCTCGCCGCGGGTGCCGAGGAGCTGCGCACCGGTCTCGGCCTGGACCGCTGAGCGACTCCTGACCTGGGCACCATGTGCACTGACGGCCCACCACCCGACCCGAGGAACCCGATGCCCCCGACCGATCGCCTGCCCGCCTACGTCCCCGAGAGCGAGGAGGAAGCGGCGTACCTGCGCTCCTACGACCCCTCGTCGTACCCGAGCACGTTCACCACCGTCGACATCATCGTCCTCACCATCCGCAACGGCGAGCTCTGCGTGCCGCTCGTGAAGCGCAAGGGGTTCCCCTACCGCGGCAAGTGGGCGCTGCCCGGCGGCTTCGTGGAGCCGGAGGAGACGCTGTACGACGCCGCGCTGCGCGAGCTGCAGGAGGAGACGGGGATGACCAGCCCGCGCGGTCACCTCGAGCAGCTGCAGACCTACGGCGACCCGCACCGCGACCCGCGGGCCAGGATCATCTCGGTGGCCTACCTCGCGATGATCCCCGGCCTGGAGACGCCGCGGTTCGGTTCCGACGCGGAGGACGCACGCTTCTGGGCGGTGCGCGACCTGGTCGAGGAGCAGGTCCCGCTGGCCTTCGACCACGCCCGGATCCTCGCCGACGCCCTCGAGCGGGCCGCCGCCAAGCTGGAGTACACGACGCTGGCGACCGCGTTCTGCGAGCCGACGTTCACCCGGGGCGACCTGCGCCGCGTCTACGACATCGTCTGGGACACCAAGCTCCCGGCGCCGAACTTCCACCGCAAGGTCTCCAAGTCGCCGGGCTTCGTCGAGGAGCTCCCCGACAAGCGCCCGTCCGGACCCTCCGGCGGCGCCCCGAGCGCGCTGCTGCGCGCGGGCGGCGCGACCACGCTGCACCCGCCGATCCTGCGGCCCTACCGCGGCCGGCTCTACGAGGGCCGCCTCGACCCCGGGACGCTCGTGCGCACCGACCCCAGCACCGACGCCAGCACCGACACCAGCACCACCCCTGCCGAGACCGAGGAGCAGTCATGAGCGCCCTGCAGCACGAGATCATCGAGGCCCTCCGGGTCGTCGGGTCCATCGACCCGCACGCCGAGGCCGAGCGGCGCATCGGGTTCCTGGCCGACTACCTGACCCGGTCCGGTGCGGCCGGCTATGTGCTGGGGATCAGCGGCGGGGTGGACTCGACGGTGGCCGGCAAGCTCGCCCAGGAGGCATGCACGCGCACCGGCGCCCGCTTCACCGCGGTGCGGCTGCCCTACCACTCCCAGCGCGACGAGGCCGACGCCCAGGCCGCGCTGAGGTTCATCTCCCCCGACCGCACGGTCACCGTCGACATCGGCGCCTCGGTCGATGCGATGCAGGCCGCCGTCACGGCGGGCATCGAGGGTGTCCTGGCGCCGGTGACCCGGGCCGCGGAGGACTTCAACCGGGGCAACGTCAAGGCCCGCGCCCGGATGATCGCCCAGTACGCCGTGGGCGCGCACGCCTCCTCCCTCGTGGTCGGCACCGACCACGCCGCGGAGGCGGTGATGGGGTTCTTCACCAAGCACGGCGACGGCGCCTGCGACATCGCTCCGCTGACCGGGCTGACCAAGTCCCAGGTGCGCCAGGTCGCCGCCGCCCTGGGCGCCCCTGCGGAGCTGGTCGAGAAGACGCCGACCGCCGACCTCGAGGACGACCGACCCGGGCTCCCGGACGAGGAGGCCTACGGCATCACCTACGGCCAGATCGACGCCTACCTCACCGGCGAGGACGTCGGGGAGGACGTGGCCGGGATCATCGAGTCCGCCTACGAGCGCACACGCCACAAGCGCGAGCTTCCTGCGGCGCCCTGACCGTCCCGCTCCCGCCGGACGGCGGTGAGGTTTTCTCGGGGGCCCGCCCGGGCACGGACCACTCATCCCACCACGCGAGCAGCGGCACGGCCGCAGAGCCAGGGGGTTCCGATGGGCCTTCGCTACAACCCGCCCCCGAACTGGCCGCGCCCACCGGCCGGCTGGGCGCCGCCGCCGGGCTGGCGCCCCGATCCCGCGTGGGGACCCGCCCCGCCCGGCTGGCGGCTGTGGGTGCCGGACCCCGCGGCGTACCCACGCCCAGCTGGGCCGGCGCCCGGCTGGAGGCCGGCGATGGCGGCCGGCAACAGCGGCACCACGATGGTCGCGGTGGCCGCGGCGTCGTGTGGCCTGGCCGGGTTCGTGCCCCCGCTCTGGGCGGCCCGACAACGCCCGGACGACGCACCGTTCCGCAAACGGATGTTCCTCACCGCGGGCGCCCTCGCCGCGCTGGAGCTCACCGGCATCGTGCTGACCTCGACGGCGGACGTGGACGAGCACCAGACCCCCACGGGGCTCGCCGCCGACCTCGGCGCGATCGCGCTGCTCATCAACCTGGTGCTCGCGGTCACCGTCGCGGTGCTGGTGCGCAACACCCAGCCCCGCGCAGCGCTCCCCGGTGTCGCGGAGGAGCTGGCGCGACGCCAGCTGCGCGAGGAGTACCGCGAGCTCGCGCGGCGCGACCCGTCCCTGGCTCGCACGCTGCGGGTCGGGCGTCCGGACCTGCCGCGCGACCTCGACGACGGCGGGCTGCTGGACCTCAACGCCATCCCCACCGACCACCTCGGACCGCTCGCCGGACTGTCGGCCGCCGAGGTGGCCAGCGTCGCCGACGCGCGCCAGCAGCTGGGCCGGTTCACCAGCCTCACCGAGCTCGTCCTCTATGCCGACCTCTCCGAGGCCACCGCGAGCGTGCTGGGCGAGCGCGCGGTCTTCATCTGACGGCGCCCGCCGGCTCAGCGCTTCCTGCGGACCGGCTCGGCCACGACCACCTTGTACTTCGTGTAGTGGAAGTGCCCGTTGGCGTAGCGGACCCGGTCGGTGCAGCTGATCAGCACGAGCCGGTGGGCGCCGGTGGTCTGGAAGAACCGGTGCGGCAGCTTGCGGGTGCGGGGGTACGTCGACGTGCCGGTCACCCGGTAGCGGTAGGTCGTGCCGGCCTGGGTGACGGTGACCGCCTGGCCGCGCTGGGCGCGACGCAGGCCCCACATGGCGCCCGGGCGGTCGCTGCGGTCCGAGACGTGCCCGGCGATGACCGAGGTGCCGATCTTGTCGCCGTACCCCGCGGACTTGCGCAGCCAGCTGGTGACGTCGACGTCGCCGGGAAGCCTCATCTCCCCGCGGGCGATCGTCGTGGGGATGACCGTGGCGTCCAGGCCGAAGCCCGGGCCCCGCACCACTGTCGGGGCACGACGCTCCGCGCCGAGACCCGGGAGGACGCCGGCGAACCCGCCGTTGACCACCGGGACGTCGTACGACGGCTTCGCGACGGTCGTCGTCTCCGAGGCGAGCCCGCAGCGGCTGGTCGCGGCGGTGTTGGCCGCGGTCGCCCGCGTCGTCACCCGCCAGGTGTAGACGCCCGGCTCGTTGATCCGCACCGACGCGGTGCGGCTCCAGCCGGCACTCGCCCGCCACCTGACCGTGCGCACCAGCTTGCCCGGCCCGCAGGTGGCGGCCGCCCGCGAGGTGAACGGCCCGTAGAGGCGGGCGGTCGCCGGGACCGACGTGCCCCGCGCGAGCCCGGTCAGGCGGACCCGGTCGTGGAAGGCCTCCCCGGGCTTGACCCGCGTGTCGGAGGTCCGGGTCGAGATCTCCGGCTCGGCGGGCGGGTTGATCGTGACCACGGCGTCGTCGGGAGCGGACGTCGTGGGCTCACCGAGGGGATCGTTGCCGGTGGCCCGCGCGGTGTTGCGCAGGCGGCGCGCGGACAGGTCAGCCGCGCGCACGACGTAGACGCTGGTGCAGGTGACGCTCGCCCCGGGAGCCAGGCTGTTGGCCCCCGGCGGGCAGGTCGGCGTCGGCAGGTTGCCGGCGCCGGTGAACCGGCCCTCCACGACCGCGACGGCGCTGAGGGCGACATCGCCGGTGTTGGTGATGCGGAACCGGTAGGTCACCCGCTGCCCGGCCGCGGAGACGGTGCGGGGACGCGCGGTCTTCGCAATCGTGAGCGCGGGATCCTCGTCGCCGTTGACGGTGGCAGAGTCGGAGTTGTTGGTCGGGTCGGGGTCGTAGGGGAGCCCGTCGGACCGGTCGGAGTCCGCGGTGTTGGTCAGCGCACCGGTCTGGGCGACGCGGGCCACGATCTGCAGCTCCGCCTGGGGATCGGTGGCGGGCAGGTCGGCCGGGTCGAGGTCGCCGATGGTCCACACCCCCGTGTCGGGGTCGTAGTCCCCCACCGTCGCGGTGCTGCTGACGTAGGTGAGCCCGGCAGGCAGGAGGTCGTCGACGGTGACGGCTTCGGCCGCGTCCGGGCCGAGGTTGCGAACGCCGACGGTGAAGGTGACGGTCTCGCCGACCACGGCGGTGGGGTCGTCGACGGTCTTCTCGACGGCGATGTCGGCAGCCGGGACGAACAGCTCGGCGTTGTCGGTGTTGTTGCTCGGGTCCGGGTCGTCGACCCGGGACTCCTGGATCGCGACCAGGTTGCGGTAGTTCCCCGACGCGTCGGCACTGATGAGGACGGACACCTCCAGCGTCGCCGTTGCCCCTGCCTCGAGCCGCGGGATGGTCCAGATGCGGTTCGCCTCGTCGAAGGTCCCGTTGTCGGTGGTGTGCCCGGTGATGTTGGCCTGGATGAGCGCGGGGTCCTCGGTGACCGTGTCGTCGGTGGCGTTGGGGCCGTTGTTGGTGATCGTGATCGTGTAGACGACCGTGTCCCCCGGCTGGGCGACCGGCTGGTCGACGGTCTTGGTGATCGCCAGGTCGGCGAGCTCCACGAACGTCGCGGTGGCCGAGGCGGAGTTGTTGGTCTCATCGACGTCGCGCTGGTCGAGGGTGCTCAGGCCGACGGTGTTGCTGCGCTGCCCGACGACGGTCCCGGTGGCCCGGATCGTGAGGGTGGCGCTCGCCCCGACGGCCAGCGAGTCGATGCTCCACGAGCCGGTCTCCGGGTCGAAGGTGCCGTCGCCGGTGGACGAGACGTACGTCAGCCCCTCCTCCAGGACGTCGTCGAAGACCACGTTGGTGGCCGCCGTCGCGGGTGCCCCCGCGACGGCGTTGTTGGTCGCGGTGACCGTGAACACCACGTCCTCGTCCAGCGGGACGGCCGAGACGTCATCGTCGCCGTCGGGACGGGCGACGTCCTTGGTGACGGCCACGTCGACCGCCGGTCCCAGGGTGGTGACCGTGGCCGAGGACTCGTTGTCGGCCGGGGTGGGGTCGTCCAGCAGCGGCGCGGCCACGGTGACGACGTTGACCTTGGTGCCCTCGGTGTCGAGCCGCGCGGTGATGGCCAGCGTGGCGCTCGCCCCGGAGGCCAGCGTGCCGACGTCCCAGCGCCCGCCAGGGAGGTCGACGGTGCCCTGCGAGGGGGTGCTGTCGAGGATCGTGATCCCCTCCGGGCCGGTGTCGGTGACGAAGACGTCGCGCACGGTGTCGGGTCCCCGGTTGAGGACGGTGACCGTGTAGGTGACGGTGTCGCCGACGACGGTCTCCTCGTCGGAGACACCCTTGACGATGGCGAGGTCGGCGATGGGGGTGCGTACGTCGACGCTCGCCGACGCGGAGTCGTTGGCGCTGTTGATGTCGGTCGGTGACACGCTGGCGATGCTGACGGCGTTGGTGAAGGTGCCCGGGGCGGTGGTGTCGAGGACGAAGTCGAACGTCGCGGACGCCCCGACGGCGAGGGCGCCGATCGTCCAGATGCCGGTGGCCGGGTTGTACGTACCGGTGCCGCCGGAGTCCCCGGGCCGGTAGGTCAGCCCCGGGGGCAGCTCCTCGGTCACCGTGATGCCGGTGCCGGGACGCGGCCCGAGGTTGGTGACGGTCACCCGGAACGTCACCGGCTCCCCCGCCGCGACCTGCGCGGACCCGATGACCTCCTTCGTCACCGCCAGGTCGAGGGACGCGGGGTTCAGGGTCACGGTCGCGCTGTTGTTGGCGGCATTCGTGTCCAGCTGGTCCAGCCTGGTCAGGCTCGCGGTGTTGGAGACCACCCCGTTGGTGTCGACCCGGGCGGTGATCGTGAGGGTCACGGCGTTGCCGACGGCCAGGTTCGGGATCGACCAGGCGCCGGTGCCGGCGGCGTACGTCGACGGTTGAGGACCGGCCGTGCTCGAGCTCAGCAGCGCCAGGCGCCCCTCGGGCAGCAGGTCGGTGATGACGACGTCGGTGGCGATCGCCGGTCCGTTGTTGGTCGCGGTGACGGTGAAGGTGACCGTGTCGCCGACCGCCGGCTCGGGGTCGTCGACGGTCTTGGTGACCGCGATGTCGGTGTTGACCCCGATGCTGGCCTGCGCCTCGGGCGACTCGACCTCCTGCCCGACGGGGGTCTCGCCCCTCGCGACGGCGGTGTTGACGATGCTCCCCGACGGATCTGCCTGCCTGGTGTCGACGGTGTAGGTGCCCGTGCAGGTCGTCGAGGCGCCGGGCGCGAGCACGTTGGCCTCGCACACGAGCGCCGCGGAGGAGACGCGGTCGTCGGTGACGGCGATGTTGGTGATCGTCGAGCCGCCGGTGTTGGTCACGGTGTAGAGGTACTCGACCTCCTGGCCCGCCTCGTACGGCCCCGGGGTCTGCACCTCCTTGTCCAGGTCGAGGCTCGAGACGAGCGGCACGGTGACCGTGGCCTCCGGGGAGGTGACCGGGTCGCCCGCGGGATTCTGCGCGTTGGCCGTGGCGACGTTGACGACCTCCCCGGCCTCGACGTCGGCGGCGGTGACCGTGTAGGTGCCCCGGCACACGGTGGTCGACCCGGCCGCTGGCGCTGGGACCAGGGTGGTGGCGTCGCAGGTGATCGGGCCGGTGATGGTGTCGTCGGCGATCGCCAGGGTCGACAGGGGCTCCTGCCCGGCGTTGGTGACGGTGTACTGGTAGGGGATGACGGTCCCGGCGGTGATCACGGCCGGCAGCGCCCCGGCGCTGCGGTCGACCTGCTTCTCCAGCTGCAGCTGCGCGAGCGGGTTGACCGAACGCACGACCGCGTTGCGGATCAGGTGGACGTCGGTCTGGCCGCCGGTGGAGCCCGAGAGCCCGAACTTGTAGGTGCTCGGCAGGTCGGCCGGTGCCGGGATGTCGAGCTCGGTGATCCACGGGCTGTTGGGGTTGCTGGGGTTGTAGCGGACCTGGACGATGATCCGCGGGTCGGGTGCCGGGGTGACGGTGATGTTCACCTGGCGCCAGGACGCCGCGAGGGTGCGGGCGCGCAGGGTCCCGTCGCCGCCGTTGAGGGTCGTGCCGGGATCGTCCGGGTCTGCCGGGTTCTCCGGGGTGGTCGAGGCGAGGTAGCAGTAGCCGGTCGCACCGTCCCCGGGTCCGCGCACGGTGATCACGTTCGGGGCCACGGCGCCTTCTGCCGTCGAGGGCGAGCGCTCGCTCTCGGGGCAGCCGCGGCCCCGCCCCTCGCCGTCGTCGTAGTAGTTGCCGAAGGCGTCCAGGCCGACGCCGAGCACGCCGCCCGCGACGCCTGGCTCCGTGACGTCGTCGATGATGCGCTGGGCGTAGCCCAGGCTCCCGCCCGGCGCACCGGTCTCGGTCAGGTCGGTGGAGCCGTCGACGAGGAAGAACCCGATGCCGTCGGCGCCGGTGCCGCCGTACTGGAACTGGTCGAAGGTGATGGTCACGCCGGCGGTCGCCGGGATCGGGCTGTTGTACAGCACGCTTCCGGCTCGCTGGGTGGTCGTGTCGGTGAGCTGCAGGTAGCCGGGGGTGACGCCGAGGCCTGGCACGGGGCCGGTGCGGTGCCTCGCGCAGGTGGGGATCTGGGCCGCGCCCGCCGGCGGCGCGGTGAGGGCCCCGGTCAGGCAGGTGTCGCCCTGCACCGTCCACGCCGGGTCCGCCACCGAGCGGCCGGTGAACGTCTCGTCGACGATCGTGGTCCCACCCGTCGGTGGGTCAGCGGCCGCCGGGGCCAGGCTCGCGCCGGTGACCACAGCAAGCGTGGCGACTGTCATCGCCCACGCGATCCACAGAGCGGTAAGTCGTCGAATCCTGGCCACGGCGTCCTCCGAGTGATCGACGAACCGTCCCTCCACTGTGACCCTGGTCACGGATATCCACAACCCGTACCGCGTACCTCATCCGCGCGCCACCCGTCGAACGGTCCGCGTCGCGCGGCCCACGTCGCCCGGCCTACCGCGCCATCGCCTCGTCCCGCGGGATCGGGCCGACCCCGGTACGACGCCCGGGGGCGACGGCGGCATGACGCTGCCCGGGCCCCGGCCCCCGTCGAGCGGCGAGTGCGTCGGCGACCAGGCCCGTGGCGAACCCGTAGACGGCCTTGTGGACGAGGTCGAGGACCAGCTCCGACCGCGGCCAGGTCTGAGGTGGCGCGCCCACGCCGGTCGCGTTCTCCAGGATCTGGTCGTTCGTCAGGCGCACCACTGTGAACTTCGCCGACGCCACCGGTCCACGCAGCCCGACGTGCGCCATCAGCGACCGCAGGGGCCCCAGGGCGATCCCCTGGCCGAAGTGCATCAACAGGTTCATGCCTCGCAGCGAGGGCCCGTGGTGGTCCTGGGCGCCGAGCACGCGTTCCAGCACCCGGGCCGGGACATGGGAGTCCGGTCGTCCGGTGAGCCGTTGCTCCACCACCTCGCCGACCGTCATCGCGACCATCCCGGCCGCGCCCGAGACAACACCCTCGACCAGCACTCGTGTCAGCATGCCGACAAGTACCCACTCCCGAGACGACCTGGACCCTTCGTCGTCACCGGTGGCGGCGCCCCCGCGGAGGTGCTGACCGGCGCTCAGGCCGTCCGCGCCTCGGCGCCGCGTCCCTCGTGGCGACAGCTCACCAGCAGCCCGACGACGAGACCGTCCTCGATCAGTGACGCGATGGTCCGCTGCTGCTCGTCGGCCCGGACCCATCGCGGGTCCTCGCCGTGCACCCGCTCGACCTCCACCTCGACGGCATCGGCTGCTCGTTGCCAGTCCTCGGGCGTGCCGGGAAGGTCGTCCAGCGGCGCCTCCTCGAGCACGCTCAGCGCGCACGCGTCGAGGTCCGCGACGAGCTCGGCACGGCTCGGGAACCAGTTGCCCTCCGGCTGGTCGGGGAGCTGGTCGACGGCCCGGGTGTAGACCAGCAGCCCGACCGCGCCGCCGCTGCGGACGACCCGCGCGAGCTCGCGCAGGTAGCTGCGCTTGTCCTCCAGGGTGCACAGCACGCCCAGCGACCACGCGGCGTCGAACGTGTCGGCGCCGAACGGCAGCCGCGCCCCGTCGGCCACCACCACCGGGCTCCCGAAGAGCCGACCCGCCGCCCGGCAGGCGCCGACCATCGGCTCGGCGAGCACCGGCCGGGTACCGCGGGTGCGGGCGAGGTACGCCGTGGGCCCGCCGACCCCCGCCCCGGAGTCCAGCAGGCGGGTGCCGGCGTCCACCCCCATCGCGTCGGCCAGCCAGTCCAGGGCGGCGGGACTCCCGCTGCCGCGGCAGGCGGCGGGCAGGGCGTGGTCGGGGCCCAACGCCTCGACCGCGTCCGCGGTCCACGCCGCCACCGTGTCGAACTCGTCGACCATCGGGTCACGCTCGCTCATCGTCCCTCCCGGATCCGCTCGCCGATCTCCGCCTTCACCCGTGCGCCGGCCAGCTCGCCCTCGCCGGAGGCGAGGCCGGAGAGGTTCACCCCGACCACCCCCTCGACCGCGAGCAGCGCCCGGGCCTCGGCCACCGCCGCCTCGATCCCGGCCTCGCGCACGTCGGGTGCTCCGAGCACCGCCTCGACGCGGTCATCCTCGAGGTGCAGGCCGGGGAAGCGCTGCAGGACGCGGGCCGAACGCTCGTCGGTGTAGACGGCGACGGCGGCGATCACCGGGATGGTCACCCCGAGCGCCCGGGCGGCCGCGACGAAGTCCGCCACCTCACGCGGCGTGGCCACGTGATTGAGCACCCCGAGGTGCGCGCCGGCGCGTTGCTTCTGCAGCAGCCGGGCCGGGCGGAGCGCCCGCGGTACGGCGGCCGGCGCCTCGGGGACCGCGACGGCGTGGCCGCGCTCGCGCGCCAGCGCGGCGAGTCGGGTGCCGTCGAGGTCGAAGACCTGGCTCACCCCGGAGCGCACGCCGGGCGCGCGCACGTCGCCGGTCACGCACAGCACGCCGTCGACGCCGGTCAGGGCGAGGCCGGCCAGCTCCTGCTCCAGCACCACCCGGTTGCGGTCCCGGCAGGTCAGGGTCACCCAGGGCGTCCCACCCGCCTGCGCGACCAGCGTGGACATCAGCGCCGGTGGGAAGTCGGGACGGCTCTGGTGCTCCCCCACCAGGACCGCGTCGCACGACCCGCACAGCACGTCGACGACCGCGGCCAGGCCCGCCGAGTCGTACGCCGGGGTGGTGAGGTCGCTCAGCACGACGGGGCCGGACCGGGCCGCGTCCAGCAACCGGCTGGGCGGGCTGGACCGGCCCGGTGGCGCCGTCTCGGCAGGCCAGCGCACCACCTCGGCCGGGGGTTGCGCGAAGGGGCACGGGCGCCGGTCGAGCTCGCAGGAGGCGTCGTCGCGGACGCCTCCGCACGGCCCGAACGTCATCCGCTTCGGGCACCCCTGTTCACCGGACACGCAGCCTCGGTGTCCCCGGCACCGCCGCCACATGCGTGCCGATGTCTGCGACAGTGGCGCCATGGCCGAGCACGGACCTTGTGCGAACGGGCCGCCGGGGGCTGCGGACCTGCGGACCGCCGCCGGCCTGCTGGCGCTGCGGGCGCTGCCGGGCGTCGGCGACCAGCGCGCCATCCGCCTCGCCGCGGTCTTCGGCACCGCGGAGGCCTTCAACGCCGCGTCACCGCAGGAGCGGCGATCGGCGGCCGGGATCGCTGCGGACCAGCAGGTCCGGATCGTGCCCGTGGACGACGACGGGTCGGTGCGGCTGCTGGGCTACTTCGACGCGGGGTACCCCGCCGCGCTGCGGGACATCGAGGACCCGCCGGCGGTGCTGTGGGCCCGCGGCTCGCTGCCCGATCCCGCCCGACGGATCGCCGTGGTCGGCACCCGCGCGGCGACCGCGTGGGGCGTCCGGACGGCCGAGGGCATCGCGGCCGCGGCAGCGCACACCGGCGTGAGCGTCGTCTCCGGCCTCGCACTCGGTATCGACATCGCGGCCCACCGCGCCGTGCTGCGCGCCGAGGGCCACACGACCGCCGTCCTGGGGTCCGGCATCGACCGGATCTTCCCCGAGGAGCACCGGGCCGACGCCGAACGCATCCTCGAGGCCGGCGGCTGCCTGCTCAGCGAGCAGGTCCCGGGGACGCCTGCCAGCACCCGCTCGCTCCTCGCGCGCGACCGTCTCCAGTCCGGGCTCTGCCCCGCGACGGTGCTCGTCCAGTGCGGGCCGGCGTCGGGGGCGATGGCGACGGCTCGCTTCACCGTCGAGCAGGGCCGGATCCTCGCGATCCCCGCCGTACCGGACGGGCCAGAGCGCCGCGAGGAGGAGAACGCCGGCAGCCTCGCGCTCCTGGCCGGCCACCCGGCCCCGCGCATGCTGTCCTCGGGTCGTGACCTCGCCGACCTGCTGGACGCCATCTCCTAGACGGCGGCCGCGACGCCTCAGGCGGCCGGACCCTCCACCGCGTCGGTCGTCGGCAGATGAAGCTGACCCGGCCTCAGTTGTGCGGAGGCTGCTGAGTCGTCGGGTTGCCGGACGGGGCGCCGTGGGTGGGCGCGGTGCCGGGTGCCTGCGGCGGGGTTCCCGGCTGGGTCTGGATGCTCTTGGCCAGAGATCCCGCCTTGGCGGAGAGCTCCTTGACGTCCAGCGCCCCGATCGCTGCGGACACGACGAGCGCAGCCAGGAACGCGAACACGAGCAGCAGGAAGGTGGCGGCGACACCGGACGGACCGGCGTACATCGACCCGTCGAACTCGCCGCTCTCGAAGTAGAGCACGCCCACGTCGATCGGGTCCTCACTCACGTCCGCCTCAACGCGCGCGCCGGCGTGCACGGCGCTCAGGCGCACCAGAAGGGGGATGAACACCAGGAAGGAGCCCACCCACACCAGTTGGTTGCGCACCACGTTCGGGCGCGACTTCGTGGCTCGAGCGACCAGGAACGCGCCGATGAGCAGCCACACAGGCATGACACCGACAGCGATCCACAGCCCCGGTTCGTCACCTTCACCGGTCCACCAGGTGAGGCGGTGCATCTCGCTGAACCGCTCGATGCCCGACTCGCCACCGCCGGAGTAGGAGGCGCTGCCGTTCGATCCGAGGGGCACACCGGCGCCGAGCCCGATCAGGCCGAAACCGAGATTGGCCAGGTAGGCGATACCGAGCCCGGTCAGCGTCATCCACTCATCCGAGGTCAGCTCGGAGGTTTCCATCCCGTCGCCGAACAGCAAGATGACCGCGAGGCACAGCGCGCCGGCGATCGGCAGCAACGCGATCAGGCCGGTGAACGCGGCGAGGGGGACGGCGACCCAGTCGTGGACCAGCTGCAGCTTCGGGTGCAGCCAGTCACGACGCATCACGCACGACAGAGTCAGCACGAAGGCGACCATGACGATCGGCATGAACAACGAACCGGCGACCGAGGTGCCCCAGCTGATGAGGTAGTCGCTGTCGTCAGCCTCGAGGTCCCCCAGGCCGGCCCCGAGGGCGTCGTTGTCGCCACGGAAGATCAGGGCGACGAACGCCGCGCCGATGCCGGTGATGATCGCGGCACGCAGCGCGTCGCCTGCGGCAACGGCCGCGCTGGTGTACGTCGCGGTGATGCGTCGGAACACGAACACGGCGACGCCGAGGGAGGCCAAGGTGATCGTCAGCGGGAACGCCCCGACATAACCGAGGGCGTCCAGGTCCAGGTCGCCGGTCGGAGAGACCAGCAGGTCGGCACCGAACGCCGCCGTCATCAGCGTCGCGGTGAGCGTGAGGGTGTTGTCGAGCCCGAACCCTTCAGGCTTGATCAGCAGCGCCAGGATCACGGAGAAAACCCCGGCCACCGCGAGCGTGGCGGCGGCGACGACTCCTGCGCCAATCCAGTTCCCCACGAGGAGACGTCGAAGGTACTGCTGGGCGTCGAAGGTCACGGCCCCCTCACCCGCCGCGGCGGGTCGCGCCTGCGGGGCCGCGGGCGGGGCAGCCGGCGGAGGCGGAGACGTCGGCTGAGCGGTCGTCGGCGTGGCGCTGAGGGCCTGGGTGATCGTGGCGCCGCAGTTGCTGCAGACCAACGCCCCCTCAGCCAGTTGGTGGCCGCAGTTGCTGCAGAAGTTCACGTCGAGGGTCCTTTGATTAAGTCCGAATGCCGGGGGGACCTTACGCACAAACCCCGGACATGCGCGGGAAAATGTTCGGTTGGGTTGACGGGCGCATCGACGGCGCACCCGGTCGACGGCGCACCGGTCGATGGCGACGTCCGACCGGGCAGCCGGACGGTCACTGTTGATGAAAGACCGATCGCCCGGGCCCGCCGACTGGCAGCATGTGCCCGTCTGCGAGATGAGGCTGTCGAACGGGGTGGAGCCGAGTTGCTGACTGTTTCGGGTCTCGGCTTCGCCTACGGGCGCCGCCGTCCTCGTCGAGTGTTCGAGAACCTCGAGTGGGCAGTGGCGCCTGGACAGACCACCCTGTTGCTGGGACCCAACGGGGCCGGAAAGTCGACGCTGCTGAAGCTCTTGAGTGGCTTCGAACGGCCGCAGCGGGGATCAGTCGCCCTGGACGGCGTCACCACCCGGCGGGCGCTCTACGAGGGCGTGGGCTGGATGCCCCAGGACGTCCAGCCTGCGCGTGGCTTGAACGTCCTCGAGCAGATCGAGTACGTCGCGTGGCTGGCGGGCGCGAACCCACGCGACGCGCGAAGCAGGGCCCGCGAGGCGCTCGGCGCCGTCGACCTGGAGGAGAAGGTGGCGGAGCGCGCCGACCGTCTCTCGGGCGGGCAACTGCGACGGCTGGGGCTCGCCCAGGCACTCGTCCGACAGGCGCCCGTGCTCCTGCTCGACGAGCCGACCGTGGGACTCGACCCGGCCCAGGCGCTGAACTTTCGCGCTCTGATGCGGAACCTGAAGGCCCCCGGTGGCGTGGTCATCTCCACTCACCAGGTCGACGACCTGGCCGCCGACGTGGACCGGGTCGTGGTGCTCAACGACGGAACGATCCGGTTCGACGGCACCGTCGAGCAGTTCCGTGCGCTCGGGACCGACGCAGCATCCTCGATGGCCGAGATCTTCATGCAGCTCATCGGAGGAGGCCGACATTGAGGCCCTTCGCTGCTGTCCGGTCCTCTGGCGCCCTGTGGTTCGTCCCGGTGCTGTTCGCACTGGGGATGTGGATGTCGACCGCAAACTACTCCGCGCACTCGGGCTACGTCGTCTCCGACATCTCCGCGGCCGGCATCGCCTTGTGTTACAGCGGGCCGTTGCTGGCCGGGTTCGCCGCGTTCTGGTTCCGTGGCCGCCCCAGGTTCCACCGGACGATGCGCAGCAGCCGGTCAGGGGTTGCTGTCCTTCTCACCGGGGGCTGGCCGCTGCTGATCGGCGGTCCGCTGGTCTGCTGTGCGGCGGTGCTGCTGTCCGCTCGCGCGCTCCCCACCGACCTGGTCTCTGCGCAGTTGATGGTGGTGTTCTTCGCGGTACTGGCGGCGTGTGCGCTGCTAGGCGCGGTCTCGGCCTGGGCACTACCGGTCGTCATCGCGGTGCCGGCCTCCACCATCGCCTGCTTCATGTGGATCAGCTACCTGCCTTCCACTGGCTCACCGCTGCTGCACCACATGAGTCCCACCATCGATGGGTTCGCTCCCACCGCGCGTCCGGCGAGCAGCGGGATCGTGGCCGTGCTCATCCTGGCCGCGACCGTCGCGCTCGGGGCGATCGCCTGCCTGGGCCGGCGCACCTGGGACCGCACACCTCGCCTTGCTGCGGTCCCGGTCATGCTCGCGGTGCCGCTTCTCGCGGTCGGGCTCAGCGCCGGCTACCTCCACACGTCCACAGCACCGATGGGACTCATGGTCACCCAAGACAGGAGCACCCCGCTGACCTGCACCACGCACCATGGCCTCAAGGTATGTCTGTGGCCCGAGGTAGCTGACCGGGCTGAGGAGGTCGTCGAGGCAACCGCCTCGATGAACACCACCCTCGAGAGCTGGGGGCTGCCCCGGATCACCACCATCGGACAGGACCGGCAACAGGCCTCGGACGCTCTGTATCTGCGAGTCGATGGCACCACCGATCCCGCCGGACTGCGCCTGATGCTGGCAGAGGGCTACATCGAACAGCAGAAGACTTCGTGTGCGGCCGGAGAGGGTCAGGCGTTCTACGAGAGATCGGTGGTGCTGGCACGTGCCCAGGGAGTCTCCACCGCGGAGCTTGCCGCCGAGTTCCCCCAGGAGACCCTGAAGGCCGCCAGCGAGGTGGTGCAGGAGTTCGGCGGCCGAGAGCTCGGCGCATGGTTCACCGAGGGCCTGGACCAGGTTCGTTGCTGGCCATCGGCATGACACCGTGGCTGCGCACCCGCCGGGTCGCGGCGCCCCTGGGTGCGGCGCTCCTGTGCGGGGTGGTCCTCTTCGCCCTGCAGAACCGCTTCTTCGTGATGCCCGTGGTGGTCGGCACCGACGGGATGATGCTGTGGAGCACCCTCATCCCGTTGATCTGGGCGATCGGGGTGGCGGACTGCTTCGGGTCGAAGACCCAGTCAGCCGAGGCCCGTCCGGCACGGCGCACCCTGATCCTCGATGCCGGCTTGTTGCTGGCCCTGGCAGCGGTCGGGGTCGGGGTCTTCACCGCGGCCACTGGACCGGATGAGTCGGCGACCGGCACAGCCGGGCACGTCCTGATCCTCACCGGGATCGCGTGCATGTTCGCCATGAGAGCCGGTTCGGCGGCAGGAGCGCTGGCATCGACCAGCCTGCTGATCGTGACGTCCTTCTACGGAAGAGACGCACCCGCGGGCCCCTACATACGAATCCTCCAACCCGACGGACACCCGACGTGGGCGCTGTTCGTCGGGGTCCTGGCGTGCCTCGCCGCACTCGCCCTCATCCTCCTGGACAACGCTGCGGTGAACCTCGCGGCCACCCACCGCTCGCACGATTGAAGACTGGCGACGAGCGGCAGCGTCACTGCAGGGATGCTCGTTTCGTGCCCCGCCGCTCGGGAGAGGAACAGGACATGCGGACGAGGGACAGGGCAGACGCGAAGCGAGCGACCAATCGCCTGACGGCCGCTTCGCCCTCGGCGTCGTCGAGACCACCAGCGAGCCCTACCTCTCGATCCCGGTGAGCAACGGGGGCGTCGACTACGAGGAGCACTACCGGCTCACCCCGGAGGAGTACGCCGCGCTCGCGCGCGACGAGGCTGCCGGAGCGCAGTTCGCGGACCGGTGCCGGCGCCGCGAGCTCGACGAGCGTCTCCTGCACCGTCCCGGCGAGCAGCGCGGGATCCCCATCTAGGCGGCACAGGTGCCCCAGCTCGCATCGACCAGCTCGTCGCCGACCTGGAGTCGCCCTCTCCTCAGCTGGGGACCGCGAGCATCGCGGCTGCCCGTTTTGCGGTCGTCCGCATGACGGAGGGGTACGCCATGGACGAGATCGACGCACTCCTGGACGAGATAGCCACCCACCTGACCCTCCGGGGGCGCCGCGACGGCCTGATGAAGCAGCCGCAGGCGGTCAGCAGCCCGGAGAGAGACAGCGGCGGCCGAGCCAGGATTCAGTGGACCACGGTCCTGCTGATCGCCGTCCTCGTCGTAGGGGCGCTGATATCAGCGTTCGGGCGCTGAGCGCCGGTGGGCGTTCGGGGCTGCTGCATCGAGACGTGTCACCGATGCGTGCAGCAGTCCCTATCGGCCTGGCGATCAGATCTGGAGACGTCCCCGGTGCCGTATCTCGCATCCAGACGCTGTCGCAGATACGGGACAAAATGCGAGGCGACTCCCGGAAGACGCTCGATCTCATGGCCGCCCAGTGGGAACAACTACGCGCGGTGAGGCACGAATCAAAGCCGGGAGGTCGGTGCCGAGGCTGCGGTGCGACTCGTCCGAACACCGCCTTTACGTCGTCTTTGTGCCAGGTATGCGCGCCGCGCGAGAGCAACTCCGTCCGAGCCGCCTCGGCGGGGCTTCCTACCCTCGGTAAGCCGAATCGTCGGTAGGACCATTGGGAGGAGCGCGCACCGCCCTGGACCCGCCGAGAATCCGCGAGGGCCAACCCGATGTGTCATTCACAGATCCTCGGAGCCTGCAGCACCTAGATCGTGACTAGCACGCAGGACGAGGAGGCTGAGCACCTCACCGAGGAACGCCCGGGGCCTCGGGGCGGCTAAGGAACTGAGCCCGGACCAGCCTCGCGAGATTGCACACCCGGAACGTCGCCGACCTTGCACCGCACGTCCGAGTGACGGTGCGGCGCTTCGCTCACTTGGTCACTCGGCGCGGCTCCAGTCGGACGCTAGGAGGCAACCTCGAAACGAGTGTGCTCGGGAGAGAGGTAAAGGTAGAAGACTGCGCTTGAGACATCGTTGCCACCTGCCTCCCCAACATTGGTGCTGACCTGCACCTCCGCACGGAGTTCGCCCCGCTGGCCGGTGAAGTCCCAGTCCTCGATCGTTACCCCGTTCACCTCGGCAGCACTTGAAAGCAGCCCTTCGACCTGGGCTCTCACTCCTTTGGGGTTGGTCCGTGCATCCAGCAGCACGAGGTCTTGCTGCACATCTGTCTGGAACGTCTCGAGCGCCTGCTTCTCTGCGTCCGAACCTTCGCCCGTGCACGCGGCAAGCCCGACAACGAGAAGCGTCGCCGAGAACACAGCCTGCTTCACGCGCCGATCAGTTGAGCAAAGTGCTGTCATGTCACGTAATTCTGCCCTGTGGTCTCAGCACTCAGCAGACTCATCTCGGGGGAACAATGAGACGTAGCAGAAGATTTGGTCGCGCATTGGCGGCCGTAGTCATGTCAGGGGTCACGGTCGGGACTTCACACCGTTATCGATGGCAAAGACCTCTGCCGACTAACGACGGATGAAGGCGAGAAGCTCCGGCTCTCGGTCGATCCCGATGTCGGCGTCACCCTTGGCCCGCTCTCGGCAAACACGTCACGGCGGAGATTGCTACCACCGTCCGTTGGAAGCTTGCCAGCGGTCGTGAGTTCAAGACGCATGAGCTCCTGAGTGCAGACGCGGGCGAAGACGACCGAAACTGACGTAGGTGCGCGATCGACGGCCAGAGGGATCGGCTCGTGCGCACTTGCGTCATAGTGGGCAGAATGGCCGTGGGAGTCGATCGGCGCAGGCGGCCACAGGTTTCTCAGCACGTCTAAGGGAAACGGCCGAAGCTTGTCGCGCCCCGACCGCCCGTGGCAACGACCGTCGGATGTCTGTCGTCACTGGGCCTTGTGTGGCTGCCCTGTGGCCCGGCGCGCTCCCAAGAAGTGGCACCGGCGGCGCCGACTCGGCTGCCGACAGGTCCTGCCGCTCAGTAGAACGCGTCGCCGCGTCCCGGGGCTTGTCCAACAGACCGAAGCAGCCCACCCGCGTGAGGGCGACGAACCGCCGGTCCGGTCAGCACTCGCGCAGCGAGAACGATGCAGGGGGAGATCGCGGCGACGTCGACCGGTCGACTCGGTTGATCGCGCAGCGCACCAAGTGTCAGCGCTGCGAAGGTCTTGCTCGCCCTGGAGGGGGCCTTGCGCGTTCTGCCGATGCCACGCAGTGAGCGGCGAGCAAGCACGGCCGGAACTCAAAGCCCGACCTGCAGTTGAGGCATACTGTCCACGGGTCGGCGACAGAGGGCTGAATCACACGGGTGTTGTCCCGAGGTTAATCCCGACTGTAGTCCTGACCCCCCGCCTCCGTAGCTCAGCTGGATAGAGCAGCGGCCTTCTAATCCGCCGGTCGCAGGTTCGAATCCTGCCGGGGGCGCCATCCGCAACTGGCTGGACCAGCCGTGGGGCTCTGCCCCATGTCTGCCCCACGCGAACTCCTCCAGGTACCCCGTTCGCCGCGGGTCATTGCGGTGAAAAAGCCCACCGGGTCTCCTGTGGTGCGTGTGCCTAGCATGCGAGGCATGACACGACGACTCGCTGCCACGACCGCCACGTTCGCCGCGCTCCTCGCCCTGTCCGCGTGCGGGACCGAAGAGTCCGACTCCGAGTCGGGGCCCGGGTACGCCACCAACGCGCCCAAGACGGATGCCGCCGAGGCGCCCTCGTGCTCGGAGGTCTGGAAGGAGGGCGAGAAGCTGGCTGAGGACTACGCCGGCTGCGAGGACGAGAGCGGCACCTACTCCGCCGCCACCTGGATGACCTGTGAGGACCCGGCGCTGGAGTTCACCAGCTACGAGGACGAGCTCTACGCCAAGCGCGGCGACACCATCACGAGCGACCCTGCGGCGATCAAGAAGCTGCGGGAGGACTGCAAGGCATAACCCCATCGGGGCCGCAGGACCCTGACGGAGATTCGCCCGGGTCCGCACAATGAAGCGATGGACGTCGCCCTGTTCCTCATCGCCCTCGCGCTGGGCGTGCTGGGCGGCGTCATCGTCGCGCGGCGCATCGGCGTCCCGGCGCCGCTGCTGCTGGTCGTCATCGGCGTCGCGGCGTCGTTCCTGCCGTTCGTGCCGCAGGTGCACCTCGAGCCCGAGGTCGTGCTGCTCGGGCTCCTGCCACCCCTGCTGTACGCCGCCGCGCTGTCCTCGTCGCTGGTCGACTTCACCACCTTCCGGCGCCCGATCGTGCTGCAGTCGGTCGGGCTGGTCATCTTCACCGCGGCCGGGGTGGGCTGGGCGGTGCACGCGCTCGTGCCGGGGATCTCCTGGCCGGTGGCGCTCGCCCTCGGCGCCGTGGTGGCGCCCCCGGACGCCATCGCGGCGACCGCGATCGGCCGCCACATCGGGCTGCCCCGCAAGATCGTCACGGTGCTCGAGGGCGAGTCGCTGTTCAACGACGCGACCGCGCTGGTGCTGCTGCGCACGACCATCGCCACGATCGGGGCGGCCACGCTCCACCCGTGGGAGATCGGCCTGGACTTCGTGGTCGCGGCCGCGGGCGGTGCCGCGATCGGGCTGGCGGCGTACTGGCTCACGGCGTGGCTGCGCCGCCGGATCACCGAGCCCGTCGCCGACGTCGCGCTGTCGCTGGTGGTGCCGTTCGCCAGCTATGTCCTGGCCGAGGAGATCCACTCCTCCGGCGTGGTCGCGGTCGTCGTGGCCGGCCTGCTGCTCGGCCACCGCTCGCCGATCCTGCAGACCGCGCAGTCGCGGATCGCGGAGCGGGTGAACTGGCGCACGATCGCGTTCCTCCTGGAGAACGCCGTCTTCCTGCTCATCGGCCTGCAGGCGCAGTGGCTGGTGCAGGACCTCAACGACAGCGACCTCAGCATCGGCCGGATCACCGTCGTCTGCCTCGCGACGTTGGTCGCGGTGATCGTGCTGCGGCTGGTCTGGGTGCTCGGCTCGCGCTGGGTGCTCTTCCCCCACGTCCACGCCCACGACGACCACCCCAGCCACCAGGCACCGCCCTGGTCGTTCATGTTCCTGCTCGGCTGGGCCGGCATGCGCGGGGTGGTCACCCTCGCCGCGGCGTTCGTCATCCCGGCCGACACCCCACATCGCGAGGTGCTGGTGATGGCCGCGTTCACGGTCGTCGCGGGCACCCTGCTCGTGCAGGGGCTCTCGTTGCCCTGGTTCGCCCGCCGGCTCCGGGTGCCCTCCCCCGACCCGCTGGACGACGCGCTCGCCCGCGCGACCCTCCTCCAGCAGGCGTCCAAGGCGGCTGTCGACGAGCTCGAGACGATGGAGTACGACGACCCGGCGGGCGTCGTGGACCTGATCCGGCAGAGCCTCGACCAGCGCAACTTCGCGGCCTGGGAGCGGCTCGGCACCCAGGCTGACCAGGAGTCGCCGGCCGCGCTGTACTACCGGATCCGCACCCACCTGCTCGACGTCGAGCGTCGTCGGATCCTTGAGATCCGCGGCGCCGGCCAGGTCCCGGCCGACGTGGTCGCCGACGTGCTGGCGATGCTCGACCTCGAGGAGTCGATGCTCGACAACGCCGAGCAGGAGCGCGACGAGACGGCCGTCTACTCCGCCCGTCGCTGGCAGGTCGGCGAGCTCTGCGACGACCTGCGCGGCCGCCCCGCCGTCGCAGAACCTCCCGCGACCGCGTGCCAGACCTGCCTCACCGAGGGCACCCGCTGGGTCTCCCTGCGCCGCTGCCTGGAGTGCGGGTACGTCGGGTGCTGCGACTCCTCACCGCGCCGCCACGCCACCGAGCACTTCCACGACACCCAGCACCCGGTGATCCAGTCCGCGGAGCCGGCCGAGGACTGGCGGTGGTGCTACGTGCACCACCTCACGGCCTGAGCCGGGCGCGAGGGCAGGGTGTGCCGGCGCACCCTGCCCTCGGCTGTGAGGGACGGGTACAGGCCTCTCAGGACGTGACCGTCACGGTGATCTTGGTGGAGTAGATGTAGTCGTCGTATGCCGGGCCGTCGGTGTAGAAGGCCTGGTAGGTGTAGGTGCCGGCCTTCTTCTCCTGGACCTTGCCGAGGAAGGTGAGCGAGGAGAACTGGAAGGTCCCGTTGTCAGCCACCGACGCCATGCAGCAGTAGAACGGCGAACTGCTGCCGCCCTTGTTCTTGCCGTCCTGGTAGATGTCGACGTAGCCCTTCTTCGCCGCGACTCCCTTGAACACGACCGAGCCGGTCAGCGCCGGGAGGTCCCAGCTGTCAGCGGCCTTCGAGATCGTGAACGACGTCCCCGACAGCTGGATCGCGGAGTTGTAGACGCGCACCTTGGTGCTCTTCTTCGTGCCCTGGTACTTCGCGGTGACCTTGTAGACGCCGGGCGCCTTGCTCTTCGGCAGCCGGAACGCGGCCTTGCCCTTCTTGACCTTGACCGTGCGGGCCTTCGACCCGTTGATGCTGAAAGCGACCTTGCCCTTCGCGGACTTCTTCTTGAGCACGGCCGTGACCTTCACGCCGCGCTGCCCGACATGCGAATAGGCAGCGGACCTCTTCAGCGTGAACTTCGCCTTCTTCTCGGCGGCATCCTGGCCCTGGGCGGCCGCGAGCGTGCCGGGGTCGGCGTGGGCGCTGGTGACGACGCTGCCGGCGGTGATGGTGAATGCGAGCGCAGCAGCGGTGGCCACGGCGGCGCGGTTGAGAAGGTTCACGTGTGGGGTCTTTTCTGTCTCGAAAGGGCGGGTTCCGCTGGCGCGGCGTGGCCGATCTGCCCGTCTTGCACCTCTCGCAAACAGTTTGTGCAATTCGTGTTCACCTCTGCTGCAAATGCCGCTAGTGACCAACGGCGACAATGGGGCGGTGACCACCGATGTCTCCCCGCTCGACCTGCTCGGGACCTGGGCCCTGACCCGCGAGATCGAGGACCGATGGGGCGGCGAGGCCCGATCGGTGCGCGGCAGCGCGACGCTGGCCCGGGTCGACGACGACCACGTGCGCTGGCACGAGGCCGGGACGATGACCTGGTCGGGTCACGACGTGCCGGTGAGCCGCACCCTCGACGTCGTACGCCGGGGCGAGGCGTGGTGGGTGCTGTTCGCCGACGGGCGCGACTTCCACCCCTGGTCGGTCGGCGAGCAGGTGCACCACCCCTGCGGTCGCGACGACTACCGAGGCCTCGTCGAGGTCAGCCCCGACCGGTCCGCCTGGACGGTGCGCTGGGACTGCCGCGGCCCCGAGAAGGACTACACGATGCGGACCCGCCACACGGCGCGTCAGGCGCCGGTAGCCCCGTTGGCGACGTAGTCGTCGATCTCCGCGAGCAGCCGGCGGCGTACGTCGTCCTCGGCGAACGACGCGTGCACCGAGGCGCGGGCGAGGTCGGCGACGCCCGCGGTGTCGAGGTCGAGCAGTCGGGCGGCGACCTCGTACTCCTGGTTGAGCGTGGTGCCGAACATCGGCGGGTCGTCGGAGTGCACGGTGACCGTGACCCCCGCGTCGCGGAAGATCCCGATCGGGTGCTCCTCCAGCGACGCGACGGCCCGGGTGGCGACGTTGGAGGTGGGGCAGACCTCGAGCGCGATCCCGTGCTCGGCGAGGTGGTCGAGCAGCGCCGGGTCCTGCGCCGCCGAGGTGCCGTGGCCGATCCGCTCCGCGCCCAGCAGTCGTACGGCGTCCCACACCGTCTGCGGCCCGGTCGTCTCCCCCGCGTGCGGCACCGAGCGCAGCCCGGCCGCCCGTGCGGCGTCGAAGTGCGGCTGGAACTGCGGCCGCGGGACCCCGATCTCGGGCCCGCCGAGCCCGAAGCCGACCAGCGCGTCCGGGCGGTGGTGCAGCGCGTAGTCGAGCGTGGCGTCGGCCGCGGGCAGCCCGGACTCACCCGGGATGTCATAGATCCAGCGCAGCACCAGCCCGAAGTCACGCTCGACGGCCACCCGCGCGTCCTCGATGGCCTCGGTGTAGGCCTCGATCGCCATCCCCGCACCGGGCTCGTGCGGGCGCACGGAGGTGTACGGCGTGCAGGTCAGCTCCGCGTAGCGGACCGCCTGACCCTCGGCCAGCTCGCGGCCGACCTCGTAGGTCAGGTAGCGGATGTCCTCGGGCGTGCGCATCAGCGCGACCACGGCGAGGTAGACCTCGATGAAGTGCGCGAAGTCGCGGAACTCGAAGAACCTGCGCAGCTGCTCGAGGTCGCTCGGCACCGTGCCCGGGTGCCGGGCCGCGAGCTCGCTGACGATGCGCGGCGAGGCGGAGCCGACGTGGTGGACGTGCAGCTCCGCCTTCGGCAGACCGCTGATGAACTCGCGCAGGGTGCTCATCCCCCGCAGTCTGGTCGTCCCGCGCTCAGCGCTCCAGCTCCCGCGCCAGCGCGTCGGCGGTGTCGTCGACGCTGCCGGTGGCCTCGAAGACCTCGCCGTCGAGCAGGATCGTCGGCGTACCGCGCACGCCGGAGTCGGTGGCCGACTTGGTGGCCGCCTCGACCCAGGCCATCTCGCTCTGCTCCTCGATGCCGGAGCGCACGTCGTCCTCCTCGGCACCGGCCTCGACCGCCCAGGCGATGAGCTGGTCGTCGTCGGGGTAGTCCTTGCCCTCCGCGGGCTGGTTGTCGAAGAGGATCTCGTGGAACTTCTTCGCGACCTCCGGGCCCGACTCCTCCGAGACGACGCGGAAGGCGTTGGCCGCACGCGCGGAGTAGTCACCCTGGCTGCTCAGCAGGTTGAACGGGCGGTACTCGACGCGCACCGTGCCGTCCTCGGCCAAGCGGTTCAGGTCCTGGCGGGTGGCCTGCTCGAGCAGCCCGCAGTAGGGGCACAGGAAGTCCTCGTAGATGACCACGGAGCGCGGCGCGTCCTGCTCGCCGTAGGACAGCCCGAACTCCTCCACCCCGGTCGCGCCGGCGCCTGCGACCGGCGCGTCCACGTCGGAGGAGGTGTCACGCGACTGCTGGACGAGCACCCCGGCCACGACCACCACGAGCAGCGCGAGGATGACTCCGCCGATCATGAACAGCCGGCGGCGCTTCTCCTCCGCCTGCTGCTGGGCGAGGGCGGCCGCGGCGCGCTGGGAGCGCGGGGCAGCCGAGGTGTTCTTCTTCGACATCAGCTCTCGTTTCTGTGCTGGACGACAGGTTCGGGGACGAGGGAGATCGGGGCGAACAGCCGGTTGTCGAGGGCCAGCCGGGTGCGCGGCCGCAGGGCCAGCCACCCGCTCGCCAGCAGCAGTACGCCGTCGCGTGCCAGCTCCCAGGGGTACTTCGAGGCGGCGTCGGGGTCCTGACCGCCACCGCCGAAGCAGCCGCAGTCGATGGTCAGGCCGCGCGCCCAGGCGGTCGAGATACCGATCACGAACGCCAGGTAGAGCAGCACCGCCAGCACCGCCGCGCCGCGGGTGAGCAGCCCCACGAGCAGCAGCGCGCCGACCACGACCTCCAGCACCGGCAGCAGGTAGCCGACCGTCGGCACGACCGCCTCCGGCAGCAGGTCGTAGGCCCGCACCGCGCGCACGCTCGCGGCGGGATCGGGCAGCTTGACGGCGCCTGCGACGAGCAGCACCCCGCCGCTCACCAGGCGTACGACAAGTCCGACCCACTCCCTCACGGGTTCACCGTAGGCAGATGGCCTGAGTCCTTGCTGAGAGGCCTCAGCCCTCGGTCCGCGGGACCAACTTCCCGCACGGGCGGCGCCCGGGAGGTCGGGCCCGGTGGGTGCCGTGGCCTAGGCTCACTCGACGTGAATGACCGACTCGTATGGATCGACTGTGAGATGACCGGCCTCGACCTCGGCGCGGACGCGCTGATCGAGGTGGCGGCCCTGGTGACCGACTTCGATCTCAACGTGCTCGGGGAGGGCGTGGACATCGTCATCCGCCCTCCGCAGGAGGCGTTGGACCAGATGGGCGACTTCGTGCGCGACATGCACGAGAAGTCCGGACTGCTCGAGGAGCTCGCCGCCGGCGTGACCCTCGCCGAGGCCGAGGAGCGCACCCTCGCCTACATCCGCGAGCACTGCCCCGACGGCAGCCGCCCCCCGCTGGCGGGCAACACCGTGGCGACCGACCGCATGTTCATCGCCCGCGACATGCCCGCCCTGGAGTCGTTCCTGCACTACCGCATCGTCGATGTCTCCTCGATCAAGGAGCTCTCGCGCCGCTGGTTCCCCCGGGCGTACTTCCAGGCCCCGGCCAAGCAGGGCAACCACCGCGCGCTCGCCGACATCCAGGAGAGCATCGAGGAGCTGCGCTACTACCGCGAGGCCGTGTTCCTGCCCTCCCCCGGCATCGACAGCGCCACCGCCAAGGAGCTCGCCGACAAGCACGGCGGGTCGATCACCGGCCTCCCGCGACCGGGTGACGCCCCCGATTCCACACCGGGCGAGTAGTTCCCCTACACTCGTCCTCGGCTACCGGCCTCGCCGGAGCTGATGGTGGGTATAGCTCAGCTGGTAGAGCGCTGCGTTGTGGTCGCAGATGTCGCGGGTTCAAGTCCCGTTACTCACCCCATGTGATCGAGCCCCTGACCTGGACCAGGTCAGGGGCTCGACTCATTTTCGCAACCGCCGGGCATCTCCCAGGCGGTGGCCAGCGATCCCCCGGGATGGGACAGTGCCCCTGACCGCAATCACCCTCGGGAGGTCAGCGTGACGCAGCTCCGCCAACGGGATCGCTTCCCAGGCATCAGCACCGCCTTCTCCGCCCAAGAGCTGAGGTGGCGCAAGTACCGCAAGCTCGTGGCGACGTACGACAAAGCCTGGCGAGCCCTCCTGCGCGAAGACCCTGCCTGGGCCGAGTGGTACATCGCGCACAGTGACGAGCTCGCCGGCGGCCCCGGCGGCACCTATGCGGAATTCGGCGACATGGAGGCTTTCAAGCTCAAGACCCGCAACTCAGAAACCAAGGCCTACGTGCCGGCTGCCGCCCTGTTCGAGGGCAAGCTCAAGGCCAACCTCCAAGACTTCTTCCGCACCTTCTACCTCCATCGCGCCGAGGTCCTCGGGCTGCCGGCACCCCCTCCCTGAGCGATCCCGCCACTCACCCCACGAGGAGGTCGCCGTGGCCGACGAGCCGTACGACGAGCCGCACACTCCCGGCGGCGCTCGCGGCGTCGCGCGGTGGCAGCACCCGGCCTGGGCCGCCCTCGGCGTGCTGGTCGCCTACTTCGCGTTCCCCGTCGGGTGGGCGGGCTCCACCGCCGGCATCGCGATCAGCCTGCTGCTGACGGTGGCCGGCCTCGCCCTGGTCGGGGGTGCGATGGTGCTCGAGCTGCGCCACGTCCGCCGGGGCGCCGAGATGCGCGCCGGCGGCGTACTGACGATCATGGTGGTGGCGCTGGTGGCGGCGTTCTCGCTGGCGTTCTACCTCGTCGAGCTGCTGGCCCCTCGCCAGTTCGAGGGCCTCAGCACCCGCACCGACGCGCTCTACTTCACCCTCAGCACCATGGCCACGGTCGGCTACGGGGACGTGCACGCCGAGGGGCAGCTGGCCCGCGCCCTGGTGTGCGGGCTGATCGTGTTCAGCGT
Source organism: Nocardioides sp. dk884 (assembly GCF_009557055.1). Taxonomy (NCBI): domain Bacteria; kingdom Bacillati; phylum Actinomycetota; class Actinomycetes; order Propionibacteriales; family Nocardioidaceae; genus Nocardioides; species Nocardioides sp. dk884. The sequence goes on along the minus strand of NZ_CP045649.1, from coordinate 1,123,167 downwards.
CGTCGTGGTCACGTCGCTGGTGCGCAGCGCCGCCGCCAGGTCGGGACGCTGATCAGGCGACCAGCGGCATCCGCACGACGAACGTGGTCCCGGCGCCGGTGTCGGAGACCACATCGATGGTGCCGCGGTGCCGCTCGACCACTGCCCGGGAGATCGACAGCCCCAGCCCGCTGCCCTGGATGGCGTGCTTCTGGGCGAGCTCGGAGCGGAAGAACCGCTGGAAGAGGTGCTGCTGCTCCTCCAGCGGGATCCCGATGCCGGTGTCGGTGACCCGCAGCAGGGTCTCCTCGCCGTCGATCTCGAGGGCCACCGCCACGGTCCCCTCGTCGGGGGTGAACTTCACCGCGTTGCCGACCAGGTTGACCACCAGCCGCTCCACCATGTCCCGGTCGCCGAGGAACGGCACCGGCTCGGAGGGCAGGCTCAGGCTCATCGTGAGCCGGCGGCGCTCCAGGACCGGCGTGACCAGTCCGTAGCCCGTCTCGACGGCAAGCCGCAGGTCGAAGGCCCGCTCGACGACCACGATCGAGGACTCCTCCTGCATCTTCGACAGCGTGAGCAGGTCGTCGATGAGGCCGAGCAGGCGCCGGCTGTTGCCGGCCACCCGGCGTACCGCGTTGAGCTGGGGGGCGTTGAGGTCGCCGTACGAGCCGTCCTCGAGCAGCTCCAGGTAGCCCTGGATGCTGGTGATCGGCGTGCGCAGCTCGTGGCTGACGCTGGAGACGAAGGCGTCCTTGACCGCGTCGACCTGGCGCAGCCGCTCGACGGCCTGCTTGAGCGCGTTCTCGGCCTGGAGCCGCTCGGTGACGTCCTCGGAGGTGCTGACGAAGCCGAGAGTGGCGCCGTCGTCGGCGGTGATGCGCGAGAGGGTGAGCACGTGGTCGCGCTCCTCGCCGTCACGTCGCAGGAACCGCAGCGAGGTCTGCCCGACGGCGGGGTCGACGAGCGCGCGGACGACCGAGACGAAGTCGTCGGACACCCCGACCTCGGCGGCCTTGAGCCGGATCGACTCCGGTGAGAAGAGCCTCTCGATCGGGCTGCCGAGCATCTCCTCGGCGCTGTAGCCGAGCAGGCTCTCGGCGCCGGGGTTGAACAGGGTCACCCGGCCCACCGGGTCGGTGCCGATGATCGCCACGCCCGGGGTGCTGCGCACGACGTTCTGCAGCCGGTCCCGCTCCCCGCGCGCGGCCCGCGAGGTGGCGATGTGCACGCCGACGCGCTGCACGAGGGGTACGACGATCAGCGCGCAGGTCGCGGCGTACAGCGCGAGCAGGACCCCGCGGGTGTCGTGGTCGAGGCCGTAGAGCGCCGGCGCCCCGGCGAACGGCCCGAGGTCGAAGGTGGTCATCGCGATGGCGCACCCGACCACCGCCCACATCTGCACCAACGCCTCCATCGGGCGACTGCGCAGCGCCGTCCAGGCCAGCAGCGGGATCACGACGAACGCCAGGCTCGGGAAGTCCCGCGGGATGAAGACCACCGGGACGACCACCAGGATCGTCAGCCACTGCGCCACCCGTTCGCGCCGCCGGGCCACGGCCCCATGGGCGGGCAGGCGGGCGAACACCGGAACCACACACAGCTGCGAGGCCCAGTGGGCGACCCCGATCCCCAGCCCGACGAACCACGGTGTGCCCCAGCCGGTGAGGACCGAGGTCAGGGCCGCCACGACGCCCGCGACCAGACCCGCCGCGGCCGTCGCCAGGAAGTAGCGCACCAGGTCGCTGTCGTCGATCAGCCGGGGGCGACCGTGGTGGCCGCGGCCGAGCAGGCGCACCGCGACGCACGTCTCCGCCGCGATGCCGAGGGCGTAGCCCAGCGCCACCTCGGCCGGCCGCCCGCCGCCCCAGATGGTCGCCAGGGCGAGGAGCATGATCACGAGCGTCAACGGGGTCCGCCAGCGGCGGTCGGCGGCGAGGACCACCACGGTGGCCAGGCCGGCCGGCCAGATCCCGATCACGTGCCCGTCACTGGGTGCGGCCTGGACGGCCACGAACCCCGTCACGGCCAACAGCACCACCAGTGCCGGGACGCGGACCCCCGCCGACGCGTTCACCTCCACCCCTCCCCGGGTGCCTCATGCCCGCGCACATCCCACCACGGCGACACTGCTGCGTGCCGGGTTTCCGCGCGGTCGCCTAGGTTGCAGGCGTGAGCAACGCACACCCTCCCCGCCGCCAGCACTACGACGTCGTGGTGGTCGGAGGCGGGCACAACGGCCTGGTCTCCGCCGCCTACCTCGCCCGCGCCGGCCTCTCGGTCCTGGTGCTCGAGCGGCTCGACCACGTGGGCGGCGCGGCGGTGTCGGCCCAGGCGTTCGCCGGTCGCGACGCCCGGCTCTCGCGCTACTCCTACCTGGTCTCGCTGATGCCGACGCGGCTGGTCGAGGAGCTCGGCCTGGACATCGCGCTGACCTCACGCACGACCGCGTCGTACACGCCCTGGACGCGCGGCGGGCACTCCGGCGGGCTGCTGGTCGAGCGCCCGGAGGGCCCCGCGACGCGCGAGTCGTTCCGCGCGCTCACCGGCGGTGAGGAGGAGTACGCCGCATGGCAGCGCTTCTACGCCGACGTCGGCACCCTCGCGGCCGCCGTGGCCCCCACGCTGATGGAGCCGCTGCCGACCGAGCGGTACGTGCGCGAGCAGGTGGACGCCGGGGTGTGGCGCGACCTGGTGCAGCGCCCGCTCGGGGAGACGATCGAGGCGCGCTTCGCCGACGACACCGTGCGCGGGGTCGTCGCGACCGACGCGCTGATCGGCACCTTCGCCTCGATGCGAGCGGAGTCTCTGGAGCAGAACCGCTGCTTCCTCTACCACCTGGTCGGCAACGGCACCGGCGAGTGGCGGGTGCCGGTCGGCGGGATGGGCGCGGTCACCGACGCCCTGGCCCGGTCGGCGAGCGAGGCGGGCGCCGAGATCATCACCTCCGCCGGGGTGCACGCGATCCGCGGCGGCGCGGACGGCGCCGAGGTCACCTGGGACGGCGACGGACAGCGCCGCACGGTGAGCGCCGGCCACGTGCTGGCCAACGTCGCGCCGTGGGTGCTGCAGATCCTGCTCGGCGAGGAGGCCGACCCGGAGACCAAGCCGGTCGGCTCGCAGCTCAAGATCAACCTGCTGCTGGACCGGCTGCCCCGGCTGCGCAGCGGCGCCGACCCGGCGGTCGCCTTCGCCGGCACCCTGCACCTCTCCGAGGACTACTCCCGCCTCGAGGCGGCGTACGCCGACGCGGCGGCCGGGCGGGTCCCGGAGGTGCTGCCGGGCGAGGTCTACTGCCACTCGCTGAGCGACCCCTCGATCCTCGGCGCGGACGCCCCCGCCGGCACCCACACGCTGACCTACTTCGGCCTGCACACCCCGGCGCCGCTGTTCACCGACGACCCCGGCGCCAAGGCGCTCGCCGTGGCCCGCGCGCTCGCGTCGCTGGACGAGCACCTCGCCGAGCCGATCGCCTCCTGCCTGGCCCGCGACGGCGAGGGGAACCCCTGCCTCGAGGCCAAGGTGCCCCACGAGATCGAGGCCGACCTGGCCATGCCCGGCGGACACATCTTCCACGGCCCGCTGGACTGGCCCTGGGCACCGGACCGCGCCCGTCTGGAGACCCCCGCCCAGCGCTGGGGCGTGCAGACCGGCCTGGACTCGGTGCTGCTGTGCGGATCGGGCGCGCGACGCGGCGGCGCGGTCTCCGGGCTGGGCGGCCACGACGCCGCCCGGGCGGTGCTGGAGAGCCGCTGACGCGGGGAGGTGGCGGCCCTGTGGCGCGGGTCATGCCCTCCGGATTTTCCACGAGGCGCAGCCACTGGTACTGTTTCACTCGCTTCACCGGGCGCCATTAGCTCAATTGGCAGAGCAGCTGACTCTTAATCAGCGGGTTCGGGGTTCGAGTCCCTGATGGCGTACAAGAGATAGCCCCTGACCAGCGGAAACGCTGGTCAGGGGCTTTTTCGTTCCCCCCGTCTGCCCAGAACGTCGCGGGCACCGGACGCTCCTTCTCCGCCGATCTGGCGGGCCAGGAGCCGGCCGATCAGTCGGACGGCGCGGTCGTGGCGGGCACGATGCCCGTACGACCCTCCCAGCAACCGTGCTCGGACAGGGGACGGAAGCGGTAGGTCGCGAACTCGTGGTGGAAGTCGCGGCGCTTCCGCTCACGCATCGCCGCCGCGTGCCGGTCCGGGTCGGGCACGTCCGAGCGTCCGTGAACCATCTCCACCATCTGACGCACGCTGTGCCAGACCGAGAACGTCGAGATGGTCCGCGGCGGTCGGATGCCGGCGACCGCGAGAGTGACGCCCGGGTGGTCCCGTACCAGTCGCTCCACGGGCCTGCCGTGTCGCAGGAACCGCGGCACCTCCGGCAGTCTCATCCGGGCCAGCGTGACGGCCACGACGGGCTCGTCCTGCTCCCACGTGCCGGCGCGCACCGGCAGGCCCGGCAGAGCGGCAATGCTCGACCACCGGCGCATGAACTCAAGGCGTACGTGCCATCCGTCGGCCAGCACTCGTCCCAGCGCGTCGCGCGCCAGGAACTGGGTGAGCGCCTCCTCGTCCTGCCACTGTGCGAAGACCGCCAACCGGCCCAGTTGCAGCCGATCGGGCGAGATCACTGGCGCGCCGAGCCGCATGAGCGACAGGCACTCGAGGTGGTCGAGGCCCGGCGACGAACTGGGCGTCGGTGGCCGCAGGAGCGCACGCGCCCCGACCAGGCGTGGGACCTCGGCGAGGTGGAAGCTGTGGATCGTCACGAAGCGCGCTCGAGTTTGTAGTGGAGCCGGACCGCCGGCGCGGACCACAGCCGCAGCTCGTGGTCGGTGCGCAGCACGCCGTGGGCGTCGACGTACATGTGGAAGGTCTCGTGCAACGGGACCCGGGCGGCGTGAGCTGCCCGGTCGCGGACGACGACGTACGCCCCGTCCTCGCCGAACCGGCCGCGCGTCGACTCCAGGAGGAGACCTCCATCGCCGACGACCGAGGGGCGGAGGAAGACCTGGACGTTGCCGGACTCGAGGGGGAACGCGACGTGGACGCTGGGGCGATCGGCTCCGGGGAGTGTCCGGGATGAGTAGGCACCGCTGAACACCGGCCGCCCGTTGCCGCGCAGGGTGCGTGTCCAGGCCGCCGCGACCTGGACCTTGTCGCGGTCTCGGATCGGCGTGACCCGACTGTCCATGCCACGAGCGACGTCCAGCGGTCGCATCGGCAGGGCGAGCTGTTCGACGCGGCGCCCCCACAGCCGCGACACCAGCTCCCCTCCAGGCCAGAAGAGCGGCGACCAGCCGGTCCACACCTCCATCCGCCAGGACGCCGTGTGCTCGTAGAAGTGGCGCACGTCCGGGTGCAGCCGATCCGCATCGAACCCGGGACCGTCCAGGACGGACATCGTCGGCAGCAGCCCGGCCTCCGGGTCTTCGGCCCCCAGCGCTCCTCCGTGCCGCGCCGCCTCGGCCTCGAGCCACTCGGTGCTGACCCGCGGCGACCGGCTCACCGGCGCGTCGAGCCACCGCTCGCGGCCCTCGAGGTCGACACGTCGGCCGGTGATCCGCCAGAACTTCCGGGACCCGAGGTCCAGCATGTGGGGCACGAGCCGGGATTCTGCCTTACGGAGTGCGTCCCTATGTTCGATCTGAGGCGCAGACTCGTGACGCCGTGTGGCTGTGTGTTGCGGTGGCCGAGCCGGTCGGCGAGCGGGCGCTGGTCCCGGCCGCGTCCAGGCGGGTGGCCACGGTCTTGCGGGGAGGCATGCGAGGAGACCCGGTCGAAGGCGACGCGATCGAAGAGCCGGCGCCGCTCGGCGGCGCGCGCGCTCGGCGCCTGAGCATCCCGCCGCTGAGGACTCCGGCGGACCCGGTCGGTCGACCGGTCCGCCGGGCAACCCCTGCCGATGTGGTCGTACCACTGTTTACGGATCACGGTCGCCACACAGGGTCAGTACCTGCCGTAGCCCGTCCGCCCCAGGGGTGAGGCGAGACCTCGAGGGTACGGACTCTCGATCTCCCACGTCGACGGAGTTTCCCGAGGACTGGGTCAGGCAGGTGCGTCGTTCGCCGCGTTGGGGACATGCCGGACCCCTCGTAACGGCGATCCCGCAACCCGGCTGCGGCAGTCAGGCAGTGAGGACGGCATGCGGCAGACGGCCACCGCATGACGCACCAGGCACGGACTGGTCGGCCTAACAGCGCCGGTGGAAGGTGAGCTTGCCGCCGGCGAGGGTCTTGGTCTCGTAGGCGGGGTCGTGGGCCCGGGCGTGGTGGCGGGGACAGAGAAGGCGGCCGTTGACCACGCTGGTGGTGCCGCCGCGGGACCAGGGCAGGTCGTGGTGGGCGTGGCACAGGCCCGGCGGCCAGTCACACCCTTCGGCGGTGCACCCGCCGTCGCGTAGCGCAAGTGCGACGCGGTGGGCCTTGGTGTGCAGACGGCGCTTGCGTCCGACGTCCAGGGGGCGTCCCTGGCCATCGAGGACGGCGGGCACGATCCCGGCCTCACACGCCAGCCGTCGCGCCTCGGTGGCGGAGATCGTCTCGCCTGTGTGCAGGTGCGCCGCGCGCAGTCCGCCGAGGAGCGAGTCGAGGGTCATCGTGATCACGATGGTCGCGGCCACCCCGCCGGCGTCGGGGAGCCGGTCGGTCGGATAGCGCTCGAGGAACTCGCAGAACGCCTGCCCCATCCGCTCCGGGGCCGGCCGCCGCTCAGCCCCGATAGGTCCGGCGCCGTTCACCGCGTGCTGGTGCTTCGGCGCGGCAATCGCCAACAGCACCGCGCGCAACATCGCGGCGTGGTGGGTGGGGATGGTGAACCGGCCGTGGGTCTTGCCGTGCCCGTCATCGGACATCATCAGCCGGGCGGCAGCACGGGCGGCGGCCTCCTCACGCTCCAGCCGGGCAGCCTCGGCGGCGTCGGCCTGCTCGGGCGCAGCCACCTCGACCAGCCCCTTGGCCAGGCGACGCAGGGTGATCGCGTCGTGCTCACCCGCCTGCTCGAGGAGGAACTCCTCAGCCCTGGCCCGGATCTCGTCGGCGACCAGGTGGGCGGGCAGGTCGTCGACGGCGTCGATGATCACCTGTGCCTGGTCCAGGTGGATCCGGCCCGCGGCCAACGCGTCGCGGACGCCGTCGTGGTGGCCGCTGTCCAGGGCCCGGGCGATGCGCATCAACCGGTGCGCCTCCGGGCGGGTCACGCGAGATTGGTGGGCCCACCAGTTGGCGGTGCTGGTCGCACCGACCGCGTCGCCGACCTCGATGCTGTGGGCATGGGCCGCGACCCGTAGCCGCAGCTCCTGCAACCGGTCGATCTCGGCGCTCAGGTCGAGCAGCGTCGCGCCCGCCTCGGCCTCGCTCAGCGACCACACCGGCGCATCAGCCACCGCGTCCAACGCCTCGTGGACGCACGCCACCGCCGCGGCCACCGGGTGGCCGGATCGGGACGGGCGAGGTGCTTCCATGGACCTACTCAACCACCGACCACCGACAGTCCCGGGCGGTCGTTGTCGCAGGTCAGAGCCCCTGTGGACAACCGTCCGCGAGCCCTCCGGCCAGCCCCCAGCGGAGGGCGGAGCTGGGAAATGGGGGAGAGCCGGTCAGGCCTCGGGCGACGGTCGCAGCGATACGTGACGAGTCCGACCACACCGGCCGCCAGGGCGACGCCAGCTGCTGCGACGGCGAACCCGACGGCCGTCCTGAACCGTTCTTCCCCCGCTTCACGACACCGCGAGGCCGGGCGCACGAAGCGAGTCGCCCCTCTGGTCAGGGGCCTCTTCCAAGTGCCGACGGGCACCGAGGACCGGACCGGCGCTTCCCGTGGGTCCCCCGCCCGGCTACAGTCCCGCGGGCGCACCGCTCTCCCGTACGGTGGCCCAGGAGGAGACTTCAGATGCCCTGGACCCTGCACGGTGACGGTCGCACCGTCGGCACGGACGCCATCGTCCGACCCGAGGAGCGGCTCTCGTGGCCGCGCACGCTCGGTTTCGGCGCCCAGCACGTCGTCGCGATGTTCGGCGCGACGTTCCTGGTGCCGATCATCACCGGCTTCCCGCCCACCACCACCCTGTTCTTCTCCGGTGTCGGGACGATGCTGTTCCTGGCGCTCAACCGCAACCGGCTGCCCAGCTATCTCGGCAGCTCCTTCGCCTTCATCGCCCCGATCGGCGCGGCGATGGGCGACCACGGCATGGGCGCCGCGCTGTTCGGCATCCTCGTCACCGGCGTGCTGCTCGCCGTCGTCGGTGCCGTCGTCGCCGCGACCGGCACCCGCTGGATCGACATCTTGATGCCGCCGGTGGTCACCGGCGCGATCGTCGCCCTGATCGGCTTCAACCTCGGCGGCGCCGCGACCAGCAACTACGCGGCGGCGCCGTGGATCGCGACGCTGACCCTGGTCACCATCTGCGTGGTCGCGGCGGCGTTCCGCGGCATGGTCGCGCGCCTCTCGATCCTCATCGGCGTCGTGGTCGGCTACGTCGCCACCGGGCTCGCCGGCGACCTGGACTTCAAAGCGGTGCGGGCAGCCGACTGGATCGGCCTGCCCGAGTTCAGCACGCCGACCGCCACCTGGTCGGTCGTGCCGATGTTCCTGCCGGTCGTCTTCGTGCTGGTCGCCGAGAACGTCGGGCACGTGCGCAGCGTCGCCCACCTCGTCGGGGACCCCTCGATCAACGACCGCACCGGCACCGCGCTGCTCGCCGACGGCGTGGCCACCAGCCTGTCCGGCCTCGGCGGCGGCTCGGCCACCACGACGTACGGCGAGAACATCGGCGTCATGACCGCGACCCGGGTCTTCTCCACCGCCGCCTACTGGGTGGCGGGCGTGGCCGCGGTGCTGCTGAGCCTCTCCCCCAAGTTCGGTGCCCTGCTCAACACCATCCCGCCGGGCGTGCTCGGCGGCGTGACGGTGGCGCTCTACGGCCTGATCGGCCTGATCGGCGTGAAGATGTGGGTCGACAACGGCGTGGACTTCTCCAAGCCGGTCAACCAGTTCCCGGCGGCCGCCGCGCTGATCATCGGCATCGGCGACCTGACCCTCAACGCCGGCGAGATGACCTTCACCGGCATCACCCTGGGCACCGTGGCCGCGATCGGGCTCTACCACGGCATGGTGCTGCTCGCCCGGCTGCGCGGGGACGCACCCGACCCGGCCTGAGCGGAGTCAGCAGGGCCCCTGCGAACGGCGACGGCCCCCGACCCGATGATCCGGGTCGGGGGCCGTCGCCGTGTCGGACGGTGCCGCGGTCAGCCCTTGAGGGAGTCCACGAAGTCCGGGTTCTCCTCGAGCCAGGCCTCGATCGCGGCCTCTTCCTTGCCCGAGCCGAACTCGTTGACCACGAGGTTCTCCAGCGCGCCGTACGCCTCGTCGTCGAGCTTGAAGCGGCCGAACATCTCCGCCACCTCCGGGTGCTCCTCGGCGAAGCCGGCGGTCGCGACCGCGTTGAGGGTCTCGGCCTCGCCGAGCGCGCCCTCCGGGTCCTCGAGCTCCTTGACCGGGAACTCGGAGTTGGCCCAGAAGGGCTTCCACAGCGTCACCACGATGTCCTCCTCCGCGTCGGTGGCCGACTTCAGCTCGGCCAGCATCGCGGCGGTGGAGGAGGTGACCAGCTCGTAGTCGTCCAGACCGTAGCCGGGCATCACGCTCTCCTCGGTCACCTTCGTGAGGCCGGCGCCCGGCTCGATGCCCACGATGCGGCCACCGAAGCGGTCAGCCGCACCGGTGAGGTCGGCGATGGAGTCGATGTCGGTGTAGGCCGGCACGGCCAGCGTCAGCTTCGCGGCGTCGTAGTAGGCGCCGAGGTCCTCCAGGTCCTCGCCGTACTCCTCCATGTAGGAGGCGTGGGTGACCTCGGGCCACGCGGAGGGGTAGACGTCGATGTCGCCCTTGGCGACACCGGTGTAGAGCACCGCAGCGTCGGGGATCTCCTCGATCTCGACCTCGTAGCCCTCCTCCTCCAGCACGTTCTTCCACAGGTACGCCGTGGAGAGGCCGTCGGTCCAGGACGGGATGATGCCCAAGGTGATGCTCTTGTCGGGGCTGTCCCCCGCCTCGGCGTCCCCGTCCTCGGACCCGCAGGCCACCGCGGTGGTGGAGAGGGCCACCAGCCCGGCGAACATTCCGACCGCTCGTGTCACCTTCGTGCGCTTCATTCGTCGTCTCTCTCTCATTCGTCCATCACATGTCCCCCTCGCGCCCGAGCCGCGAGAGGACGTCTGGTTTCCCCCGCTCAGGCGGCGGCAGGCTGCGCGGCGCGCGGCGCGCGCCGCGGCAGGGGCAGCGTCAGGCGACGCGGGGCGCGGTCGCTGAACGCCGCGGTGAGCCGGTCCAGGAAGACCGCGAGCACGACCACCGACAGGCCGGCCTCGAAGCCGAGCCCGATGTTGAGGCTGTTGATCGCCTTGGTGACCTCGCCACCGAGACCACCGCCCCCGACGAGGCCGGCGATGACGGCCATCGACAGGGCCAGCATGATCACCTGGTTGACGCCGGCCATGATCGTCGGCATCGCGAGCGGGAGCTGGATGCCGCGCAGGATCTCCCGCGGCGCGGCGCCGAAGGCCTGGCCGGCCTCCACGATCTCGGGGTCGACCTGGCGGATCCCCAGCTCGGTGAGACGCACGCCGGGCGGGAGCGCGAAGATCACGGTCGCGACCACGGCGCCGGAGACGTTGATGCCGAACAGCGAGACCACCGGCACCAGCCATACGAAGGCCGGCATCGTCTGCATCAGGTCCATGACCGGCCGCACCACGCGGCTCACCCGCGGCGAGCGGGCGGCCATGATGCCGGTGGGGATCGCCACGACCAGCGCGGCGAGCGTCGCCACCAGCACCAGCGCCAGGGTCTCCATCGCGTTCTCCCACTGGTCGACGCCGGCCACGAAGAGCAGCCCGAGCAGCGAGGTCAGCGCCAGCTTCCAGTCGCGCACCAGCCAGGCCAGCAGCGCCAGCACCACCGTGAGCACCACCGCGGGCGGCGTGTTCAGCAGGTCGGCGAGCCCGTCTGTGACCGAGACGATGACACCGCCCACGGCGTCGAAGAAGTCGCCCAGGTGGGTTTTGATCCAGTCGAAACCGCTCTCGACCCACTCCCCCAGCGGGATCCGGGGCACTCCGGTGTCGGTACGTTCCCAGCTCATCGGACTGCCTCCGTCACAGCCGCGGCGGGCACGGCGGAGAGCTCTCCGGTGCTGCCCACGGCGTCGTCGTTGCTCATCGCCCCGAGCGCGCTCAGCAGCGTCACCCGCGGGATCACGCCCAGCAGGCGGGCCTCACGGTCGATCACGGCGAGCGCCGTGGCGCTGCCGGCGGACGCGGCGAACAGGTCGGCCACCGCCACGTCGGGCCCCACCGTCACCGCGGGCTGCAGCAGTGGCAGCAGCGCGCTCTCGCCCCGCTCGAGCGCCAGGGCCACGTCGTCCTCGGTCACGACGCCGCGCAGCCCGCGGTCGCGGTCGCGGTCGACCACCATCAGCGAGGCGGTCTGGTGCTCGCGCATCAGGCGGTGAGCGGTGCGCGGGCCCTGGTCGGCGCCGATCACCGCGACCGGCTTCTCCATGACGGAGGACGCGGTGAGCACCCGGGTGCGGTCCACGTCCTGCACGAAGGCGGCGACATAGTCGTTGGCGGGGTCGTTGAGGATCTCCTCGGAGGTCCCGACCTGCACGATGCGACCGTCGCGCATCATCGCGATCCGGTTGCCCAGCCGCATCGCCTCGTTGAGGTCGTGGGTGATGAACAGGATCGTCTTGCCGAGCCGGTCCTGCAGCTCGATCAGCTGGTCCTGCATCTCGCGGCGGATCAGTGGGTCGAGGGCGCTGAACGCCTCGTCCATCAGCAGCAGGTCGGTGCCGGCCGCGAGCGCACGGGCCAGGCCGACGCGCTGGCGCATCCCGCCCGAGAGCTCGCCCGGGAGGTGGCCTCCCCAGCCGCCGAGGCCGACGAGCTCGAGGGCCTCCTCGGCGCGACGCTCACGATCGGCGCGGTTGACGCCCTTGATCCGCAGGCCGTAGGCGGCGTTCTCCCCCACCGTGCGGTGCGGCAGCAGCGCGAAGTGCTGGAAGACCATGCTGACCTTCTCGCGGCGTACGGCGCGGAGCCGACGCGCGTCCAGGCGCGACAGGTCCTCTCCCCCGACCTCGAAGGAGCCGGTGGTCGGGAGCACCAGCCCGTTGGCCATGCGGATCAGCGTCGACTTGCCCGAGCCGGAGAGGCCCATGACCACGAAGATCTCGCCCTCGGCCACCTCGAACGAGGCGTCGATGACCGCGGCGGTGAGGCCTTCCTCGCGCAGCTCCTCGCGGGACGCGCCCGCGCGCAGCCGCTCCACGGCGCGCTCGGGCCGGCGCCCGAAGACCTTGTAGACCTCGTGCGCTTGCATGACTGGCACGTGTGGGGAGCTCCTCCGCATCCGGCGTCGGCGAGTTCCGACGTCCATGCGTCTGACGCTCGTCTGGTCCGTGCCCTTGCGGCGAGGCCGCCGGACAGTGGTCCGTGCACGCCGCAGGTGCCCCGTGATGTGGTGAGGGATCGACACGGACTGGACACAGGAGCCGAGATCTCCGACGCGCCAGCCGCCCGTCGACCGTACGGGAGGTTCGCGGCTCACCTGTGGAGGTGGGGCGACCTCGGCGCGTCGCCGTCACCCTCGATGCGGCCCGCTGAAAGGATGTCTGCGCAGGTCAGAGGCGTGTCAGGTCCGCCGCAGCGAGCGGACGCCACCCAGCAGCACCCCCACGACGAACACCCCCAGCGAGACCGCGACCGCGATCCAGGCGGCCCAGCGCAGGTCGCTGAGCAGCACCTGGGTGACCGCGTCGGTCACGGCCGAGTCGATCGCGGGCACCGACGACACCAGGTGGCGCTGGCCGACCCACAGGGCGCCGAGCAGCACCAGCGCGCCGACCGCGCTGCCGAGCCCGAGGCGGCGCAGCGCCGCCGGCCGGTTGCGCGCCGTGAGCAGGGCGAGCGCGAGACACACGATCCACGCGACCGGGAGCACCACGCCCAGCGTGTCGAGCACCCGATAGGCCCGGGACGCCCGCTCCACGTCCTGGGGCTCCATGAGCGTGAACGACACCGAGGACAGCGGACCGCCCGACACCGTGACGCCCTCGCCGGCGAGCTCGGAGGCCACCGCGTCCACGATCGGCGCGAGGGTGATGACCACCCCGTCGCCGTCGGTGTCGCCCGACTCCAGCGAGCGGATCAGCTCGGTGTGCGCCTCGCGGTTGGCGGCGTCCCAGGCGGCTGCGAACGCCGGCTGCTCCATCACCCGGCGTACCACGTCGGCGACCAGGGAAGCGCCCTTCTCCTCCAGGTCCGAGGCGGCAGGTCCCAGCCAGGAGCGCAGCTCCTCGCTGACGCCGAGGTCGGCCAGGCCGGAGTCCAGCTTGCTCGCTGCCGCGCCCAGGTCGACCTTGGCGACGGTCTCCTTGACCACGCGTTCCTCGACGGCGTCGCGCACGGCCGCGTCCTTCGACAACGGGGCGACCGTGTCGACGTAGCGGTCGGTGTCCCCGATCACCCCCGCCGTCCAGACGGCGGCGAGGGTGAGCGGGAGCAGCACGCAGGCCAGCACCACGGCCAGGGTGCTGAGGACTCGCAGAGAGGAGCGCATGCTGCCGAGGCTAGGCCCCCGACGAGGGAGCGATCAGCGGGTCACCGCGCGGGCGAGGACGAGCCGCGCCTGGCGCAGCACTGCCTCGTCGACGAAGCGGCCGTCGGCGTCGACCCCGACGGCGTCGGCGCCATCGAAGCGGGCCAGCAGCGCGGTGGCCTTCTCGACCTGCTCGGCGCTCGGGGTGAAGACCTCGTTGGCCACCGCCACCTGCGCCGGGTGGATGCAGGCGCGGCCGACGAAGCCCAGCCGGGCCGCGGCCTCGGTCGAGGCACGGAAGGCGTCGAGGTCGCGGAACTCGACCGAGACCGGCGCGATCGGCGGGGCGATGCCCGCGGCCGCGGAGGCGAAGACCACATGGCTGCGCGCGAAGAGCAGCTCGCGCTCGTCGGGGCCGGCGCTGATGCCGACGTCGGCGCTCAGGTCGGCCTCGCCGATCTGGATGCGCTGCACCCGCGGCGCGGCCGCGATCTCGCGGGCCTGGAAGATCGCGTGGGCGCTCTCCAGCAGCGGCACCACCCGGACGTCGGAGCCCAGCGAGGTGAGCAGCGCGTCGAGCTCGACCAGCTCCTGGGCGGACTCGGTCTTCGCGACCGCGAGGCCGGCCAGCCCGGCGCACCCGGCCACGGCCCGCACGTCGAGCTCGCGCTCGGCGCCCGGGTTGATCCGCACCCAGACCCGGACGTCGGTCTCGGGGAGCGAGTCGAGCCAGGTCGCGACCAGGTCGCGGGCCAGCGGCTTGTTGGCCGGCAGGACGGCGTCCTCGAGGTCGACGATCAGCTCGTCGGCCCCGCGGTCGAGCGCCTTGCGCAGCTTGTCGGGCGCGTCGCCGGGCACGTAGAGCGCCGAGCGCGCCAGCGCGGTCTGCCCAGAAGCCTGCTCAGCCAACGATCGTCTCCTTCTTGATCAGCGACTTCGCCACGACCGTGCGCAGGATGTCGTTGGTGCCCTCGCCGATGCTCATCAGGATCGAGTCGCGGTAGAGCCGCTCGACCTCGAACTCGGTGGAGTAGCCGTAGCCGCCGTGCACCTTCATCGAGTCGATCGCGGCCTGGAGCGCGACCTCGGAGCAGAAGATCTTGGCCATGCCGGTGGCGCCGTCGGCGCGACCGGAGCGCACGGCGTCGGCGGCCCAGTAGGCCATCAGACGCGCGGCCTGGACCTGGGTGCCGAGCTCGCCGAGCTTGAGCTGGATCGCCTGGAAGTCCGAGATCGGCTGGCCGAACGCCTTGCGCTCCTGGGCGTAGGCGAGCGCCTCGTCGTGGGCGCGCTGGGCGATGCCGACCGAGCGGGCGGCGATGTTGACCCGGCCCCACTCCAGCGCGGAGAGCACCTGCTGCATGCCGCGCCCCTCGACGCCGCCGACGAGCTGGGAGACCGGCACCTTGACGTTGTCGAGCAGGATCTCGCAGGACTCGGTGCCCTTGTAGCCGAGCTTCGGGATGTCCTTGGTGACCTCGAAGCCGGGGGTGCCGGCCTCGATGAGCAGCACGCTCATGCCCTTGTGCGCCGGCGAGGCGCTCGGGTCGGTCTTCACCAGCACCGGCAGCGGGTCGGCGTAGCGGGCGTTGGTGATCCACATCTTGGCGCCGTTGACGACGTAGTGGTCGCCCTCCAGGCGCGCGGTGGTGCGGATGCCCTGCAGGTCGGTGCCGGCGTCGGGCTCGGTGAGGCCGATGCCGGTGCGACGCTTGCCGGTGGCGAGGTCGGGCAGGTACTTCTGCTTCTGCTCCTCGGTGCCGTGCATCGAGATCAGCCGGCAGGCCAGCGAGTGGCTGCCGAGGATGCCGGCGATGCCCATCCAGCCGCGGGCGATCTCCTCGAAGACCAGGGCGAACGCCACCGGGTCGAGGTCGAGGCCGCCGTACTCCTCGGGCACCGTGATGCCGAACAGGCCCATGTCCTTCATGCCCTCGACGATCTCGGTCGGGTAGCGCCCGGCCTGCTCCCACTCGCGGGCGACCGGGACGATCTCGTTGTCGACGAACTGGCGCAGCAGCGCCTTGAACTCGCGCTGGTCCTCGTCGAGCTGGAAGTCCATCAGTGCTCCTCGGTGGTGTCGGGGGTGTAGTACGGCAGGGCGCGCCCGTCGGGCAGGTCGACCCAGGCGACGGTGACCGGGTCGCCGATGCGCCAGCCGGTCTCGCCGGGCTCGGCCGGCTCGAGGCGGGTCAGCACGACCGGGCCCTCGGCCAGGCGCACCCGGGCGACGGTGTACGGCGCGCTCAGCTCCGGGCGCGGCGCCCGGTGCACGACGGTGAAGGTGTCGACGGTGCCGGTGCCGGCCGCGTCGACCTGGGTGAGGTGGTCCATCGAGCCGCATCCGGTGCACAGCGCCTTCGGCGGGTGCTGGACGGCGCCGCAGGCCGTGCAGGACTGCACGGTGAGCCGGTGCTCGCGGGTGGCGTCCCAGTACGCCGCGGTGTTCTCGTCGGCGGGCGGAACCTCGCCGGGGGTCCAGGTGTCGCTCATCGGGCCCCTCCCAGGACGACCGTCGCGTGCGTGGACAGGATGCCGCCGGTGCCGTGGGCGACCGCGATCTCGGCGCCCGGCACCTGCCGTGCACCGCACTCGCCGCGCAGCTGGCGCACCGCCTCGACGAGGAGCAGGACGCCGTACTGGCCGGGGTGGCAGTAGGACAGCCCACCGCCGTTGGTGTTGAGCGGCAGCGCGCCGCCGGGGCGGATCCGGCCGTCGGCGATCAGGTCGAGCGCCTCGCCCTCCCCGCAGAAGCCGAGCGCCTCGACGCTGAGCGCCGCGGTGATCGTGAAGGAGTCGTAGACCTCGACGACGTCGACGTCGGCGGCGGTGATGCCGGCCCGCGCGTAGGCGTCCTGGGCCGCACCACGGGCGCCGGGCACCGACAGGTCGGCCACCGCGGTGAAGGAGGTGTTGGTGCTGCGCTCGCCGTAGCCGAGCACCTCGACCGGCTGCTTGGCCAGGTCGCGGGCCCGCTCCAGCGAGGTCACCACGACCGCTCCCCCGCCGTCGGTGACCAGGCAGCAGTCGGCCGCCGTCAGCGGCGAGGAGATCATCGTGGAGTCCACGACGTCGGAGACGCTGAGCGAGCCCTTGCCGTAGCGGAACGCCTTCGGGTTGAGCAGCGCCCACTCCCGCGCGGCGATCGCGACCTCGGCGAGCTGCTCGCGGGTGCCGCCGTAGCGGTGCAGGTAGCTCTGCGCCGCCATCGCGTAGTACGACAGCGGGTAGAGCATGTCGTAGGGCTCCTCGAACTGCGCCTCCGGGATCCACGGCTCGTGGACGCCGCCGAGCTTGCGCGAGCGCGCCGAGCGCTGGTTGGAGGCGAAGGAGATCACCACGACGCTGGCCTGCCCGGCCTGGATGGCCTGGGTGGCGCGGGCGAGGTACATCTCGAAGGCGCTGCCGCCGGAGAACGTCGAGTCCGTCCAGGTCGGCACCACGCCGAGGTAGTCGGCCAGCTGGGTCGCGGAGAACCGCGAGATGCCGTTGGTGGCGATGCCGTCGACGTCGGCGAGGGTCAGCCCGGCGTCGGCGAGCGCGCGGGTGACCGCCTGGGTCTGCAGGGTCAGGATCGAGGAGTCGGTGACGCCGAGGTCGCACTCCGCGGCACCGACGATCGCGACGCCGGTGCCGGTCGCAGTGCTCATCGGGCGGCTCCCGGGCCGTCGGGGGTGCCGAGCAGCACCACGGCGCGCGCCGGCGCGGCCGCCGCCCGCCCGTCGGTGCCGTCCTCGGCCACCACGACGACCTTCATCTCGACGCTGATCCGGTCCGCGCCGACCTCGGTGACGGTGCCGGTGCAGCGCAGCCGCTCGCCGGCGAACACCAGGTTGCGGAAGGTGAAGTCCAGCTGGTGCACGAAGGACTGCGGGCCCAGCCAGTCCTGGAGCATCTCGACCAGCAGCGCGCCGTACACCTGGCCGTCGACGATCGGGCCGGGCAGGCCCTTCTCCGCGACGTACGCCGTGTCGTAGTGCAGCTTGTGCCAGTCCCAGGTGGCGCCGGCGTAGGCGACCATGTCGGTCTGGGTGATCGTGCGCTCCAGCGGCGCCACGACATCGCCGACCGCGATGCTCGTCTGGTCGACGAAGGTCTCGGGGAAGTCGCTCATGCCTGCTTCTCCGCTCCGCTGCTCGCGAGGGCGACGAAGATGATGGTCTCCGCGTTCTCGGCCAGCAGCTCGTCGTCCTGGTTGGTGTAGGTGGCGGTGGAGCCCACGATCAGCATCGCGTTGCCCGAGCCGGTGACCTTCTCGGTCACCGAGGTGATCCGCCAGGTCGCGGTGACGACGTCCTCGGGGCGGATGCGGCGGTGGAAGGTGTAGGAGTTGCCGCCGCGGACCTGCCGGCTGTTCGGGATGTCGAGGTCCCAGGTGTGCCCGGCGTAGCCCTCGTGGTCCATCGGCAGCCCGGCGTACTGATTGGTCTCGCAGACCAGGGTCAGCGGCGCGGTGACGCCGTCCAGCCCCTGGGCGCGGGCGTAGCCGGGGTCGGAGTAGAGCGGGTTGGCGTCGCCGATCGCGAGGCCGAAGTAGCGGCCCGCGGCGGCGCCGAACGGCTCGGGGGCGGTGTAGACCTTGGTGCGGCCCTCGAGGGCGCGCACCTCGTCGGTCAGCAGGCTCACTTGGCCTCCCCCGTCTGGGCACCGGTGACGGCCGGGTGGTCGACGGGGTACAGCGCCAGCGGGAAGACCTCGAGCAGGAACTCGGGGCGCAGCAGGCCCTGGCAGATGGCACCGGTGGAGGCCGGCCACGGCGACTGCAGCAGCCGCTCGCGCACCCCGGCGACCGCGCGGTAGTCCGGGATCGCGGACTCCACGCAGTACTCGGTGGTCTCCAGCAGGTTGCTGGCGTCCAGTCCGGCGTGCTTGAGCAGGTGCAGGATCGCCTCGAAGGTGACCTCCGCCTGGGCGCCGATGTCGCCGGGGTGCAGGGCCTCCTGGGTCTCCATGTCGAGGGCCGCGAAGCCGGACATGAACAGCGTGCGACCGGCCTTCACGCCGGGGGCGTAGGTGAGCGTGTCGTAGCGGCTCCAGCCGGGGTTGACCAGCTCGAGCGGGTGCCGCGAGGCGGTCACGTCGATGGCGACCAGCTGGCCGGGCTTGTGCAGGCGGCTCATCAGGATGCCGCCGGCGCCGGGGTAGACGCCCGCCTCGTTGTTGCCGAGCAGCTCCTTGCGGACCCGGTGGGTCTTGCGGTACTCCGCACGGGTGTCCGGGGTGGAGTAGTCGTAGGTGGTGACCGCGTGGTCGAGGCTGAGCCCGACCTGCTCCAGCAGTACGCCGGCCTGCTCGAGGCAGTAGCGGTACTGCGCGGCGAAGTCGCCGGGGTGCACGACCTCACCGGACGCGTCCACGGGCACCATCGTCGGCAGGTAGACCGTGCCGTCGTGGCCCTCGGTGATCGGCGAGGCGACCCAGGTGCCGGCGTCGCGGGCCTCGCTGGCGACGCGGAGCTGCTCGCCGCCGCCCTTGACCGCGTGCAGCTCGACCTCGAGCCAGGCGGCCCGGCGCACCAGGCGCTCCACGACCACGGTGCGCACCGTCGGCTCGTGGGCGCCGAAGACCTCACGGCGTACGGCGGCGGTGGTCTCGTACTCGGGCAGCCCGGCCAGCGTGACGTTCTCGGTGACCCGGGTGACGTCCTCGGGGCCGAAGCCGGCGCCGGCGAGGATGGTCAGGCACTTCTCGTAGGCGATCCGCGACTGCTCCTCCATCGAGCCCGACACGGTCATCTTGCCCACCGCGGGGTCGTGGCGCGCCGAGGTGTGGCCCGAGGTCCAGGCGGCGTCACCCTCTGACAGGCCGAGGCAGAAGGTGAAGCCCTCGTAGGGGAACCAGGGGAACTCGGCGGGCTTGATGGCGTTCAGGGTCATGCGGATGCCTCCGTGCGGGGAGAGGGGGCGGGGACGGGGGTCTCGGCCGCGCGGGCGGCCAGGGTGAGCAGGACGGTGAGGTCGGCGGAGTCCGGCAGCGCGCGCACGGCGCTGGCCAGGTCCTCGGCCAGCTCGCCGACGTTGCCGGCGAACTTGGTGAACAGGCCGGCGTCGGACAGCGGGTTGGAGCCGCCGCCGGGGCTGCGGTCCAGGCGCCCGACGACCGTGCGGCCCTCGCGCAGCGTGAGCGCGACGTGCCCGGCCGCGTCGGCCGCGACGCCCTCGCCGGCGGTGATCTCCCAGCTGACCCGGGCGGCCAGCTCGGTGATCTCGCCGCGGGCCAGGTTGGTCTCGGCGTAGGTGTCGACGCCGACGGCGCCGTCGATCAGCAGCGCGGCCACGCTCCAGGGCAGCGAGAACTTCGCGGCGTACGCGCTGGCGGGGCGGGTCAGGTCGCGGTCCGGGGCGCAGACGACCGTCGCGGAGTCGGGGTGCACCTGCGCGTGGATCGCGGTGACCTCGCCAGCGTCGACGCCCGCCTCGGCCAGCGCGAGCTGCGCCGCGGCCATGGTGACGTGGGCGAGCTGGCAGGTGGGCCACGGCTTGATGCCGATCCGGGTGGTCTCCCAGTCGGCGGGGTCGTCGCTGCCGAGGCCGCGCAGGAGCACCTCGGTGTCGACGTTGCCCGCGGCCACCGAGGCGGGTGCCAGCGCGTCGTACACGCCGTGCGGGCCGTCGAAGACGCTCTCGGGCCCGGTGGCCCCGGCGGCCGCGAGGCGCGCCGCGAGGATCCCGGACTGCGAGGCGAAGCCGGGGTGCAGCTGCTTGGTGCTGGCGCCGGTCGCGAGGAACGCGAGCAGGCCGCCGGCCTGGCTCCCGGCGATGCCGAGGGCGTGGGTGGTGGTGGCGGCGTCCAGGCCCATCAGCCGCGCGGCGACGGCGGCCGAGGAGAAGACCCCGGAGACCATCGTGGCGTGCAGGCCACCGGCGTGGAACCCGTTGGGGGCCGCGGCGGCGACCCGGCAGGCGATCTCGTAGCCGACGACCGCGGCCTCGAGGACCTCGCGGCCGCTGGCCCCGACCTGCTCCCCCACCGCGAACGCGGCGGGCAGCACGACCGCGGTGGCGTGCACCAGGCCGCCGGCGTGGGTGTCGTCGAAGTCCAGCGCGTGGACCAGGGTGCCGTTGGCCAGGCCCGCCGCGGGGGCCGAGACCCGGGTGGCGGTGCCCAGGATCGTGGCCTCGGCCGGCCCGCCGAGACCGGTGGCCACGGTGAGCGCCGGCAGCGCGGCGCCGGCGCGAGCGCCGGCCACCGCGTTGCCCAGGCCGTCGAGCAGGTGCCGCAGTGCGGCGTGGGTGACCTCGTCGGGGAGGCTGAGCGGCCCCACCGCCCAGGCTGCGAGCTGCGGCGCGAGCATCAGGCCGTGCCCTCGGGCGCGACCGGGCCGAAGGCGCCGCCCGCCTTGAGCTCGGCGATCTTGGCCTCGTCGTACCCCGCCACCTCGGTGAGCACCTGGTCGAAGTGCTCGTTGCGCTGCGGCGCCCGGACGTACGTCGGGACCTCGGAGCCGACCCGCACCGGCGAGGCGAGCTGGCGCACCGTGCCGTAGCGCGGGTGCTCGGTCTCCACGATCAGGTTGCGCGCGATCGTGTGCGGCTCCTTGAGGGCGGCCTCCACGTCGTTGATCGGCCCGCACGGGATGGACGCGGGGTAGCACAGCGACAGCCAGTGGTCGACGGTCTCGGTCTTGAAGATGTCCTCGAGCAGCCCGGTCAGCTCGGCCTGATGCTGCTGGCGCAGCGAGAAGGTCGCGAACTTCGAGTCGGGCGTCGCCCACTCCGGGTGACCGATGACCTCGGCGAGACGCACCCAGAACTTCTCCTTGGCGCAGCCCACGATGAACCAGCCGTCGGAGGCCTCGAAGGCCTGGAACGGCACCAGCGAGGGGTGCGCGGAGTGGCTGATGCGCTGCGGGGTGTAGCCGGCGTTCATGTGCCAGGTGGCCGGGTAGGTCAGCATCGACATCGCGGTGTCGTAGAGGCTGACGTCGCAGTCCATGCCGACGCCGTCGCGGCGGGCCGCATGCAGGCCGGAGAGCAGCGACAGCGCGGCGACGTACCCGCCGGAGAAGTCGACGAGCGAGAGCCCGGACTTGGTGGGCGGGCCGTCCGGCTCGCCGGTCAGCTCCATCCAGCCGGCCAGCCCCTGGAGCACGTAGTCGTAGCCGGGCTCCGTCTGGCGCGGGCCGGTCATGCCGAACCCGGTCAGCGAGCAGCACACGATGGCGGGGTTGAGGTGCTTGAGCTGGTCGTAGGTGATGCCGATCTTCTCCGGCACGTCACCGCGCAGGTTGGAGTAGACGGCGTCGGCGTTGCGGACCAGGTCCTCGAAGACCGCGCGACCCGCAGGCGTCTTGATATCGAGGGAGATCGACTTCTTGTTGCGGTTGAAGGTCTCGAAGAAGAGCGAGTCCTCCTCCTCGAAGTACGGCGGCACGTAGCGCCCGACGTCGCCGCCGACGCTGGGGTCCTCGATCTTGATGACCTCGGCGCCGAGGTCGGCGAGGTGCACGCTGCCGAACGGGCCCGCGCCGTACTGCTCGAGGGAGATGATGCGGACGTCCTGGAGCGGCTTCACTGACGGCCTCCTGTGATCGTGGTGATCAGCTCGATGATGCGGTCCTGGGCGATGCGGGTCTCCGACGCCGCGATGCCGTGGGTCGGCGGGCTGAGCTTGACGGCGTCCGCCTTGCCCTCGTACGCCGAGATCTGCTCGGCGACCTTGTCCGGGTCGCCGTTGAGGGTGAGCGCGTCGACCATCTCGTCGCTGACCGACTCCGCGAGGTAGTCGGCACCCTGGCCGGAGCGGAACGCCTCGATGACGCCCTGCTGCTGCTCGCCGAGGCCGTGGAACTCGAAGAAGTCCGCGTAGGTGCGCACGCTGGCGTAGAAGCCGACCAGCCCGGCGACCCGGCGCTTGGCGGCCGCCGCGTCGGGGTCGACCGAGCAGCAGGCGGACACGACGAGCTCGATGTCGGAGCGCTGGCGCCCCTCGACGGCGGCGATGCCGGCGTCGATCTCGGGCAGGATCCGCTGCTCGAGGTAGGACGGCGAGCACAGCTCGTGGCTGATCCAGCCGTCAGCGATCCGGCCGGCGAGACGGGTCATCGCCGGGCCCATCGCGGCCAGGTAGATCGGGATGTCGGTGCGCAGCACCGGGAAGGGGCGCTCGTAGCCGCGGATCCGCATCGGCTCGTACTCGCCGTCGAGGTCGATCCGCTCACCGGTGGTGCAGGTCTCCCAGAAGTGCCGCACGTTGCGGACGGTCTCGCGCAGGTGCCCGACCGGCTTGCCCCAGCGGGCGTTGTGCCAGTCCTCGTTGAGCCGCTGCACGCCGGTGCCGAGGCCGAGGATGAAGCGGCCCTCGGAGATCTCGTCGAGGTCGAGCGCCTCGAGCGCGGTGACCATCGGGCTGCGGGTGAAGGCGAGCGCGATCGCGGTGCCGACCTGGGCGGTGCTGGTGGCCTGGGCGATGGCCGCGGCGCTCAGCGTCGCGGAGCGGTGCAGCTCGGGCACCCACACCACCTCGGCGCCGGCCTCCTCGGCGCGCCGCGCGGCGTCGGCCAGCTCGGCCAGCGTCTCGCCCCAGGGGGCGTAGGTGATCCGCATCCGCTCAGCCCTCGGCCAGCGGGGTGCCGTCGACGAGCGCCTTCTTGCCCTCGGGGAAGATCCCCTGCAGCTGCTCGGCGCCGCGCTTGTAGACGTAGAACATCCGCTTGAAGGAGCAGACCTCGTCGCCGGTCTGGTTCAGGGTGCGGGTCTTGACCGTCACGATCCCGGCGTGCGGACGGCTCGAGGACTCCCGCTTCTCCAGCACGACGGACTCGCTGTAGAGCGTGTCGCCGGCGAAGACGGGGTGGGTCATCTTGATGTCGTCCCAGCCCAGGTTGGCGAATGCGTTCTGGGTGAGGTCGGTGACGCTCTGCCCGACCGCGATCGCCACGGTCAGCGTGGAGACGACCAGCGGCTTGCCGAACTCCGACTTCGCGGCGTACTCGCTGTTGAAGTGCATCTGGTTGGTGTTCATCGTCAGCAGCGAGAACGAGATGTTGTCGGCCTCGGTGACGGTGCGCCCCAGCGGGTGCTGGTAGATGTCCCCGATCTCGAAGTCCTCGAAGAACCGTCCCTGCCAGCCTGCCTGCACGCCCACGACGCACTCCATCCCATTGTCGGTGTCTGTACTGCCGACCCTAAATGTCTGATGTTTTGGCGTCAAGGGTTTTTGAAACGTTGTTCCGATCTTGTCGGCGCTCCCGGTCGATCCGCTCGTACGTCGGCCGCAGCCCGCCGAGGTGGGCGCGCTGGGCCTCCTCCGCGCCCGCGACGTCGCCCGCGCGGACCCGGTCGAGGATGTCGCGGTGGTCGTGGTCGACCCGGGCCCAGAACTGGGCGGGGGCCTGGCGGCGCACGAAGCGCTCGTAGACCACCCCGAAGATGGGCGCGGTGACCGCCTCGAGGACCGGGTTGCACGCAGCCCGCAGCAGCCCGACGTGGAAGTCGCGGTTGGCCACGAACATCGCGTCCGGGTCCCCCCCGCGCGGGTCGAACAGGGTCTCCTCGAGCGAGGCGAGGTGCTCCTCGCCGTGGCGCGCGGCGGCAAGCCCGGCGGCCGGGACCTCGAGCATCTCGCGGACCTCCAGAAGCGAGTCCACCGAGACCGAGTCGGCGTCGGTCAGCAGCGCCAGGCTGGACTGCACCAGCCCGGCGATGTCGCCGGGCTGCGGGGCCGCCACGAACGAGCCGCCCGCGACCCCGCGCCGGGTGACGATCAGCTGCTCGGTGGCGAGCGCACGCAGCGCCTCGCGCACGGTGCTGCGCGAGACGCCGTACATCTCGCAGAGCTCGGGCTCGGCCGGCAGCCGGTCCCCGGACTTCAGCGCCCCGGAGAGGATCTGCGCGCGCAGGGTGTCCGCGAGGGTGCGGTACGCCGGGCCGGCGCCGTCGGGTCGGTCTGCCATGCCCGCACCCTAGCCCGAGGCGGGCGCAAATGTCTGATGTATGTCGCGCGGGGATCCGGCCGCCGCGAGCAGCAGCTGCGCCACCAGCGCCGGTGCGGTCATCGGGGCGTCGTGGCCGCAGTCCAGCAGCACGTCGCGCTCCCCTTCGGCCGCCCGACGGTCCCGGGTCACGCGCGACGGGTAGCCCTCGGGCGTGCCCGCGCAGAACGCGAACACCTGCGGCACCTCGGCGGGCACCGCCGGCACCGGGTCGAGCGACGGCGCGACGGGGGTGTCGCAGAGCCGGGCGTTCATCCAGGCGGCGGTCGCCTCGTCGAGGTCGTCGCCGGCGACCAGCGGGCGCGGGGGGACGAGGAGGTCCCGCGCCGGCTCGGCGGCCGGGGCGCCGAGCAGGTCGATCGCCCGCTCCCCCGGTCGCGGGACCGCGGCGTCGAGGTGCACCAGGCAGCGCAGCCGCTCCGGGATCCGCGCGGCGAGGGCAGTGGTGACGATCCCGCCCTGGCTGTGCCCGACCAGCACCACGTCGCGCAGGTCCTCGGCCACCACCAGCCCCTCCAGGTCGTCGACCCAGCCGTCGAGGCCGCGCACCTCCCCGGCGTACGACGTCCGCTCGCCGGCGCCGAGCAGGCTGGGCGCGTGCACGTCGTACCCCGCGGCGACCAGGTGGGGGCGCACCCGCTGCCAGGCCCAGCCGCCCCGGAAGGCGCCGTGCACCAGCACGAACACGCTCACGCCGGGCCCGGCTCGTCGATGACCACCTCGAGGTACTCGCGGGGGTAGGAGTCGTAGGGCCGCAGGTGCTCATACATCAGCTGCGTGTGCTCGACGTAGCCCTCGGCGCGCGTGCACTCCTCGTAACTCTCGACCGAGTCGAACCAGCGCAGGTGGGTGAAGTGGGTGGGGTCCTCGACCCCGCGCACCAGCCGGCGCCCGCGGAACCCGGGATGGTCGCGGAAGAACCGACCGAACTCCTCGTTGCGCGCGATGTAGCCCTGCGCGTGCTCCTCGCCGGGCTTGGTCCAGGCCTGGCTCACCACCACGATCATGCCCATTCCTCTCGTCAGATAGATCATATATAGATAGAGTCCGGCGGGTGAGCGGAAGCAGTGCGCAGACCAAGACCATCCACGAGTTCCTCGCCGAGTCCCCGGACGTCGACAGCTCCGAGCTGTGGGCGCAGTTCTGGCAGATCCTGAGCGAGGCCAAGGAACGCATCGTCGCCGAGCTGCCGGTGGAGGCCCACCCCTCCAGCGCCGGGCTGGACTACTGGTCCACCGAGGACGGCGGCTACGAGGGGGCGATGCACACCTTCGCCGGCGACCTGTCGAACGACGGCCCGACCGCCGAGTGGCTGGTCCACTCCTGGATCGGCAACCGCAAGAACTCGATCCTCGACATGAACCTGCAGGTGTGGCTCGGGCCGCAGATCGACGTCCCCCACCTGATCATCGTGTTCGGCACGATCCCGCAGATCTTCTTCTACAGCGAGTTCGTGGCCCGCCGCGACCTGATGGTCGACCCCGACTACCTCGCGACGTACTACGAGCCGGAGAACGAGAAGTTCCTGGCGCTGCGCGGCGACGACCGGTTCACCTGGTCGGTCAGCCACGGCACCTACATGCGCGCGTTCCTCTCCCCCGTCGCCCACTCCTACGTCGCCGAGCGCACCGCCGACGTCGTGGAGACGCTGCGCGCGACGGTCAACGAGCGCGTCGACACCTGGCTCGGCTGGGTGCGCGACGCCGTCGCGACGCCGGTCGAGGAGCGCGCCGCGCTGCGCGCCCGCGACCACCAGGTGCGCACCTACGGATACACCCTCGACCCGATGAACGAGCTTTCCAAGAAGTTCCTCGGGGCCGAGCGGGTCGAAGAGCTGGTCGCGGTCCGCGCCGGCTTCAAGCAGATGGAGGAAACCGCATGAAGGTCCTGATCATCGGGGCGGGC
The DNA here is from genome assembly GCF_009557055.1 of Nocardioides sp. dk884. Classification (NCBI taxonomy): domain Bacteria; kingdom Bacillati; phylum Actinomycetota; class Actinomycetes; order Propionibacteriales; family Nocardioidaceae; genus Nocardioides; species Nocardioides sp. dk884. Next base: position 1,096,758 of record NZ_CP045649.1, on the reverse strand, counting down.
TTCGTCGGCTCGGCAGTCGCCGACCGGCTCAAGGCCCTGGGCCACGAGGTCACGGTCACCACGACGACCGAGGCGAAGATCGAGGGGCTCACCGAGCGCTTCGGCAACGCGATCATCCTGCGCGGCAACGACCGCGACGCGGTGCACGCCGCCGTCGCCGAGGCCGACGCCGTCGTCGTGAGCGCCGGCCCGTCGGCCGCGCAGTCGATGACGCCCGAGGGGCGCGCGAAGACCTACAAGGAGATCCTGGTCGACACCGCGGAGAACGTCGTGTCGGCGCCCGGTACGCCGTACCTCGTCGCGCTCTCCTCGCTCTCGGTCTACGGCTCGGCCGCCAACCACCTCGACGTGGTCGACGAGACCGCGCCGACCACCGAGTCCGGCGACCCGAGCCCGGCCAACTTCCTGCTCATGGAGAAGGCCTACCTCTCCGCGGGCGACCGGGTCTCGGTCTTCCGCTGCGGCGACATCTTCGGCGCGGGCGACCCGCCGATCGCCGACAAGGTGAAGATGGCGCACGACTACCTCGGCGGCTCGGTGCCGTTCTCCGGCGACGCGCTGCTCTACCGCCTCTACGTCGAGGACTGCGCCGACGCCGTCGTCCACGCCCTCGAGGAGCGCCTGGTGGGGGTCTACAACCTCACCCACGCCGAGGTCGGCCCGACCAACGCGACGCTGTTCGACACCCTCGCCGCGCAGCAGGGCCTCCCGGCCCTGGAGTACCGCAACGAGATCGAGGGCCCCACCAAGCCCATCTCGGTGCAGAAGCTGATCGACTCGGGCTTCACCCCGAGCCGCTCCTTCGACCCGGCGTACCGCGACCTCGTCGCCCCCGCCGGCAGCTGACACCGCACCGCCCGCAGCACCCGCAGCACCGAAACGGCCCCGGCCGGCGCTCCCCGCGCCGCCCGGGGCCGTTCTGCGTACTCCGCGAGTCGGCGCCAATGGTTGCGCGAGTCGGCTCGTGTGGTGCACCGAGTCGGCCCTTGTGGTGACACGACGTACGGAGCGCTCGACTCAACCGGTCGGAACTCTCGACTCGACCGTCAGAACTCTCGATTCAACCTGGCCTGGCATGCCGAAGGGCCGGGGTGGGGGTCCTCCGACCCCACCCCGGCCCCGTGGTGACCCGACGCCTGGAACGTCAGGGCCACCGCGCCGGCGCATGCCCCCGCAGGCCCGCGCCGGCCGTCTTCAGCTCAGCCCTCAGGCCTCGACCTTGCGTCGTACGCCGGGGACCAGCAGGAGCGCGGCCGCGCCCAGCAGGGTCAGACCCGACGCCCACAGCGCCATGACGGGCAGCGAGTCGCCGCCACCGGTCTGCGGCAGCGTGGAACCCGACGTGGGCGTGGTGGTGCCGCCGCCCGCGCCGCCGCCGCTGCCGTCGTCGCCGTCGTCCGGCTCGTCGAGCTCGCCGACGCCGATGGTCATCGTGCCCAGGACCTTGCCGGCCGTGCAGTCGATGGTGATGGTGGTCCCGCCGACCTCGTCGGTCACGATCCCCGCGCCGATGACCTTGACCTCCGCGTCGACCGCGTCGGTCTCGACCGTGCCGCTCATCGACGGCATCGGGATCTCCTCGTAGGTCGCCAGCGTCAGGCTGTTCTCGCCGGTGAGGGTGGTCGCCGTGCCGTCGATCTCGAGGTCGAGCTCGACGGCCATGCCGACCCCGTCGATCGGCACCGGCGCGATACCGGGCATCTTGCTCATCGAGGCAGCCAGCTTGACCTCGGTGTCATCCTCGGCGGCGCGTGCACCGGCGACGGTGATCTTCGCCGGGTACTTGAAGTCGGAATTGAACTCCTGCAGCAGGCACTCGAAGTCGACAGTGCCGGAGGCCGGCTCGCCCTTGTCACCGCCCCCGCCCTTCGGCGGATCCGTGGGCGTCGGAGTCGGCGTCGGGGTGGGGGTCGGCGTCGGGGTCGGGGTGGGCGTCGGCGTCGGCGGGGTTCCGATCTCTACCGTCGCCGTCCCTAGCGCAACGGGTGACGTCACCGCGCATTCTCCGGTCATCGCCTTCGACGGGTCGCCCGCGTAGGTCGAGAACGCGATCTTGCTGACGCTGATCTCGAGTGCCGGGTTGCTGGTGGTGACGTTCCCGATCAGGTCAGCGATGGGGATCACCTCCTTGGGCTTCAAGTCGGCGAGAGCGTGACCGCCCTTCAGCTCCACCTCGGCGCCGTCCACGGACACGGTCAAGGTCGCGTCCATGGTGTAGCCCTTCATCGGGACCGGAGCGACGCCGGGCAGATCCTCGACTTCCGCCACCAGGGTGATGTCGGTGCTGGCCGCATCCGCATGGAGAGCGGCCACAGTGATCTGGGGGTCGTAGTCAAACGGGAAGCCGAGGAACTGGCAGCTGCTGAACGTGACCTCTGCCGAGGCAGGTCCCGCTGCCGTCGCAGGCGCGGCCAGCGCGGGCAGCGAGACGAGCGCCAGGCCCGTGGCCGCGAAGAACGCCGCGACCGGGCGCTGCCACGACGCGGCGGTCACTGCGCGACCCCGGTCCGACCGCGGCCCGGGAAGGCCACGATCACGCCGAGGCCGAGGAGCAGCAGCGCGGAGCCGGAGAGCAGCACGACGGGCATCGAGTCGCCGCCACCGGTCTTCGGCAGCGCCGTCCCGCCGGTCGTGGGCGTGGTGGGCGTGGTCGCCGCGGGGGCCGTCGTCGGCTCGGCGGGAGCCGGCTCCACGGCCGGCGCACCGAAGCTGATCTTGTGCTCGACGACGTTGGCCTTGTAGGTCGCCTCGTCCACCGCGTTCGGGATCGGGCCGGAGGCGAAGTAGCACTGCACGACCGTGCAGTCGTGATCGCCGAACTTCTCGTTGACGGTCACGGTGAACTCACCGATCGAGCCGTTCTCGTCCGCGGTGCGGAACGTCGAGCCGTTCGGCAGGTTGCAGTCGGCGGGGCCGGCGTAGCCCTCGACGCACTGCCCGACCGCGATCCCGGACAGGCCTGGCTCGTAGCCCTCCCCGCTGACCGTCAGCACCTGGCCGTCGGTCAGCCCCTCGAGCTGGCTGACCTCCAGTGTCGGTGCGGCGAAGCTCGGGGGTGCGTTGACGATGGTGACGAGCATCATCGCCGCGGCGCCTGCGGCCAGCTTGGCCAGCATCGTCGGCATTCTCTTCACGTAAGGCTCCTCGATCGTGGTGCGGACAGCTAGTGCGGCTGAACGGGTTCGTGCGCGGGGAGGTTCGGAGGTCATGGGGCCACCGGCTGGGCCCGGGTGAGGGCCGGATCGGTGACCACCGCGGCCGGTGCCGTGTGGGCGCCGGAACGGTGGATCGCGGCCTGCTCGCTGCCCAGGTAGGAGCGAACGACCGCCGGGTCGTTGCGGACCTCGTCAGGGGTGCCGGTGGCGACCACCCGGCCGAGGTTCATCGCGATCATGCGGTCGCACAGTCGCGAGAGGAGGGGAAGGTCGTGCTCGATGACGACCATCGTGGTGCCGAGCTCGCGGCGGATGCTGAGCAGCAGGTCACCCAGCGCGTCGCTCTCGCTCTGCGCGATACCGGCGGACGGCTCGTCGAGCAGCAGCACCTTCGGCTCCAGCGCCAGCAGCGCGGTCAGCTCGACCACCCGGCGGGTGCCGGTCGAGAGCTCGGAGATCATCCGGTTCGCGTACGGCGTGAGGCCGGTGCGCTCCATCAGCTCCTCGGCCGCGACGCGCTTGGCGCGCTCGCCGGTGCGTACGCCGATCGAGGCGGTCCACAGGCCGGTCGGGTCCGTGCGCTCCTGGGCGATCATCAGCGTCTCGCGCACGGTGAGGGTCGGGAAGAGCGCGGCGTCCTGGAAGGACCGCACCAAGCCCTGGATAGCGCGCTGCTCGGGAGTCGCCTTGGTGACGTCGACCCCGTCGTAGACAACCCGCCCGGCGTCGGGCCTGGTGAAGCCGGCGACCATCTCGAAGCAGGTGGTCTTGCCGGCGCCGTTGGGCCCGATGACGCCGAGGATCTCCCCGGGCGCGACCTCGAAGTCCGCGTGGTCGACGGCCACGACGCCGCCGAAGCGCTTGGACAGACCCGCGACGGTGAGCACCGGGGCCAGCCCGGCGACCGGACCGTCGGACGCGGGACCGGGACGCTCGACGAGCCCCTCGAGCCGCATCGTCCCCTGCAGCGGGGAGGTGGACGGCTCGCCGGGCCCGTGACGGGCCACCTCGACATCGACGCCGGCACGCCGGGCGAGGCCGTCGTAGATGCGGTCACGGACGTTGATGAGCACCCCGCCGAGGCCGTCGGGCAGCAGGATGACGACGAGCAGCCAGCTGATCGCCAGCGCGGCCTGGCCGGCGGTGGACAGGGTGACGATCGCGGGCAGGCCCACGATGATCAGCGCGCCGATGAGCGGACCGATGGTCAGGGTGAGGCCACCGATGACCGTCAGCGCGACCACGTCGATGCTGGCGCTGGCCGGGAAGGAGTTGACCGTCAGCGACGTCTGGCCGTGTCCGATGACCACGCCGCCCAGGCCGGCGACCACGCCGGAGACGGCGTACAGCTGGAACTTGCGCAGCCGGGCCGGGACCGTGAAGGCGCGGCCGGCCTCCTCGTTGTCGCGCAGCGCCTGCAGGCTGCGCCCGAACCCGCTGTGGCGCAGGTTGTTGGTGAACCAGATGCCGATGGCCAGCATCAGCAGCGCGAAGAGGTAGTAGTCGACCGCGAAGGTCACCGGGTAGCCGAAGACCGTCGGGCTGGCCGGGGACAGCCCGTCGCCCAGGAAGAGGTCGGTGCGCAGCAGCCACGAGGTGGTCGCCAACGCGAACGCGAGCGTCGAGACCGCGAGGGCGAGCCCCTTGAGCCGCATCGCGGGGATGCCGATCAGCACCGACGCGATCGCGGCGGAGGCGACGCCGGCCACGATGCCGAACACGAAGCTGCCGGTCGCGTCGACCACGTGGGCCGAGGCGGCGGCGGCGATGCCGGCGTAGGCGAACTGGCCGAGGGAGAGCTGGCCCGAGACGCCGGTGACCAGGCCGACGCTGAGGCCGACCAGGGTGTAGCCGGCGACACTGGTCAGGATCGACGCGGTCTCGTTGGACACGACGTAGGCGAGGCCGAAGACCGCCATCGCGACCATGCACATCAGCACCCGTGGCAGCCACACGATGCTGCGCACCGTGCGGTAGGCCTCCGGCAGCGGGGGTACGACGACGCGACGCCAGCCGCCGCGCTCCTTGCTGGCCCGGCCGAGGATCGGCTGGCGCAGCAGGGCGATCACGATCACCAGGCCGATGGCGACGTTGACCAGCGACCGGGTGTCGGGGTTGGAGAGCAGCAGCTGCTCGAACACGCCGATCCCGAGGGAGGCGGCGACCGCGATCGGGATCGAGGTCATCCGACCGATCACGGCGCCGGCGAGACCCTTGAGGAGCAGGTCCGCGCCGAGCCCGTCGAGGCCCTGCCCCGAGGTCGTCGGCGTGACCAGGATGGCCGAGAAGGCGGCGATGCCGCCGGCCAGGCCCCACACGAGGGTCGCCATCCGGCGCGCCGGGATGCCCTCGAGCTGTGCGGCGTCGGGATCGTCCGCGGCCGCGCGCACCGCCATTCCGAGGCGGTGGCGGCGCAGGAACACGGCCAGGCCCCACAGCAGCAGCGGACCGAGGATGAACATCGCGATGTACGGCGGGCCGACGGGCAGCGAGTCGATCTCCCAGGTCGGGAGGTACGGCGGCTTCGGGAAGGTGAAGCCGCTGATGCCGTCGGTGTTGATGACCAGCGCCATGATCAAGATGAACTGCGAGAGCCCGAGCGTGGCGATCATGCCGATCAGGGCCGGGCGCCCGGTCAGGCGGCGTACGACGAGCACCTCGATGCCCGCGGAGAGCAGGCCGGCGACGCCGATCGCGAGCAGGAACGACAGCCAGTACGGTGCGCCCCAGTCGACGACGAACAGTGCCAGCACCGAGGCACCGAACGCGCCGACGGAGCCGTGGGCGAAGTTCACGAACCGGCTGGAGCGGTAGACCAGCACCAGGCCGATCGCGAGCAGCCCGTAGGTGAGCCCGGAGAACAGTCCGAGGACGATCCGGTCGAGGCCGAAGTCGAAGTCGGTGAGCGAGAACATCGGGGTGATCGCGGCGTTCACGCCGTTCACCAGGGCGAGGGCGCTCATCGGGCACCCGCCGCGTGGCCACCGAGCATCAGCTCACGGATCCGGTCAGGGTTGGCCGCCAGGTCGGCGGCGCGCTCCTCGGCGATGATCTCACCCTTCTCCATCATGTAGGCGCGGTCGACCAGCGAGAGGGCGACGTTGACCGACTGCTCGACGAGCAGCACGGCCGACCCCCGCTCGTTGAGCCGGCGCAGCAGATCCATCAGGCCGCCGACCACCACCGGCGCGAGGCCGAGGGAGAACTCGTCGATCACCAGGATCTTGGGCTCGACGACGATCGACTTGGCGAGGGCCAGCATCTGGCGCTCACCGCCGGAGAGCGTCGAGGCGGTCTGGTTGCGCCGAGCGTTGAGACGCGGGAACACGGCCAGCGCGGCCTCGACGGCCTCGGCGTTCCAGCGCCGGTCGGTCGCGGCGAAGCCGTGCATGGTGAGGTTCTCGACGACCGTCAGCGACCCGAACGCCGACTGGCCGACGACCTGGGAGAGCCCCAGGTCGATCCGCTTGCGGGTCGCGGCGTTGGTGACGTCCACCCCGCCGATGGTCACGGTGCCGGCGTCGGGCTTCAGCAGCCCGCCGATCACCTTCAGCAAGGTGCTCTTGCCGACGCCGTTGGGGCCCATCAGGGCGACCATCTCGCCCTGCTCGACCACCAGGCCGGCGTCGAAGAGCACCTGCATCTGGCCGTAGGAGGCGCGGATGCCGGCACAGGAGAGCGCGGGGGCGTCGGTCATTCGAAGAGCTCCACGTCGCCGTCGTAGACGAAGCACTGGCACTCATCGTCGAAGCGCATGGCCCGGTAGCCGCCGGCGCCCGCGCGGCCGCGGTCGAGCGCACCGCCGAAGCCGGCTGCGGTCTCGACGCCTTCGCCGTTCGCCTCCATCGCATCGGACCAGGTCTGGGCGTTGAGGTCACCGCTGGCGTTGTCGGCGCCGATCTTGAGCATGCGCGCGGCGTCGCAGTACGGCAGCGCCACGCGGGCGCTCTCGCGCGACTCGAAGGTGATGCCGGCGTCCTTGTAGACCTCGAAGCACTCCACCTCGGCGGCGTTGTCGGGGTCCGGGAACGGCACCAGCTCATCAGAGACGTCCTGCGGCGGGTGGAACCCGATGCCGATCATCCCGTCCATCGTGCCGTCGGGGATCAGGTCGGGGTTGTTGATGAAGAACGAGGGGTTGTCGAAGCTCGAGATCGAGTACCTCGGCGTGAACTGGCGACCGGCCGCGATGCTGGCGAAGATCGAGGCCAGGCGCGAGCCGCCGAAGAACATGACCCGCTGGACGCCCTTGCTGCGGAACGTGTCGGCCGCCTGCTCCTGGCCGGCGTAGAGGGTGCCCATGTCGGTGGGGTCGACCCAGCCGACCTGCACGTCGAGGCCGGCCTCCTTCAGCAGGGGCACCCCGACCTCCTCCACCGCGCGGCGGTTGACCGGGGAGTCCGCCGCGACCACGCCGACGGACTTCTGGCCCTCGAAGAAGCCCTGCTTCTCCGTGGCCGCGACGTAGGCGCGGATGAAGGAGTCGTACTCGGGGAAGCTCGGCGACCAGAGGTACGGCGCCAGCTCCTCGTAGTACGCCGTGTCGCTGGCGTAGAGCGTCGCGTCGAGCATCAGCGTCTCGCGCTGGGCGTAGCAGGGGCGGGCGTTGGACTGGAACTGGCCGGTCAGCACGACGGCAAACGCCTTGTCGTCCTGGGTGACCTGGTTGCAGAGCTGCTCCTCGGTCGCCGGCGAGTCGTTCTGTCCGTCGTAGAGGCGGAAGACCGCGTCGAGCTTCTTGCCGCCGAGGCCGCCGTTGTCGTTGACCCAGTCCTCGAGGGCCTGGATCTGCGCCTCCTGGTCACCCACCGGGGCGGTGACGAAGCCGGTCAGCTTCTGGATCGCGTCGAGGTCGACGGCCACGAAGACCACCTTGACCGAGTCGTCGCTGACGCCGGGGCCGGGTCCGGCGGCCACTGCGAGGCCGCCACCTCCCGTGTTGCCGCCGGGCATGAGCGCGCCGCAGCCCACGAGCGCGAGGCACGCGGAGGCCGCGACGGCAGTCGTGCGGATCACCGCCGACCGGTCGCGCCACCAACGGTTCTTGGTCCTCGAGCTCGTCACGCGGGCTCCTCCATCCGTGAGGCGGGTCATAACGGAAGAATATAGGATATTAACCACGCCCGTAACCCTTCCGGCGCTGTTCCTGCCTGGACCACCACGCGTCGGCGGCGGCGAGGTCGACGATCGCGGCGTCGGCGGCCTCAGCCTCGGGGTCGAGGACCGCGACCGACCCGACCGCACGCGGCGCGGGCTCGCCGGCCACCGCGAGCAGGCGCCGGCGCGGCTGCGGCTCGCCATTGCTGCGGTGCTCCCACCACGCGGCGGCGGCCGCCAGGTCGACCACCGAGTCGTTGAGCTCGACGGCATCCGCACGCGGCGCCGCCGCAGGGACGGTGGCCATCAGCGGCGTCGGCGTACCCCCGAGGAGGCGCGGGCGCGGGGCCGGCGGGCGCTGGCCGCCGTCGCGCAGGTCCCACCACTTCTCCAGGGCCACCAGGTCGACGACCGCGTCGCCCAGCGGGCCGTCGGCGGGCGGCGTACGGCGTGCGCCGACCGGCAGCGACAGGGCGGCGAGGGGCAGCAGGGCGGACAGTGCGATGCCGCGGGCCGCGAGGCGGCGGCGCAGACCCCAGCCGAGCAGGACCAGACCGAGGGCATTGAGCACGAACAGCCCCCACGGGTAGCTGCTCCACTCCAGGTCGAACGCGGTCAGCTCGGCGTCACCGACGCCGCCGCGCACGTGGTAGGTGCCGAAGGCCGCGGTCGGCAGCGCGATCGGGATCTCGACGCGCGCCGTGTCGCCGGGCTCGAGGGTGCCGATCCCGGCCTTGACCGGCGCGGGCTCGACGTCGTCGGTCTTGCTGACCACGAGACGCACCTCGGGGTCCTCCACGGCGACCTCGCCGAGATTCTGCACCGTGAAGGACAAGGTGCGCTCGGGGGCGGCGCCGAAGAGCTCGCCGAAGCTCGCGCTCCCCTCCAGCGTGACCTGGCCGATGGCCAGGGTCGTCTCGACGGGCTCCGGGTCGGGCTCCGCCGGCGGGTCGAACTTCTTGACGCCCTTGCCGCTGGGCGGCGGGATGCTGAGCGGCGGCTCGGCCGGCGGCGCCGCGATGGAAGCCGGCGGCGCCGGGGTGACGACGGACGGCGTGGTCGCGGGAGGGCTCGCCGGCGGGTCGTTCTGCGGAGGATCGTTCTGCGGGGGGCCGGGCGGCGGCGGTACGGCCGCGAAACCCCCGAACACCGCAGCGGCACGCAGCGGCGCGCGGTCGGCCCGCGCCTGCACGGCCCCGACCCGCTTCGTGCTGCGGTCGGTCGCGGTGAAGGTCGCGCTGAACGCGCCGGTGGCATCGGGGCGCACCCGGGCCCGGCGATCGGAGGTGGCGTTGCCGGCGACCAACCGCGGGCCGCGGTAGCCGCGCACCTCGACCGGGACTCCGGGGTTCCACCCGACGCCCTCGACGATGATCTCGACCTCGTCCTCGGCGGCCTCCTCGGTCAGGGTGAGCGCCGGGGTGCCGAGCAGGGTGAGCGGGAGGTCGAGCCAGCGCGCGGCGTCGGAGACGCGCAGCGTCCACTCCCCCGCCTCCACCTCGCTCGGCACCCGGATCTCGCCCAGGCCGGAGCCGTCCGGCTCGGTGAGGAAGGTGGCCGGCGGGAGGCAGAGCGCGGCGGCGTCACAGAGGGCGACCTGCGCCTCGGTGCTGGAGGCCAGTCCGATCACCGCGACCCGGACGGTGTCGCCGGCGCGGGCCGCACCCAGCCCCCGCTGACCCTCGATGCCGGCGATGATCGCCGCGGGCTCGGCGACGGCGGCGAAGTCGGAGGCCAGGTTGGTGTCGAGCGGGGCCGTGGCGGGGTTGGCGCCGCCGGGAATCCCCTCGGTCTGCGCGTTGCAGGCGACCCGGCGGGCCAGCAGCGGCATGTCGAAGAAGACGCCGCGCAGCGCGATCTGGTGGGCGCCGGGCTCCTCGATCACGAAGCTGCCCTCGACCGGGGGGAGCTCCTCGAGCTCCTCGCCAGGACCGAAGGAGACCTCGACGGGCGCGATATCCTGGCCGTCGACAGAGAAGTGGAAGACCGCCCGGACGACCGTCGGCACCTCGCCGAGCGCAGGGCCGCCGGCCAGGTCGAGGGCGAAGGTGCGAGTGCCGCCGACGGCGGTGTCGCCGGCGGTCGTGAGCAGCGGGGCGACCGGGGGCGCCGCAGGGTCGGGCGGCAGGGAGGACCACGGTTCCAACGCGGTGGAGATGTCGAACAGAGGCTCGTCGGTCAGGTCGAGGGGCTCGCCGTCGACGGCGGGCCCGGCGGGCTGCGCAGGGTCGGTCAGCGGGTCAGGCGTATAGGTCCAGCACCCGCCGGCAAGGACGAGGGGGTCGAGCCCGTCGGTGGGCGCGATGCCCGCGCCGAGGGCTCCCGAGCTGCCCGCACCGATGAGTGTCATCGATGCGACCAGGCCGGAGGCCAGGGCGGCCCCAAGTGCTCGTGCGCGCGTCCTCATTGCCGTAGCGTCTCCTCGGCTGCCGGTCCCTGCATCGGATCTCCGATTTGGCGATGATATATTATTTAGGGTGTCAGCGATGTTACGAACCGTGATCTCCACCGGAATCCGCGCCGTCGCCGAGGTCGCGATCACCGCGGGACTGGTGCTGCTGGCCTTCGCCTTCTATCTGCTGGTCTGGACCAACCAGCAGACCCAGGCCGCGCAGCGCGGCCTGATGGACGACTTCCGCGAGCTCACCTCGGACGGCGCCCAGAAGTCCGCCGAGGCGAGCACCCCGCGGGCCGGTGAGGGCTTCGGCGTCCTCCACATCCCCGCCCTGGGCGATGACTGGGAGTGGGTGGTCGTCGAGGGCGTCGGCGACTCCGACCTCGCCCGCGGCCCGGGCCACTTCCCCGGCACCGCGCTGCCCGGACAGGTCGGCAACTTCGCCATCGCCGGGCACCGCGCCACCCACGGGGAGCCCTTCGCGAACCTCGACCAGGTCGGCGAGGGCGACCGCATCATCGTCGAGACCGTCGGCAAGTGGCTGGTCTATGAGGTCACCTGGAGCCGCATCGTCAGCCCCAGCGCCGTCGAGGTCGTCGAGCCGGTCGCCGGCTTCCCGGGCGCCAAGCCCACGGCGCGCACCATGACGTTGGTGACCTGCCACCCGCGCTGGGGCTCCAGCGAGCGGCTCGTCCTCGGCGCCGAGCTCGTGGAGCGGTACGCCGCCGAGGCCGGCCCGCCGCCGGACCTCGCCTGATCCCGCGCTCCCTGCTCCCTGCTCCCTGCTCCCCGCTCCCCGCTCCCCGAAGGAGACCCGATGTACGCAGCGCTGTGGCGGATCCTGCCCGGCCCGACCTGGGCGAAGCTCCTCGAGGCCCTGGCCCTCGTCGTACTGGTGCTCATCGTCTTGATGACAGTCGTCTTCCCCGCCGTCGAGCCGCTGCTCCCCTTTGACGACGTCACCGTCGGCGAGTGAGCACGGGCCAGCGTCCGGGGTGCTGGCCTGCGGGGTGCACGTAACTGCGCAATTGCGCTGAAAAACACCGGTTTCGGCCGCCCGCAGGTACTTATCCGCGCAATTGCGCGGAAAGACACCGACCACCGGCCGCCCCCGCACCGCCGACCATCGACCACCACAACGACGACGGGCCCGCACCGACCAGTGGGTCGGTGCGGGCCCGTCGTTGTGCCAGCGGTGGAAAGCCGGCGCGGGTCAGTGCTCGCGCAGCAGCGTGCCGTAGCCGTGCAGCTTGTCCTCGATGCCGTTGTCGCGCAGCGCCATCCACCAGGTGGCGGCGTTGATCGCGATCACCGGCTTGTCCAGCCAGCGCTCCGCCTCGTCGGCGAGCTCGGTCATGCACAGGTTGGTGCCGCACTGCACGATCGCGTCGACGTCGGAGTCGTTGATCTCGACCAGCGACTCGCGCAGCGTCTTCTCGCTGACCTGGGCGATCTCGACCGCGCTGTTCACGCACAGCCCCTTGATCTGGCCGACCTCGAAGCCGAGCTCGGTGAAGAACTTGCGCACGTTGGCATCGCCGATCGGCGTGTACGGCGTGAGCACGGCGATCTTCTTGGCACCGAACAGGTGCAGCGCGCGCTCGCAGCCCTCGGCGCCGGTCGCCACGCCCAGGCCGCCGGTGAGCGCCTGGATCTGCTTGACGAAGGCGCGGTTGCCCTCGACGCCGTCCCAGAACGTCTCCGCGCTCATGCCCATGACCATGTAGTCGGGCTGCATCGTCATCAGGCTCTCGACGCAGGCGTCCATGTTGGCGCGGATCTGCACCAGCAGGTTCTCCATCCCCTCATCGGTCGCGATGCGGCCGTCGGGGATGAAGATCCGCCCGTAGTGCGAGGTCACGCCGGGCACCCGCATCATGTCGAACTCGGGCTGGACGATGGTGTTGGTGCTGGGGGCGATGACGCCGAACTTCCGGCGCCAGCCGAGACGGTCCACGCTCACGCGGGCACTCCTGTCTTCTCGGCGGCCTCGCCGGCCGCCTTGCTCGTCATGTGTTCGCGCAGCCAGAGAGCCCCGAGCAGGAAGCACAGCTGGACCGCGGAGTTGGTCAGCTGCTCGGCCCACTGCAGCTCCGCGGACTGCTCGGGCTGCGCCGCCAGCGGCGGCAGGATGTTGGTGCCGAGGGTGTAGATCACGAACAGGACGCCGACCGACGCCTTGCCCGCCCGGAAGGCGGTGGCGGCCAGCGTGACCCCGAGGAACGTGGCGCCCACGGCGGCCGCGATCAGCAGCGGCCAGTTGGTGTACTCACCGGCCGAGATGCTCATCCAGGCCGCGCCGACGCCGGCCGCGAGCGGGAAGAGCACGAACCCCAGCGGCGCGACCTCGCGTCCCTTGATCGCGCTGAGCACTGCCCAGGCGACGGCGGAGAACCCGAAGGCCAGGCAGGGGAACAGCAGCGACTCCAGCCACGGGTACTCCCAGCAGCCGGTGGCCACCAGGAGCTTCCAGGTGGCCTTGCCGAAGCCGCCCGCCGAGACCACCAGGCCGCCGATCAGGGCGACCGGGTAGGCGGCCGGCACCCGCCGGCGTACCGCCTGGGCGAGGATCACCAGCGCGGCGAGGGCCAGCACGCAGGGGACGAAGTCCTCCACGGCCAGGGCCACGCCGTACTCGGTGCAGACGTCGACCCCGCGCGCGGCGTCCATCAGCCCGCCTCGGCGAACAGGTCGCGCTTGCGGAAGCCGGCGCCCATGAACCGCCGCGCCGCCTTGGCGTTGGTCAGCCACTCGACCCGCGCGCCGTTCTTCTGCGCGGCGAGCACCTTCTCGGCGAGGTACGGCGTGACCGTCTCGACCTTGTCGCCGAGGATGTTGAAGACCTTCTTGGCCTTCGCGAACGCCTCGGGCTTGCCGTCGTAGTCGCCGACCAGCAGGTCGGTCACGACGATCCCCGGGGAGAGGAAGCCGATCTTGACCGGGCTCTCCTTGTGCTCCTTGACCAGCGCCTCGGTCAGGTAGCGGACCGCGCGCTTGGAGGCGCCGTAGATGCCGATGCCGGCCTGGATGCGCCCGTCGGAGCCGAAGCCCTCCATGTTCCACACCCAGCCGCCGCCGGGCTGGGTGGCCATCCCGGCGCCCGCCACCGCGCAGCCGTTGTGGGCCCCGGAGACGTTGACGGCGAAGACATCGGAGACGGTCTTGGGGTCGGCGGCCACGATCGTGCTGTGCGGCGCGGAGATGCCGGCGTTGTTGATCCACACGTCGACGCGGCCGTACGCCGCCACGGCGTGCTCCCACAGCGCCTGGACGGCCGCCCGGTCGGTCACGTCCGTGGCCAGGCCGGTCGCGCGTTCACCGGCACCGAGCTCGCCGAGGGCGTGGGCGACCGCGGCGTCGCTGCGACCGCAGATCACCACCCGGCACCCGCGGGCCAGGAACTCACGCGCCAGGCCCAGGCCGATGCCGCGGGTGCCGCCGGTGACGACGACGACGCGGCCGTCGGTGCCGCTCATCGGGCCTCCCAGGTCAGCAGGCCGTGCACGAAGTGGGTGGTGCGGTCGCCGTGGAACAGCCGCCACACCACCGCGAGGTCGCGGGTCTCGGGATCCAAGACGTACTCCCGACCGCGGATCTTCTCCACGCCCTTCAGGTCCGGGCCGACCAGGTGCTGGTTGGTGAAGACCGCGCGGCCGAAGGTCATGGCGTTGCCGTAGACCTCGGGGCCCTCGTAGAGCACCCGGGCCCCGTCACGCTGACGCTCATAGGTGTAGGAGCGCTCCAGCGCGCCGGTCCAGGTCACGCTGTGCCGCACCGAGCGCAGCCCGACGGGCTCGTGCTCGATGCGGACCGCGACCTCACCGACCGGCTTCTGGTCCTCCCCCACCACCGCCAGGACGCCGGAGTAGGTCCCGGCCTCCTTGGTCGGCAGCACCTGCGGGACCGGACCGCGCCGGGTCTCGGCGGCGATCCAGTCCTCGACGTAGGCCTGCGTCTCGGGGTTGGTCTCGTGGTCGAAGGTCCGCTTGTAGACGCCGTTGAACAGCGCCACCACCGACCAGCCGTCGTAGAGGATCGAGGAGTAGACCTGCGTGTCGCCGTCAGGCAGCACCTGGTTCCAGGTGTGCATGTCGGCCTGCCAGGCCGGCGAGTAGTAGTTCGCGTCGACGAGGGTGCCGTAGGGCTGACCGGTGCCGAAGAAGTCCGGCCCGACGTAGACCCGGTTCTCGTCGGAGTCGACGATGCCGAAGTTGAACGTCGCGCCGACCTCGAGGCGGTTGCGCAACGGCCCCGTGCCCTCGAGCTGGCTCTTCATCCAATAGCTGGTCTCACCGTTCTCGACCACGCTGGCGCGAGCGATCCGCTCGAAGCCGACGTGGTTGCCCTCGGCGTCGAAGAGCGACGGACGACCGTGCCACTCCCCCGCGATGCGCTTCTGCCACTCGCTGGCCTGGGCCTCGCTCATGCAGGGAGCTCGTTGTCGACCAGCTGCAGGCGGATGCTCTCCGCGACCGGCTCGGTGAGCAGGCGCGAGATCTGCGCCCACACCTTGTCGACCTCGGGGCTGAAGAGCAGCGCGCGGTTCTTCGCGTCGCGAGCCGCCAGGTCGGTGTCGGCCAGGTCGGCGGTGACCTCGGTCGGCACGCCGCCCTCGACGAGGGAGAACCAGTGGTCGAGGTAGGCGTTGACCGGGGCGTGGAGGTTGCCGAAGGCCTCCTCGCTGGCACGGCTGGCCAGCATCCACGACGACATCACGGTGAGCTGGCGCGGCTCGAGAGCGGCCTTGGAGAGCCCCTCCATCGCGTTGACCTGCTCGTAGGCCTCGGTGAGCGGGGTGTGCGCCCAGTCGTTGTAGACCATGTGGGTGCCGGCGTCGGCGCGCTGGATCAGGTCGATGTGGAAGGCGTAGTGCCCACCGGCGTGGACCGAGTCCAGGGTGTAGTGCGGCACCGGGGAGCCGTCGGGCATGAACGCGAACACCATGTGGCTGTCCATCTGGATCTGCGGGACCACGATGCCGACGTAGACGACCTTGGCGATCTTCTCGCCGGAGAAGATCCGGACCGAGCCGACCGGGTCGGGGCCCATCACGGAGCCGAGCACCTGGAAGGGGCCGCCGTCGGCCCCGGTGATCTCGGTCAGGTTGCCACGCTTGACGATCTCGTTCAGCGTGCCGATGCAGAGTTCCTCGGGCAGGCTCATGCCTTGACGTCCTCGTTGTTGGTGGGGTTCACAGTGGCGGTCTTCGCGGCCGCGCCGTTGGTGGCGGCCTTGGTCTTGCGGGCGGCAGCGACGTCCTTGGCGGCCGCCTCCTTCTCCTGGATGCCGGCCTTGATCTCGCGGCTGCGGACCTCCTTGAAGTTCCACGCGCTGGCGAGCTCCGGCACCTCCTTGCGGATCGGGGAGGGGATCACGCGGGCCTCGACGCGGGCCGGGCCCTCGCCGACGATCGTGTTGCCCTCGACCGACCAGCCCATGTCGATGAGCTGCTGGCGACGACGGCGGTAGAGCACCGCGTTGTAGTCGCTCTTGACGTGCAGCTCATCGGAGAGGTCGAACGGGAGCAGCTCGGGACGCACGGCGTCGACGATGGCCTGGTCCTCGTAGAGCACCTTGAACACGCGGCGCTTGGCGTCGCGGTCGGCCCACTTGCCCTTGAAGAAGGTGCGCAGGGCGATGAACTTGACCAGCGTGGTCTCTTCGTCGATCGGGATGTTGACGTCGAAGATCTTCATCGCACCCATCGGGGTGTCGACCTCGAGCAGGATCATGTTCGGCAGCCACCAGGTGGTGGAGACCGGCACCTGCGGGCGGTTCGCCAGGTCCTGCTTGTTGGGGTTGATGATGCCCCACAGGCCCTTCGACTTCGGCGGGTTGAGCTTCACCGACACCTTGCAGTGCCAGGGGCCCTCCTCGATCTCGAACTCGGGGACCTCGGGCTTCTCGGGGTTGCCGAAGACGCCGCCGTGCACGAACGGCGTGTGCGCGACGTCGACGCCGTTCTCGAGGATGCGCTCGTAGTTGGACTTCCACAAGAAGCTGCCGGTGACGGCGGCGTAGGTGTCGGTGTCGTCGACCGCGGACCAGTCCGGGATCGGCGGGCGGTCCTCCTCGGGCAGGTCGCCCATGTAGACCCACACCATCATGTACTTCTCCTGCACGGGGTAGGAGTCGATGCGGGCCTTGCGCGGGATGCCCTTGTCGGGGTGCGCGGGGATCTTGGTGACCTCACCGGCGGGGTTGTACTCCCAGCCGTGGTACGGGCAGGTGATGCAGTCGCCCTTGACCTCACCGTCGGAGAGCGCGGCACCGCGGTGCACGCACAGGTCCGACATCGCGACGACGGAGTTGTCGCTGTTCTTGCGGTAGAGGACCAGCTGCTGACCCAGCACCTTGACCCTCTTGGGCTTGCCGGGGACAACGTCGGTGGCGAATTCGACGGCGTACCAGAAGTTCTTGAACATCGTGATCCTCCTAGCGTCGCCGAAGATCGGCGAAGACGGGGTTGGGCTGGTCCAGGTGGTGTTGCAGGGTGGCCGTGGCGGCCGGGTCGTCGCAGAGCTTCGCGTCGAGGAAGTCGGTGAGCAGCCGCGCGAACACCTCGCGCAGCTCGTCCTGGTCGGCGTCGAGGGGCTCCTCGAGGAACCCGCGCGCCGAGGACGGGTCCGCGGGAGTGGCCGGCAGCATGTGCCCGGCGCCGGAGAGCACCGCGAGCCACGCCTCGGCCGCGCCCGGCAGCGCCTCGCGCCAGGTGCGCTCGAGCGGGTCGTGGCCGGGAGCGCCGGCCTCCTCCCCGTAGCGCACCGCGCTCGCCGCGACCACGCCGTCGGCGCTGCCGCCGACCAGCAGGACGGGTACGGCGACCGGCGCGGTCAGCAGCGTGCCGGCCGGGTGGCCGAGCTGCTGGGAGGCCATCGTGTGCGAGGCGTAGGTGATGACCGCGCGTACGCCGGGGAACCACCCCGGGCTCGCCGACTGCAGCGCGACGGTGCCGCCGGCGGAGTGGCCGAACAGCGCGACGCGGCCCAGGTCGAGCAGCCCGCCGAGCACTCCCTCGACCCGGTTCAGCTCGGCGAGCCTGTCCAGCACCGCGGCCAGCGCGGGCGTGGTCGGCTTGGTGCCGTAGGTGTCGGGCCCGACCGCGGTCAGGTCGACCCCGGGAGTGAGTCCGTTCTGGCCCGCGAACAGCTCCCCCACCCAGTCGTAGGTGACGCACACGTAGCCCGCCTCGACCAGGGCGACCGCCAGCCAGCGGTAGCCCTCGGAGGAGACGTTCACGCCCGGCACCACGACGACCACGGGGTACGGCGCGCCGGAGGCGTCGGCGGGGAGCATGCCGCTCATCCGCTCGACCTCCGTCGACGCCGGCCGGGCCGGGTGCCGGATGGTCACGTGGGCGGTGTCGTACGGGGCGGGCGCGCCGGGGACGCGCACCGCCTCGCGGACCGCCCGGACCAGGACAGGAGAGCTCATCGCGTCGTCGTCAGGCCTCGAGCGGGCGGGGCAGGGCCCGGTCGCCGCCCCACAGGGCGCGGACCAGCTGAGCGGTGCGCTCCTCGCCGAAGTAGCGGACCGCGACCACGTTGGCCGGGTCCAGCTCGGCGATGTTGCGCCGCGTCGCCAGGTCGTTGGCGGCCAGCTCGGCGCGCTTCTCGACCGGCACCGCGATGGCCTCGTCGACCCACTGCAGCCAGCGGTCCATGTGGGCGTTGGCGGTCTTGCGGGCCAGGTCGAAGATCTCCTGCGAGCCCGGCGCCATGAACGACCACGCCGTCGGCGAGTACGTCGCACGCACGAACGCGTCGCGGGAGACGAACTCCTCGAGGCCCGGGGTCTCCTTGTGCAGCGTCAGCCACTCCTGGTTGAAGGGCTCGTAGTACTTGCGGAAGTAGTCGGCGTCGGTCGAGATCACCTTGCGCGGCACCGAGTCCAGGAACATCCAGGCCTGCGGGAACGCACCGAGCGCCATGCCGAAGTGCGGCACGTCGATGTGCGGGCCGAGCCAGATGGTCAGGTGGACGTTGACGAAGCCCAGGCCCTTGTTCTGCATGTGCGAGTGGATCATCCAGTCCACGTCGGGGCCGGTGTAGCCGCGGACGCTGCCCGAGGGGCCGCCCTCGACATCGGAGGAGAACGCCTCGAGCTCCTCGGTGGAGGGGTCGCGCACCAGATCGAAGTGCGCCATCGCCTTGGTCTTGAGTCCCTCGATGATGTCGGTCCACTCCGCGAAGATCGCGGAGACGTCAGTGACCGGGGCGTCGTCCAGGAAGTCCTGGACGTACTTGAGGTTCTGGCTCATGGGTGTCCTTCGGGGATCTCGGGCGGTGATGCCTGAACTATATATTATATCGATCGGTCCGGCTCGGGACCTTGGTCCCGAACTCTCAAGACCCGGGGTAGGCGTTCGCGGCCAGCCCTGCTCCCCCGGCACGGAACGCCGCCGGCGCGTGCACCACGCAGGGCTGGACGTACTCCCACAGGCCGTCGTCGCCGTACTCCCGGCCCCAGCCGGAGCGCTTCACCCCGCCGAACGGCGCGTGCAGCGCCATGCCGGTGCGGTTGTGGGTGTTGACGAAGGCGAAGCCCGCGTCGAGGCGCGCCGCCACGGCGAACGCGCGGTCCTCGTCGGCCGACCACACCGAGCCGCCCAGGCCCAGGTCGCCGGCGTTGGCGCGGGCCACCGCCTCGTCGACGTCGTCGAAGGCCAGCACCGGCAGGGTGGGACCGAACTGCTCCTCGGCCACGATCGGTGCGGAGTCCTCGGCGCCCAGCACCAGCGTCGGGCGCACGAAGTAGCCGCGCGCGAGGTCGCTCGCCGGGTCGACGGTGCCGAGCTCGCGCACGTCGGCGCCCGCGGCGCGGGCCTGCTCGACCAGGCCGGACACCCGCGCCGCCGAGGGGCCGCTGACCACCGGGCCCATGCTGACCCCGTCGTGGAGCGGGTCGCCGGTGCGCAGCACCCGCGCGGCCGCGGACTCCAGTCCGGAGACGACCTCCTCGAGGCGGCTGCGGTGGACGTAGAGGCGCTTGATCGCCATGCAGACCTGGCCGCTGGTGGCGAAGGCCGCCATGACCAGCCGGTCCAGCGCGGCGTCGTCGAGCGCGGCGTCGTCGAGGATCAGCGCCGGGTCGTTGCCGCCCAGCTCGAGCACGCTGGGGGTGAGCGCCCGCCCGGCCAGCGAGGCGATCGCCCGGCCGGCCGTCTCGCCGCCGGTGAACGCGACCCGGTCGACGCCCGGGTGGGAGACCAGCGCGCTGGCGGTCTCCGCTCCCCCGTGCACGACCTGGACCAGGCCCGCGGGCAGGTCCTGGCCGACGAGCTCGAGCAGCCGGCCGATGCCGAACGGCGCGAACGGCGAGGGCTTGACGACCACCGCGTTGCCGCTCACCAGCGCCGGCGCGAGCTTGAGCGTGGTGAGGATCAGCGGCGCGTTCCACGGGGTGACCGCGGCGACCACGCCGTACGGACGGTGCCGCACGCTCATCCGGCCGCGCTCGTCGTCGTACCCGCCGGGGGTCAGCAGCGCCTCGCCGCGGTCGGCGTAGAAGCCGAGCACGGTCGCGGCGAAGCCGGCCTCGCCGCGGGAGTCGGCGAGCACCTTGCCGGTCTCGCGCGCGGTGAGGGTGGCGATCTCCTCCAGGTGCGCACGCACCCGGGCCGCGGCCTCGCGCAGCAACGCGGCGCGCTTGTCCACCGGCACGGTCACCCACTCCGCCTGGGCGGCGCGGGCGCGGGCGACGACCTCGTCGACCGCAGCGGCGTCGGAGGACTCGACGGCGCCGACGACCTCGTCGGTGCGCGCCGGGTTCTCGCGTTCGATCCTCACGCCTGCGTACCGCCCACGCCGACCATGTCGACGACCTGGCCGCTGCGCAGCGAGTTGATCATCGAGGTGTTGAGCAGGTGCTTGCGCATCTTCTCCTTGTCGGCGGCCAGCGTGCGCAGCTCGTCGTGGTAGGCCTTCTGCGCCGCCGGGTCGTCCTGGCGCAGCTTCTCCCAGTTGTCGTGGGTGATGGTCTTGACGTAGGAGAGCGCCACCTGGCGGCGGGCCTCGCAGACCTCGTCGAGGTCGTCGAGGGAGGCCGAGCCGTCGAGCACGCCGATCAGCGCGAGGGCCTCGAGCATGGCGTCGTGGACGCCGCTGTTCATGCCCATGCCGCCGAGCGGGTTGTTGATGTGGGCGGCGTCGCCCATCAGGATCAGCCGGTCCTTGCGGAAGGTGTCGGCCACCCGCTGGTGCACGCGGTAGAGCGTGGTGTGCAAGACGTCCCAGTCGCGGCCGAGGTCGGCGACGCCGGCGAGGCGCTCCTGCACGCGGGCCGCGTCGATCTCGACCTCGTCGGGGGTGCTCGGGTCGGTCGGGAACAGGATCCGCCAGTGCTCGGGGGTGCGCAGCAGCACCAGCCACTCGGTCGGGTCGAAGACGTAGTTGACCGCGGAGATGCCCGGCAGGATCGTGTCGAGGTCCTCGGTGGTCGAGGCGACCAGGAAGCGCTCGGGGTAGGTCATCCCCTCGAAGGTGAACCCGGCCGTCTGGCGCACCTGGGAGTTCGAGCCGTCGGCGCCGAGCACCCAGTCGGCGGTGAACACGTCGCCGCGCTCGGTGGTCAGGGTCGCGAGCTCGGCGGTGGTCTCGGCCTTGACCACACGCTGGTCGAAGTGGACGGTCACGTTGTCGAGGCCCTCGAGCACCTCGAGCAGGATCGGGGTGAGCTTGGACTGCTCGCACTGCACCCGGAACGGGAAGCGGGTGTCGTCGGCCAGCACGCCGAGGTCGAGGTCGGCGATCGGGCCGGAGCGGCGGTCGCGGTACTGGAACCCGGTGGAGACGATGCCGCGGGCCATCAGCGGCTCGAGGACGCCGAGGTCGTCGAGCATCTCCAGGCTCGGCGGGTGGAACGTCGAGGCGCGCGACTCCGTGGACAGCGTCGCGCCGGCCTCGAGCACTGTCACCTGCACGCCCGCACGCGCGACGACCAGGGCGGCGGTGAGGCCGACCGCGCCGGCGCCGGCCACGAGAACGGTGCTGTGGTGGGGGGCGGGGGTGGTGGTCATCGTTTCCCTTTCACGAGGTGCGCCGAGGGGAGGCCTCGGCGACGGCGTACTGCTTCTCTTCGTCGAGCAGCTCGGGCTGGCCCACGAGCCCGGTGAGCGAGGGCCACTCCCAGCGCTCGGTGCCGGCCGCGGAGCCCGACGTGACGATTGCTGCGTAGACCTGCTCCATCGCGCGGGCGGCGGCCAGCAGCGCGGAGACCGGGTGGATCACGGCGCGGACGCCGACCTCGGCGAGCTGTGCCGCGGTCGGACCGGACTCGACCGGGCCGGCGGCCTCGGAGCGGTTCCAGACCATCGGCACCCGGTGGCCGGCGGCGTCCAGGGCTGCGCGCACCCGCTCCAGGTCGGCGAGCCCGGCGCCCTCCGGGAAGACCGCGTCGGCGCCGGCGTCGGCGAACCCCAGGCAGCGCTCGACCACGGAGTCGATGCCCTCGACCGACAGCGCGTCGGTGCGGGCCACGACGACCAGGGACGTGCCGGCATCGATCGTGGCGCGCACCTTCTGCACCGCCTCGGCGCGCGAGACGACCGCCTTGCCGGCCATGTGGCCGCAGCGCTTGGGCGAGACCTGGTCCTCCAGGTGCAGGCCGGCGACCCCGGCGGCGGCGTAGCCGATCGCGGTGTGCCGCGCCTGCAGGGCGTTGCCGTAGCCGGTGTCGGCGTCGGCGAGCACCGGGACGCCGTCCGCCGAGGCCGCCACGACGGCGGCCCGGCGGGCGATGTCGGTGCCGTGCACGAAGCCCATGTCGGGCAGGCCCAGCTCCACCGCGGAGACCGCGGCGCCCGAGAGGTGCAGGGCGCGGGCGCCGCTGCGGCTCGCGAGCCGCGCGCTGACCGCGTCGTGCACCCCCGGCAGGTGCACGAGCTCGGTGCCCTGGAGCAGGGCCCGCAGCCGGTCGGCGGCACCGGCCGGCGCCGCCCGCAGGAGGTGCTGCGAGGTCACCGGCCGTGGAGGGCGAAGCCGCCCTCGACGCCGACCACGCGGGCGCCGGTGAAGATCCGGATGGTCTCCACGGTGCCCTCCTCCCCCATGCCCGACCAGCCCCAGGCGGGGCGGGGCGTCATCAGGTGGAGGTTCATGATCGTGGAGCCGTTGACCTTGACCTCGCCGGCCTGGACCCGGCGGGCCACCGCGAGCGCCCGCTGCTCGTCCGAGCCCACGACGTACCCCTCCAGCCCGAAGGGGGTGGCGTTGGCCAGGGCCAGCGCCTCCTCCTCGGTGCGGTAGGTGTGCACGGTGGCCACCGGTCCGAAGACCTCCTCGTGCGCGGCCTCGTCGGGCACGCCGGTGAGGAGGGTGGGCGCCAGGAAGTGACCCCCCTCGGGCAGCGTGGTCGCGGCGCGTGCGGTGCCGCCGGCCCGGACCCGCTCCTCGATCGCGGCGACCAGGCGGGCCCGGTGCACCGAGTGCACGATCGGGCCGAGCTGGGTCGCCTCGTCGAGCGGGTCACCGGCCTGGAGCTCCGCCAGCCGACCCAGGGTGAGCTCGACGATCTCCTCCGCGAGCGCCTCGGGCACGATCAGGCGGCCCAGCGCACGGCACCACTGGCCGTTGAGCGTGGTGAGCAGGTCGGCGGCGTGGTGCGCCGCGGCGGCCGGGTCGGCGTCGGGGAGCACGAGGAGCGGGTTGTTACCGCCGAGCTCGAGCTGCAGGGAGGTGAAGTTCGCAGCGCAGGCCGCGGCGATGGCCTTGCCGCCGATCAGCCCGCCGGTGAAGGAGACCGCGCGGATCCGGCGGTCCTGCACCATCGTCCCGCCCACGTGGGCGCCGCCCTGCACGAGCTGGAAGGTGCCGGGCGCGACGCCCTCGGCGTCGAGCACGCGCGCGACGATGCGCGCCAGCTCGGTGGTGGCGTACGGCGCGTACTCGCTCGGCTTGAGGATGGTGGGCGCACCGGCGGCCAGCGAGCTGGCGATCTTGTGCGCGGCCATCGGGGCCGGGGCGTTCCACGGGACCAGGTTGAGCGCCGGGCCCAGCGGGAGGCGGTGCACCTCGACGGCCTGACCGCTCTCGCCGGTGGTGGTCTCGTGCAGCGCGCCGCCCCGGATCGCGGCGGCGGCCAGCCGGAAGGCGGCGTGGTCGATGAGCGCGACGATCTGGGTCTGGCTGACCGGCACCCCGGTGGCGAACGACTCCAGCGCGGCCAGGCGCGGCACCTCGGTCATCACGGCGTCGGCGATCGACTCGAGGATGTCGGCGCGGCGCTCGATCGGCGTGCTGGACCAGGAGCCGGACAGGTGCACCTCGGTGGCCGCGGCGAGCGCGCGCTCGACGGCCTCGGCGGTGCTGGCGACGGCATGGCCGAGCTCGGCGCCGGTGAACGGGTCCTCGAGCACGAGCTCGAGGCGGTCACCGGGGACCGCCGTCACGCCGGCGATGATCTCGACGACGTCGGGGACCTCGATGCGGCCGGCGGTGGCCGGCGCCTCGGTGGCGGTCATGCCTTCTCCAGCGCGGGGGCGCCGGTGCCGTTGACGGGGGTCGCCTCGGCGGCGGGCTTGAAGCTGTCGGTCGTGGTGAGACCGGCCCAGCCCTCCTTCTCGACGATCATCTTGGCCAGGTCGAGCTTGCCGCGCTCGGCGGGGAACGCCTGGACCAGGCCCATGGTCGTGTCGCGCACCGCGCGGCCGATCTCGTTGCCCATCAGGGCCCCGGAGGTGCCGCACATCTTCAGCGCCGCGAGCGCGACCTCGTGGGCGTGCTCGCAGATCGCGCCCTTGGCGAGCTTCCAGCTCTGGACGACCTCGGGCTTGGGCAGGATCGGCGGGTCGCTGGCCTCGAGCTCGATCTGGCGGCGCAGCCACAGGTGGGCCTCGGCCAGGTGACGCTCGCCCTCACCGATCAGCACCTGGTGCATCGGGGAGGACGCGATCGGCTTGCCGGTGTCGGCGAAGGTCGCCGCCATGGTGCGCCCGAGCGCGTAGTCCCAGACGCCCTGCGCGATGCCGGCGTAGATCGCGGCGATCGCGATCTGGTTGCCGACCCACGAGCCGCGCGACATCTGGGTGGCGCGGGTGAAGCCGCCGGGGACGGTCAGCGCGAGGTCCTCGGCGACGAAGCAGTCCTCCAAGATGAGCCCGAAGTTGTCCGAGGCGCGCATGCCCAGGCCCGACCAGTTCAGGCGCGGGCGCGAGCCGGGCGCGTTCTTGGGCACCAGGAACAGGCTGAGCGCGTCGAGACCCTCGACGTCCTCGCGGCGCGCGGTGACCAGGGCGTAGTCGCCGGAGCCGGACAGGCAGCCGAAGGACTTCTCGCCGTTGAGCAGCCAGCCGCCCTCGGTGCGCGTCGCGGTCGTCTGGATCAGCACGTTGGCGTTGGAGGCCTTGACCGCCTCGGAGGCGAAGTTGCCGATCGACTTCTTCTCGGCACCCATCAGCGTGAGCACCTTCTCGGCGAACGCGCGGACGACGGGGGCCTCCTCGTCGGTGTAGAGCCCGGCCTCGAGGGCCGCCATCGGCAGCATGCCGCGCGAGGAGGAGGAGCAGTGGAAGAAGTACGCCAGCGCGGTCGAGCCGCACACCGTGCCGATCGAGTACGTCGTGGCGGCCAGGTCGCGCAGGCCACCCCCGAGCCCGCCGAACTCCTCGGGGATCACCAGGCCGAGCAGGCCGGCCTCCCCCAGCAGGTCGAGGTGCCCCTCGGGCAGCTTGCCCGCGGTGTCGGCTGCCTCGGCGGCAGCGGCGATCGCCGGGAGCACCGACTCGACCCGCTCGGCGCGGGCGCGCTCGGCAGGGGTCAGGTCGGGCAGAAGGCGCTCTGCGGTCAGTCGTGCCGTCATCCTGCGGCTCCTACGGTGTCAGGGGTGGAAGTTCCCGGAGCGAGCTCCGACCGGTCGGCGACCGGGTCCGGGCCGAGCAGGCCCGAGGTGGCCTCGCCGCGCAGCTGCTGGGCGAGGCCGGAGAGCGTGTGGGGGTCGGCGGGGGTCGTGACGCCGAGCGTCTCGAGCAGCCGGACCAGGTCCTCGGTGGCGACGGCGCCGCCGAGCCCGCCGAGGGTCGTGTCGAAGTGGGTGACGCCGCTCTTCAACGCGGTGAGGGCCTTGACCAGGCCGAGGCGGTCCCGGTCGTGCAGCGCGACGCGCAGCGCGGTCGGGCGGGCAAGCCGGGTGACCTCCGCCAGCAGCGCGCGCACCTCGAGCGCGGTGGCGCGACCGTCGGTGTCGGGCAGGCACACCTCGCGCACCCCCCGGGCCGCCAGGGTGATCACGGCGGCGATGACGTTCTCGGCGCGGGCCGGATCGAACGGGTCGAGCAGGGTCACCGCGGCCCGGTCCTCGATGCCTTCGATGGTGGCCAGGGCACGGGCGAGGGCCTCGTCGGGGTCGGCCCCGAGGACGGGGTCGCCGCCGAGGTCGGCGATGACCTCGACGGTGCCGATGCCCAGGCTCAGCGCCTGCTCGGCCTGGAGCCGGTCGCCGACCCGGGCGGTGGTGGTCGCGAGGTCGACGCAGGTGGGCACCGCGGCGAGCGCGGCCTGGGTGTCGACCGCGTCCACGGCCACGACGGAGGGGTCCGCCCCGGGCTCGGTGCCGACCAGGTCGAGCACCCGCACCCGGACCCCGGCCCCGGCGAGCGCCGCGATCACCGCGGCGACCGACTCCGGGTCCTCGCCGCGCTCACGCAGCGCCCGGACGGCGCCGCCGTCGGCGAGCGTCGCCACCTCGGGCAGGACGTCGGCGAACTGCCCCCAGCCGCGGGCGTGGTAGAGCAGCGGTGCGGAGCGGCGCGCGGCGTTCGCCGCGAGCACCTCCCCGACGAAGATGGTGTGGTCGCCCCCGTCGTACTGGTGCACGACGCGGCAGTCCAGCCAGCCCAGCGCGGAGTCGAGCAGGGCGACGCCGGTCTCGGCGGTCGACCACTCCTCCCCGGCGAACCGGTCAGGGCAGTCCTTGACCATGCCGGCGAAGCGCCGGCCGACCTCGATCTGGTCCTTGGCCAGGACGTTGATGCCGAAGCACCCGGCCTGGGCGATCTGATCATGCGTGTAGAGCGTGCGGTCCAGACAGATCGAGACCAGCGCGGGGGTCGCGCTCACGCTCGAGAACGAGCTCGCAGTCATCCCGATCCGGCTGCCGTCGGCTGCCAGTGTCGTCACGACGGTCACGCCGCTGGGCCATTGGGCCAGCACGTCCCGGAAGACCTGTGGATCGACCACGGCTCACCTCCTCATCCTCGTAGGAGAATATACAATATCTTCTTCCGTGGCGCGCAAGAGTACTTTGGTCCCAACCCGGGGACCCCGCTCGGCAGCAGACGGATCCGCGCGGGGCCGATATATGATTTGGCCCGTCCGAGGCACCCCCCTGCCCCCCGTCACCCCCAGGAGTACCGATGGCCCGACAGGCCTCCACCTCGGTCCGCCCGATCGCGCACCAGTCCCTCGTCGACCGCGTGACCGACGAGCTGCACCGCGCGATCCTCAACGGCGACATCGCCCCCGGCTCCGCGGTCTCGATCGTGGACCTGTGCGAGCAGTTCGCCGTCAGCCACATCCCCGTGCGCGAGGCCCTGCGCCGACTGGAGAGCGAGGGCGTCATCAGCCTGCGCCCCGGCCGCTCCGCGCTCGTGGCCTCGCTCAGCGCCGAGGACCTCACCAACATCTATGAGCTGCGCAAGCTCATCGAGGGCGAGCTCACCGTGCGGGCGATGGCCTCGATGCGCGAGGAGTACCTCCAGACCGCCGACGAGGCCCTCGCGGAGTACGTCGGGATCGTGCGCGAGCCGGCCCTGCTGGCCGCCAAGCACCACGCGTTCCACGAGGCGATGCTCGACCACGTGCTCGGCAGCGCGGACCGGCGCGTGCTGGACCTGCTGTGGAAGTCCTCGGACCGCTACCTGCACCTGCTGATGGACAACCTCGACCGCGAGCCGGAGACCCAGCAGAGCCGCATCGACGAGCACAAGGAGCTCCTCACGCTCGCGCGCGCCGGCGACACCGAGGGGCTCAAGGCCGCCTGGATCGCCCACCTCGACAGCACCCAGCAGGCGATGCTCCAGGCACTGGCAGCCCGGGGCGAGACCTCCGCCTGACCTCGATCTCGCTCAACGAGCGCGACGTCGATCACGCGGCCAGAGCTTCCGAGGCCCCCCGGGGTCTCACGGGAACGAAGCCCGGACTCCTCAGGAGTCCGGGCTTCGCCGTTCCGGGGCCGTGAACGGGGTCAGCGGGCGGTGACCAGCGGCGCGGCGAGCGACCACGGGCGACCGTCGACGACGTCGGTGCCCTTGCTGACGAAGCGGTTGGTCGCGCACTCCGGGCGCAGCGACACGGTGGTGAGCGACTCGCGGGCCACGACCAGCTCCGGGCAGCTGATGACGCCGGCGAAGCCGGTCTCCCAGCCGTCGCCCCACAGCGTGAAGTCGGGCGAGAGCGGCACGGCGGCGCCAGTGCGCTCCGCGCCGGTGCGCCGGGAGCCGGCGACCAGGTTGACCCGGTTCTCCGCGGCGCGCTCGCGCAGCAGCAGGTCGAGGTCGTGCGACTCGGCGGCGCTGAACGGCACCGCGACCACGTCGGCGTCCTGGAACGCCGCGAGCCGGAACGCCTCCGGGTAGAGCGCGTCGTCGCCGACGAGCACCACCAGGCGGCCGAAGTCGGTCTCCAGCACCGTGACCTCGTCACCGAGCTCGGTGTGCCAGGCGGCGTGCCGGGCGCTGCGGTGCAGCTGCGGCTGCTCGAGGACCACGCCGCGCTCCCCCACCACCAGGCCGAGGTGGCGCGCACCATCGACGACGCTGGTCACGACCAGGGTGGAGGTGCCGGCCAGAGCGGCGGCGATGTCGGCGGCCGCGAGCCCGGCGCGTGCGGGCGTGCTCGCCGTACCGTCCTCGTGGGCGGCGAGCTCGGGGAGCACGACCAGGTCGGGGCCCTCGGCGATCGCCTTGGCGAGCAGTGCCGCGACGTCCTCGCCCGGGGCGGGCGCGACGACGACCGCGGTGGCGCGCGGAGCGCCCGCGGGCGCCCGGCGGCCCCGTGGCTCCTCGGCGATGGGGCCGTAGATCTCGGGACGGCGCGCGGCCATCAGGTCGGTGCCGTCCGGGCGCCGCTTGTCGTCGGCCGCCTCGACCTCGATGTCGGCGACGACGACCGCCTCCCCGGTGCGCGGGCCGCGGGCGACCACGGTGCCGTCGGGGGCCACGATCTGCGCCTCGCCCGCACCGTGGAGGCGCTCGACCGGCACGCCCACGCGCTCGGCGACCGCCTGGATGCTGTGCTCGGGGACCAGCGGGCCGACCTTGTTGCCGGCGACGACCCACACCTTGTTCTCGACCGCACGGACCGGGACGTGCAGCGTGGCCTCGTCGAGGGCGAAGGAGTTCACGCTGTTGAGCAGCACCTGGGCGCCCTCGACCGCGAGCATCCGCGGGGTCTCGTTGATGACGCCGTCCATGCAGGAGTACAGGCCGAAGCGGGCCACCTCGGTCGCCACGACCGGTGAGCGGTCCACGGCGGTGTCGATGTGGTCGCGCTCGCTGCCCATCAGCACCTGCTTGTCGCTCACGCACAGCACCTCGCCGGTGGGGCCGAAGAGCACGTTGCTGCCGCTGACGCGCCCGTCCTCGCGCAGCAGGGTCAGGTTGGCCATCAGGTGCAGCTCGTGGCGCGCGGCGCGCTCGGCGAGGGCCGCCACGAAGTCGCCGTCGAGGGTCACGGCCTTCTCCCGTGCGTGCTCGCGCGAGCCGTACCAGGAGACGTGGTTGCAGAACTCCGGGAGCACGACCACCCGGGCGCCCTGAGAGGCGGCCTCGTCGATCGTGCGCAGGCAGGTCGCGAGGTTCTCGGCGACGTCCTCGGTGGCGGCGAACTGGACGGCGGCGACGCGTAGGACGGACAACTTTGTCTCCTATATATCTTGTACGATCTTGCACCAAGCGTTGCACACCAGGTTCCACGACAGGAGCAGATCTCATGACCGACACGCACGACGTGGCACCGGAGCGGCCCGCCCGGGAGGCCGCTGACGCCTCGTCCGGCGTGGCCGCGTCCTCCACCGTCACCCTGGACGTCTTCCCGAGGCGTCCCGCACGCAGCGTCGACCTCTCCAAGCCGGCTCCTCTCGGCTGGTGGCCCGCGATCGTGATCGCGCTGGTCGCGTTCATCGACCGCGTCGAGATCAACCTGATCTCCGGTGCCCTGCCCGCGATCCAGGACCACTTCGGCTTCAGCGACACGGTCGCGGGCGCGATCCCTACCTCCGCCAGCCTGGCGGCCGCGATCCTCCTCCTGCCCGCCGGGCGCCTCGCCGACCGGGCCCCCCGCGTGGTGACGATCTTCGTCGTCGTGCTCATCTGGTCGATCTGCTCGGTGCTGAGCGGCCTGGCGACCAGCCTGGTGATGTTCTTCGCCGTCCGCGTCCTCATCGGCGCCGCCGGCCAGCTCTACAACCCGCCGGCCTCCAGCCTGATCGCCGACTACTACCCCGCCCGCAGCCGCGGCAAGGCCTTCGGCTTCGAGCGCGCCGGCTACTACATGGGCCTGCCGACCGGCGTCATCCTCGGCGGCGCGATCGCCGAGGCGATGGACTGGCGTGCGGTGTTCTTCGTCGCGGCGGTGCCCGGCCTGGTCGTGGCGCTGCTCGTGCTCACCCTCAAGGAGCCGCTGCGCGGCCTGGGTGACCGCATGGACCGGCTCCGCGGCGGTGCCGTGGAGTCCGACGGCGCCCACGGCGTCCTCACGGCGTCGAAGAGCTCACTGCTCGCCGAGGCCCGGGGCCTGCTGAAGGTCAAGACCCTCAAGGGCATCATCTTGGGCCAGGCGCTGCTGTCGCTGGGCGTGGCCGGGCTCTTCTACTGGCTGCCCACCTTCCTCCAGCGCACCGAGGACCTGGGCTACGACGCCGCCTCGGGCCTCGCCGGCGGCGTGGGCGGCACCGGCATCGTGATCGGCATCATCCTGGGCAGCCGGATGGGCGACAAGTTCCACGGCATCCGTCCGGGCTGGCGCATCAAGGTCGCGACCGGGTTCCTGCTCGTCGGTGCCGTCGCGCTGACCGGCTCGGTCCTGCTGCCGGGGCTGTGGCTGCGGATCGCGCTCGTCTGCGTGGCCTGCGCCGGCTTCGCCGCCGCCATCCCCAACCTGACCGCCGCCTCCGCCGACGTCGTGCCGGCGGACCGCCGGGGCATGGGCTTCGCCCTGCTCACCTTCCTGGTCACCCTCGGCGGCGCCGTCGGCCCGCTGCTCATCGGCGTCACCTCCGACCTGATCGGGTCCACGTCGTACGACGGCGAGCCGCTGGCCCTGGCCATGCTGGTCCTGGTGCCGGCGATGTTCGCCGCGGTGCTCGCACTGCTGTGGATCCGCGACACCTTCGAGGACGACGCCGCCGCCGCTGCGGCGGCCTCGCACGCCTCGCCCGACACGGTGGCCTGACCCGGCAGACACCACGAGCGCCCGGCTCCTCCCGCGAGGGAGGGGCCGGGCGCTTCGTCGCCTTCCCCGAGTCGGCGCGTGTGGCGGCGCGAGTCGGCGCGTGTGGCGGGGCCGCGGGGCCCTTCCCACGGACCGTCGACGCTTCCCCCGTCGTACGACGCGTGTGGAGCGGCAACAACCCCGCGTTACAAGCAAACGCCCGCCCCCGGCACGGAGGCCGGGGGCGGGCGGTGGGTACTGCTGGGCGCTGGGCGCCGAGGGCGGGGTCAGCCCCAGATGCGGATGACGGCGCGGCCGGGGAGCTGCGGGGCCGGGGTGCCGGCGGGCAGGTGCAGGTAGCGCTGAGTGTCGGGCCAGACCAGGTCGGCGTCGCTGTCGAAGACCGCGCCGGCGACGTCGTCGCGGACCTCGATGGTGCCGGGCAGGGTGGCGCTCGGGCCGCGGACCAGGCCCGGGGCGATCGGGACGACGTCGAGCTTGCCCGGGCGCTCGGCCTCGCCCTCGCTCCAGCCACCGGGCGTGCCGGTGAACCAGACGACGGCGCGCGTGCCGGGCTCGGTGGAGGTCGCCGCCCGGGTGGCGTGCGGCTCGGCGACGAGCAGCTCGCCGGTGCCGCAGGTGCGCCCGCTGATGTGCAGGGCACCGGAGACGACGACCATCTCCTCACCGGCCGGCTGATTGCCGGTCACGTCGCGGCGCCAGCCGTCGGGGAAGCCG
Organism: Nocardioides sp. dk884; assembly: GCF_009557055.1. Lineage (NCBI taxonomy): Bacteria > Bacillati > Actinomycetota > Actinomycetes > Propionibacteriales > Nocardioidaceae > Nocardioides > Nocardioides sp. dk884. The sequence continues at coordinate 1,065,010 of NZ_CP045649.1, read as the reverse complement.
ACGAGCACGGCGCGGTAGGGCCGCTCCGCGTCGGCGTGGAGCATCACCATCCCGGCCGGCACGTCGGCGCCGGCCACGGTGTGCTGGCCCCAGGTCAGGTCTGGGGAGTCGAGCTCGACGATGCTCATGCAGGTCCTCCGGTCAGGTCGCGCGGGGCGATCGCCCGCAGCTGGTCGATGGCCTCGGCCTCGGACACCACGTCGGCGTACTTGGCGTCGAGGTCGAAGAGGTTGGCCTCGTGCACACCCGCGTCGCGGTCGCCGCTCGCCTCGCGCACCACGAGCGGGCGGAACCCGCTCTGCAGCGCGTCCAGCGCCGTGGCCCGCACGCAGCCGCTGGTCGAGAACCCCAGGACGTACGTCGTGTCGACGCCGAGCGCCCGCAGGGTCGAGGCGAGCGAGGTGCCGAAGAAGCCGGAGGCGTACTGCTTGGACACCACGAGCTCGCCGGGCAGCGGCGCGGGCGCGTCGGGGGCCTCGGCCCACGGCGAGCCCTGCTCGAAGGCGGCCAGGCCGGGCACCTTGACGCCGAACCAGCCGGCGTCCTTGCGGCCGGGGGCGAGACGGACCTCGGTGAACAGCACCGGGTGGCCGGCCGCGCGGGCCGCCTCGACGACCCGTTCGGCACTCGCCCGCGCCGCCTCGAACCGGCCGCCCTCGTCGGTCAGCGGACCGCCCGCGAGGTAGGCGCGGCACACGTCGACGACGATCACCGCCGGCGAACTTCCCGGGCCGATGCGGCCCAGGAAGCCGGCCGAGGAGTAGTCCGCGGAGCGCTCGGTCGCCATCGCTTCAGATCACGCCGCGCTCGAGGAGCGCGGCGCGCTCGTCCTCGGAGAGGCCGAGCAGGTCGCCGTACACGTCGCCGTTGTGCTGGCCGAGCTCGGGACCGGTCCAGCGGATCGACCCGGGCGTGGCGGAGAGCTTGGGCACGACGTTCTGCATGGCCAGGCTGCCGAAGGACTCGTCCGGCACCCGCACGATGGCCTCACGGGCCTCGAAGTGCGGGTCGGTGAGCATGTCCTCGGCCTTGAAGATGCGACCCGCGGGGATGCCGTTCTCGTGCATGAGCGCGAGCAGGTCCTCGGAGTCGACCGTGCGGGTCCACTCCGAGATCAGGTCATCGAGCTCGGCCTGGCGCTCGCCGCGGCCGGTGTGGGTGGCGTACTGCCCCTCCTTGGCCAGCTCGGGGCGGCCCATGGCCTCCGCGAGACGACCCCAGACGCTGTCCTGGTTGGCCGCGATCAGCACCATGCTGTCGTCGGCGGTGGGATAGACGTTGCTGGGCGCGACGTTGGGCAGGATCGCGCCGGTGCGCTCGCGCTGGTAGCCCGCGGCGTCCCACTCGGTCACCAGGCTCTCCATCATGGCGAGCACGGCCTCATAGATCGCGGAGTCCACGACCTGGCCCTCGCCGGTGACGTCGCGGTGGCGCAGCGCGGCGAGCGCGCCGATGGTGGCGTGCATCGCGGCCAGGGAGTCACCGATCGAGATGCCGGTGCGCGAGGGCTGACGGTCGGGGTCGCCGACGATGTAGCGCAGCCCGCCCATCGCCTCGCCGATCGAGCCGTAGCCCGCGCGCTTGGCGTAGGGCCCGGTCTGGCCGTAGCCGCTGACCCGCACGAAGATGATCTTGGGGTTGACGGCCTTGAGCTGCTCGTAGCCCAGGTTCCACTTCTCGAAGGTGCCGACGCGGAAGTTCTCCACCACGATGTCGGCCTGCTCGACGAGCTTGAGGAAGATCTCCTGACCCTCGGCCTGGCGCAGGTCGAGGGTCACCGAGCGCTTGTTGCGCCCGACCACCGGCCACCACAGCGACTTGCCCTCGGCGGCGGTCGCCCGCCCCCACTGGCGCATCGAGTCGCCGATGCCCGGGGGCTCGACCTTGATCACGTCGGCGCCGAGGTCGCCCATGAGGGTGCCCGCGAAGGGTCCGGCGAGGAGCTGGCCGGCCTCCAGGACGCGCACTCCGTGCAGCGGGCCGGTTACGGTCTCGGAACTGGTCATGGCACTGATCGTATATCCGATATCATCGGCCCGCACCCGAGACCCCGAGGACTGGGACACACCGTGACGACGCACCCGACCGCCCCTGGCAGCACCCCCGCCGCACCGCCCGCAGCACCGGTCGAGATCGTCGAGGTCTCCCCACGCGACGGGCTGCAGAACGAGAAGCGGGTACTGCCCACCGAGATCAAGGCCGAGCTTATCCGCCGTTCCCTCGACGCCGGACTGCGCCGCATCGAGGTCACCGCGTTCGCCCGCCCCGACCGGGTGCCCCAGATGGCCGACGCCGAGGACGTGCTGGCAGCGGTGCGTGACGACGCGCGCCTGCAGTCGATCGGACTGGTGCTCAACCGCCGCGGCCTGGACCGCGCCGTGGCCGCCGGCTGCACCGAGATCACCGCGGTGGTCGTCGCCTCCGACGGCCTCGCGCTGCGCAACCAGGGCGCCGACACCGCCGCCCAGATCGCCGCGTGGCACGACATGGCCGCCGCCGCCCGCGACGCCGGCGTGCGGGCCAGCGTCATCATCGCGGCGGCCTTCGGCTGCCCCTTCGACGGCCCCGTATCGGTGGCGCGCGTGCTCGAGGTGGCCAAGGGCTGCCTGGACGCCGGACCCGACGAGCTCGCGATCGCCGACACCATCGGCGTGGGCGTGCCGCGTCAGGTCACCGCGATCGTCGGCGGACTGCGCGACCTGGGCGCCGACGTGCCCCTGCGTGCGCACTTCCACAACACCCGCAACACCGGCTACGCCAACGCGCTGGCCGCGATCGAGGCCGGCGTGAGCGTGCTCGACGCCTCGACCGGAGGGATCGGCGGGTGCCCCTTCGCCCCGGGCGCGACCGGCAACATCGCCACCGAGGACCTGCTCTACCTGCTGCAGCAGTCCGCGATCCCCACCAGCGTCCCGCTCGACGCGGCCCTGGTCGCCGAGACCGGCACCTGGATCGCCGAGCAGCTGGGCCTGCCCCAGGCCCCCGCGATGCTCGGGCGCGCCGGCGGGTTCGGCGCACCGATCCTCTGAGCGACGGTCGGGGCCGCTCGACCCACCCGCACAGACCGCACCGACGGCGTACTGGCGCTCGGCGGGCGATCCGCCCTATATTGCGGGTTCTGGAATAGAGTTTCGCAAGGCGGAACACCACGGAGGGAAGTCAATGACCGCAGGACCGCTCACCGGCTACACGGTGATCGACGCGTCGACGATCCTCGCGGGCCCGCTCGCCTGCCAGATCCTCGGGGACTACGGCGCCGACGTCGTCAAGATCGAACATCCCGCGAAGGTCGACGGCATGCGTGGCCACGGCCCCGCGAAGGACGGCACGCCGATCTGGTGGAAGGAGATCTCGCGCAACAAGCGCACCGTGGGGCTGAGCCTCAAGGAGCCCGACGGCGCGGCGCTCTTCCTCCGGCTGGCCGCCACCGCCGACGTCGTCGTCGAGAACTTCCGCCCCGGCACCCTGGAGCGCTGGGGCGTCGGCCCCGAGCAGCTGCACGAGGTCAACCCCGGCCTGGTCATCGTCCGGATCACCGGCTTCGGCCAGACCGGCCCCTACGCCTCGCGCGCGGGCTTCGGCACCCTCGCGGAGTCGATGAGCGGCTTCGCGCACCTCACCGGCCAGGCCGACGGCCCCCCGACCCTGCCTGCGTTCGGCCTGGCGGACTCCATCGCCGGCATCGCGGCCTCCTCGGCCGTCTCGATGGCGCTGCTCGCCCGGGAGCGCAACGGCGGCCGCGGCCAGGTCATCGACCTCGACCTGCTCTCGCCGATCATGACGGCTGTCGGTCCCGGCCCCACGGTCTACCAGCAGACCGGGGCCATCGGCACCCGGCACGGCAACCGCTCCACCAACAACGCCCCGCGCAACACCTACGAGACCTCCGACGGCCACTGGGTGGCGATCTCCACCAGCGCCCAGGCCATCGCCGAGCGGGTCCTGCGCCTCGTCGGCCACCCCGAGGTCATCGAGGAGCCGTGGTTCGCGGCGGGCAACACCCGCGCGCAGCACGCCGACGAGCTCGACGAGTACGTCGGCTCCTGGATCGGTGCCCGCACCCGCGACGAGGTCGTCGACGCCTTCACCGAGGCCGGCGCCGCGATCGCCCCGATCTACTCCGCCAAGGAGATCGTCGAGGACCCGCACATCCGCGAGACCGGGATGCTCACCGAGGTCGAGGACCGCGACTTCGGTCCCCTGCTCCAGCACAACGTGATGTGGCGGATGTCGGAGACGCCCGGCTCGATCCGGTTCACCGGTCGCGAGCACGGCGAGGACACCGACGTCGTGCTCGGCGAGCTCGGCCTGAGCACCGAGGACCTCGCCGACCTGCGCAGCCGCTCCGTCATCCGCTGACATCCGCACTGGCCCACGCCCGCACCTGCACGCACCGAATCCGAGGACAGATGACCGACTCCACCACCGCACGCCTCCTGGACGCCGCCGCTGCCGGCCTGGAGATCTTCGACCTGGGCCGCACGCTCACCGTCGGCATGCCGCAGTCGCCCAACCACCCGGCGTACTGGCACGCGCTGCCGCGCCGCCACGGCGACATGGTGCGCTCGGACGGCGGCTCGGCGGCCAACGACATGATCTCGATGGGCACCCACGTCGGCACCCACATCGACGCGCTGAGCCACGTCTCCCAGGACGGCAAGCTGCACGGCGACCTCGACGCCGAGGCCGCGCAGGTCGGTGGCCGCTTCCTCGAGCACGGCGCGCACACCATCAAGCCGATGGTGCGCCGCGGCGTCCTGCTCGACGTGCCCGGCACCCTCGGCGTGGACCGCCTCGAGCCCGGCCAGGAGATCACCGTCGCCGACCTCGAGGCCACCCTCGCCGCCCAGGGCACCGAGATCCGCGAGGGCGACGTCGTGCTGGTCCGCTCCGGCTGGGGCCAGCACTTCGACAACGGCGACGGCGACCTCTACCGCGGCCTGTCCACCGGCGTGCCCGGCGTCTCCGAGGCCGGCGCGGCGTTCCTCGCCGGGCACGGCATCCACGCCACCGGCGCCGACACCATCGCCTACGAGCAGCTGAAGCCCGGCGCCGGCCACGGCCTGCTGCCCGCCCACCGGGTGCTGCTGGTCGAGTCCGGCATCTACATCATCGAGGCGATGGACCTGGAGGCGCTCGCCGCCGCCGGGGTGCACGAGTTCCTCTTCGTGCTCTCGCCGCTGAAGTTCTTCGGCGCCACCGGCTCCCCGGTGCGCCCGCTGGCCGTGGTCGGCGCATGAGCTACGCCCCCGCCCCGCACGCCCGCCCGGCCGGCAACCCGACCGGCGAGGAGTCCGGCGGCCCGACGCTGGCCCAGCAGCTCGCGGCCTTCGCCGTGGACGCCGCGAAGAACGGCGTACCGGCCGACGTCGTGGCCTCAGTCGGCCAGCGCACCCTCGACGTGCTCGGTCTCTGCGTGGCGGCCCACCGTCTCCCGACCAGCGCCGCGGCCATCGGCCACGTGCTCGACCAGGGCGGTCACCCGCAGGCGACGGTCGTCGGCGAGCCGACCCGGGTGAGCGCGATCCAGGCCGCGTTCGCCAACGGCGTGCTCGCGCACTCCCTGGACTACGACGACACCCACCTGCCCTCGGTGCTGCACCCGTCCGCCTCGGTGGTCCCGGCCGCGCTGGCCGCCGCCGAGCACGCCGGCGCCAGCGGCGAGCTGACCGTGCGGGCGATCGCCGTCGGCCTCGAGGTCGCGGTCCGCCTCGGCATGGCCGGGTACGACGCCGAGCTGGGCAACTCGGTCTTCTTCGAGCACGGCCAGCACGCCACCTCGATCACCGGCGCGATGGGCTCCGCGGTCGCCGCGGCGATCGCCTACGGGCTCGACGAGGCCGGCGTCGCCGACGCGCTCGGCATCACCGCCTCGCTGGCCTCCGGCATCATCGAGGCCAACCGCACCGGCGGCACCGTCAAGCGCCTGCACTGCGGCTACGCCGCCCAGGCCGGCGTCACCGCGGCCCAGCTGGTGCGCCGCGGCTTCACCGGTCCCCCGACCGTCCTCGAGGGCCGCTTCGGGTTCTTCCAGGCCTGGCTGCACGGCCAGTTCTTCCCCGAGGCGATCACCGCGGGGCTGGGCACCGAGTGGTCGGTGCCGGGCATCTTCTTCAAGCCCTACCCGGCCAACCACTTCACCCACACGACCGTCGACGCCGGTCGGGCCTTCCGCGAGCGCGGGCTGCGCCCCGAGGACGTCGTCTCGGTCGTCGTCGGCGTCGCGGGCTCGACCGTGCGCACCATCGGCGAGCCGATCGAGGTCAAGCGGACCCCGGCCACCGGCTACCAGGCCCAGTTCTCCGGGCCCTACGCGTTCGCCGCGGGGCTCTTCGGCGGCGGCGGCCTCGGCACCGGGCTCGACGACTACACCGACGCCCTCGCCCAGGACCCGGCCCGCCGGGAGCTGATGGCGAAGGTCGACGTGGTGGCCGACGAGCGGTGCAACGAGATCTACCCCTTCCAGTTCCCGGCCGTGGTCACCGTGACCACCACGTCGGGTGAGGTCCTGGTCGAGGAGGTGCTGGCCAACCGCGGCGGTCCGGCCAACCCCCTCTCGGACGCCGAGCTGGCCCGCAAGTTCAGCGACAACGTCGCCGGCCGGCTGGCTCCCGAGGTCGCCGAGTCCGTCAGCTCTTCGGTGCTCTCGCTCCACACGGCCACCGACCTGGTGTCCGTCCTCACGCCGCTGTCCACGTTCACCGAGCAAGGAGAATCCGAGTGACCGAGTACGACGTCCTCCTCACCAACGTCAAGGCCGTCCTGCCCGGCCACGACGAGCCCCAGACCGTCGACATCGCCGTCAAGGACGGCAAGTTCGCCCGGATCGAGGCCGGCATCCCGGCCGGCTCCGCGGCCCGGGTCGTCGACGCCGGCGGCAAGGTGGCCTTCCCCGGCGTCGTGGACGCCCACCAGCACTGGGGCATCTACAACCCGCTGCCCGAGGACGTGCGCACCGAGTCGCGCGCCTCGGCCCAGGGCGGCGTGACGACCTCGCTGTCCTACATGCGCACCGGCCAGTACTACCTCAACAAGTCCGGCGACTACGCCGACTTCTTCCCCGAGGTGCTCGCCCTGACCGAGGGCAACGCGACCATCGACTACACCTACCACCTCGCGCCGATGAGCAAGTCGCAGATCGCCGAGATCCCGGCCCTGGTCAAGGACCACGGCGTGACCTCGTTCAAGGTGTTCATGTTCTACGGCTCGTACGGCCTGCACGGGCGCAGCAGCGACCAGTCGCAGTTCCTGATGACCCCGGAGGGCGAGCGCTACGACTACGCCCACTTCGAGTTCGTGATGCGCGGCGTGCAGAAGGCCCGCGAGGAGAACCCGGAGATCGCCGACCAGATCTCGCTCTCGCTGCACTGCGAGACCGCCGAGATCATGGCCGCCTACACCAAGATGGTCGAGGAGGACGGCACCCTCACCGGGCTCCCGGCGTACTCCGCCTCGCGTCCCCCGCACTCCGAGGGCCTCGCGGTCACGATCGCCTCCTACCTGGCGCACGAGACCAACCTGCCCACCATCAACCTGCTCCACCTCACCAGCCGCAAGGCGGTCGAGGCGGCGCTGACGATGGCCGCGGCGTTCCCGCACATCGACTTCCGCCGCGAGGTCACCGTGGGCCACCTGCTCGCCGACTGCGACACCGCGCACGGCGTCGGCGGCAAGGTCAACCCGCCGCTGCGTCCGCGTGAGGACGTCGAGGCGCTGTGGGACTACCTGCTCGACGGCAAGATCGACTGGGTCGTCTCCGACCACGCCTGCTGCAAGCAGGAGCTCAAGTTCGGCGAGCCCAAGGACGACGTCTTCGTGGCGAAGTCGGGCTTCGGCGGCGCGGAGTACCTCCTCGCCGGCATGGTCTCCGAGGGCCGCAAGCGGGGTCTGGCGTTCGGCCGGATCGCCGAGCTCACCGCGACCAACCCCGCGCAGCGCTACGGCCTGGGTGCCACCAAGGGCGCCATTGCCGTCGGCAAGGACGCCGACCTCGCCCTGGTCGACATCGACCACGCCTGGACGGTGCGCGCCGAGGACTCGGTCTCCAGCCAGGAGTACACGCCGTTCGAGGGCGCCGACCTGACCGCGAAGGTCACCGACACCTTCCTGCGCGGCCAGCAGATCATGACCGAGGGCGTCGTCACCGACGAGACGCCCGGGCGCTACCTGGCCCGCCCGACCGCCTGACCGCGGCCCGCAGCACAGCGACGCCCGCCGCTCCCTTCCGGGAGCGGCGGGCGTTTGCCGTACGGGGCCTCAGCCCTGTCGCACCGCCCACGCGGCGTCGCGCCCCGCGGCGTGGTCCAGCTCCACGAAGCGCACATGGCCCTCGCCGCTGACCTCCTCGCTGCCCCGGCGCAGCATGTCCTCGGGCGCCGCGCACACCAGCGTGGGCACCGAGACCGCCGCCAGCCGCTCGCGGGACTCGAAGAGGAACGCCGCGCGGTAGGAGTGCCGGTAGGTCGGGCCGCTCTTGAGGAACTCCAGCACCAGGCGGTGCAGGTGCGCGGGGTCCGAGGGCGCCGTGGGGCGCGCGGTCGCCGCCGTCTGGCGATACCAGGGCCAGAACAGCTGCACGTCGCGGATCGTGTGCCAGGCGCGCAGCAGGTGCTCCCCGTGCCGCTCGGGCTCCATCGAGATGAAGTAGCTCTCCAGCAGGTCGGCGCGCTCCTCCTCGCCGAGCACCGGCAGTCCGTCGGCGACCACCCCGGCCACCAGGTCCGGACGCTGGCAGGCCAGCTCGAGCGCGATGCACGCCCCCGTGTGGCTGCCGTACGCCGTGACGCCGGCGAGGCCCAGCGCGTCGAGGACCGCGGCGTCGGCGGCGGCGAACTGATCGATGCGGGGGTCCTCGCCGCGGTGCGCGGAGGAGTAGCCGTTGCCGAGGGTGTCGGGCGAGACCACCAGGTGGTCCCGTGCCAGCTCGCCGATCAGGCCCTCGAAGCTGTCCGCCGAGCCCGGTGAGCCGTGGACGACCAGCAGCGGAGGGGCGCCCGGGTCGCCGTCGATCCGCACGTGGATGACCCCGTGCTCGGTGCGCACGTAGGTCCGCGTCGTACCTCCGAGGTGGGTGACCGGCGGCGCGGGCGGGGCGTCGGGCAGGCCGAGCCCGCGGTCGAACGCGGCGACGAGGTCCTCGAGGTGGGTGGCGTTGTCGACACTGCGGACCTCCATGGTCGGGGCCTCGACCCGCAGCCGGTCGAGGTGCTCGTGCAGCGGGTCCGCGTGCTTGGCCAGCAGCACCGCGGGCACCCGCAGGTCCTGCAGCGCGGCGCGGGCGTCGTAGCGGAACGCCGCGCGGTAGGCCAGGCCCCAGTCCGGGCGCGCGCGCAGCATGTCGAAGGTCATCTGGTGCAGGTCGGCCAGCGCGGGCATGGACTCATCGAGGCGACGCCCGGCCTCCTGGCGGTACCAGGGCCAGAAGGTCCACATGTTGCGCATCCGGTGCCAGGCCTCGGTGAGGTGGGCGCCGTGCCAGACCGGCTCGACCGGCGGGGTGTAGTGCGCGAGCTGCTCGGCCATCTCCTCGACCGTGTAGAGGCCGAGGCCGTCCATCACCAGCTGCGCGACCCGCTCGGGCGCCAGGACCGCGGCCGACAGGGCGATCTTGGAGCCGGTGTGGGTGCCGGCGAGCACGAAGCGCTCCAGCCCGACCGCGTCGGCGAACTCCAGCACCCGGCGCCCGTAGTCGGCGATCTCGGGGTCGGCGCCGCCGTAGGGCAGCGGGTCGGACTGGCCGTAGCCTGCGGTGTCGAGGGCATAGACGGTGAAGTGCGCCGCGAGCCGCTCGATCCACGGTGTCATGCAGGCCGACGACATCGGCGAGGAGTGCAGCACGATGAGCGGCGCCCCCGCTCCGGCACGCCGGTAGTGCAGCTGGCCGCCCGGGAGACTGACGTAGTGACGCTCGATCACTGATTCCTCCTCGTGAAACACTGTTTCGCTTAGTGGAACTATTGTCCTCGTCGGGCGGGCGCCGCACAAGGGCTCAGTGAGGGAGCTGCGTCATCCACCCCAACCCGGCCGAAAGCGACCGGGTGGCCTCCAGCAGCAGCTCGCGGCAGTGGTCGAGCTCGGCGGCGAACCGCGAGGCCGGGCCGCACACGCTGATCACCGCTGCCGGCGAGCCGTCATGACGCAGCACCGGCGCGGCCACCGAGGCGGCACCGTCCTGGCGCTCCCCCGCAGACCGGGCCCACCCCTGGGCGCGCACCCGGAGCAGGTCCTCGCGCAGGCCCACGTCGTCGACGATGGTCGCCGCCCGCACCGAGGCCAGCGGGCCGCCGGCGAGATAGCGCTCGCGCTGGGCGTCGGGCAGGAAGGCGAGGAACACCCGCGACGAGGCGCCGGCGTGCAGCGGGTAGGGCTCCCCCAGCGAGACCGACATGATCACCTCGCGCTCGGGCGTGACCTGGTCGACGTAGATCCGGTCGCGCTCGCCGAGCAGGACCGACAGCGTCGCGGTCTCACCGGTGCGCTCGGCAAGGTCCTCCAGGACCGGGCGGGCCAGGCGCCGCACGTCGATGCGGTCGAGGTAGCTCAGCCCGAGACGCAGCGCACCGACGCCGAGGGAGTAGCGGCGGGTGCGCTCGTCGAGCTCGACGAGCCCGCCGCGCCGCAGCGAGGTCAGCACCCGGTGGACCGCGGACTTGGACAGCCCCATCGCCTCGGCGACCTCGGTGACGCCGTGGTCGGCGCGGGGCTCGCGGGCGAGGTGCAGCAGCATGTCGGCGGCGCGCTCCACCGTCGCGATCGTGGCGCCGGGGGCGACCGGTCGCGCGGGAATCATCGCGTCATCTTTCGTTCCAATCTCCGAAACAGTATTCCTATATGGTGCGATCACTGCGTTGCCCTCCTATCGAAAGGGACCGACCGTGGCGGACCACTCGCACGCCCTGTCCTCGCCCGGCGCCGCCAGCCGGCCGGGCCGCCGCCCCGCCTCGGGGGCCGCGGCGGCCACGACTCCGCGCTTCTCCTATCCGCCGGTCCCGCCGGAGCCCGCGGAGCTGGCGAGCATGCACGGACGGATCGTGGAGCGCCTCGGCAGCCAGATCGCCGCCGGGGAGGTCACCGGGGTGATCGACCCCGACCGGATCGCCACCGAGCTGGGGGTGTCGCGGTCGCTGGTGCGCGAGTGCCTGCGCACGCTGGCCGCGAAGGGCATGGTCCAGGCCCGCCAGCGCACCGGTACGACGGTGACCGACCCGAGCAGCTGGGCGCTCCTGGACGAGCAGGTGATCCGCTGGCGCGCGTCCGGCTCGAGCCGGTTCGTGCAGCTGCGGGAGTCCCTGCAGCTGCGCGAGCGCCTCGAGCCGCTGGCCGCCGGGCTCACCGCCACCCACGCCGACCCCGTGGTGCTCGAGTCGCTCGCCGACGCGGTGGTCCGCATCGACCGCGCGACGCGCGCCGCGGACCCGCGCCTGATGATCGAGGCCGACACGGCCTTCCACCGGCTGCTCTACCTCGGCTCGGGCAACGACATGCTCGCGCGCCTCGCGGGCACCGTGCACGCCTGCCTGCGGGTCCCGGACTTCCAGCGCTACCAGCACTTCTCCTCCGACACCGCCGCCCGCCACGGCCGACTGGTCGACCTGGTGCAGGCCGGCGACGTCGCGGGCGCCGAGCGGGTGTGCGGGGAGCTGATGGACCTCACCCTCGCGCTCTTCCTCAACGCCCACGACCGGGTCATCGCCCGCAGCGCTCCGACCGCCCGCTGAGCGGCGCCCCGTGGGGGCGCCGCCGGGCGGGCCGGGCGTCAGGTCCACCGGCTCAGGTCCACCGGCTCCGGCCCGCGACGTACGACGCGGTGTCGGCCAGGGTCGGGGGCTGCTCGGCGGCGAACAGGTTCGGCGGGAACCGGCTCACGTAGCCGTCGAAGACCTCGCGGTAGAGGTCCCAGTGGATGTCGGGCTGCAGGTGCCGCGCGCGGAACTCCGCGATCGGGATCCGGGCCTGGATCAGTGCCTCGTGCTTGCCCTCGGCCCGGACGATCACCTTGCCGTCGGGCCCGTAGATGGCCGAGCCGCCGGCCCCGGTGTCCTCGAAGTAGGGACCCTTGCGCAGCAGCAGCGCGTTGTTGGCGACCGCCACGTAGACCCGGTTGTACAGCGCGGTGGCGGCGATGTCGGTCTCGGTGAAGCTGCCGCTGGCGGTGCGCAGGATGACCTCGGCGCCCTTGATCGCGAGCGCGCGCATCAGCTCGGGCTCGAGCTGGGTCGAGGAGAGCGTGATGTTGCCCAGCGGCGTCTGGGCGATCGGCAGCACCGCGTCGGCGCCGTAGCGCTCGACGTACTCGTCGAGGACGTCGTAGATCGCGGTCGTGAAGAGCTCGAAGCCGGGGAAGAGCCCGCGCACGTTGCGCGCCTTCCAGTGGCTGGCGACCAGCTCGCCGTCCGGGGCGATCAGGTTGGTCAGGCTCAGCACGTGCCCGGGCCAGTCGGGGTCCTTCACGTAGGCGCCGAAGGCGAGGTAGGAGCCGTACTGGCGCGCCTTCGCCGCGATCGCGGCGACCTCGGGACCGTCGAGGGTGATGCAGCGCTCGAGCGCCTCCTCGCGGGTCCAGGTGTCCCAGCCGCTGATCGGGAACTCGTGGAAGAGCAGCAGGTCCGGGCCGGGGCCGTAGTGGAAGGCGTTGTCGATGAGGTGGAGCATGTGCTGGAGGTTGTCCTCCATGTCGGCCCGGTCCGCCGCGGGGTGGATGCGGGACTGCGCCACCCCGAGGGTCCAGGCGTCCTGCGCCAGCGGGGCCACCGGATAGCGCCCCGGGTTCGTGTCTGCGTGCATGGCTCGCTCTCGTTCTCGGCTCGGAGGGGGTCGGCGGGCCGACGCGTGGCGTCGGCCCGCCGCGGGCGGATCAGGCGATCTTGTGCTCGCGGATGACCGTCCGCTTGACCAGCCGGTCGTCCTCCATCCAGTGCCAGGTGCGCACCTTCTGCTGGCCGTCGCGGCTGAGCTGGATCAGCTCGTAGAGGTAGTTGCCCTTCTTGAGCAGCTCCTTGTAGGTCCAGGTCAGCAGGATGTTCAGCTCGTCGGCCTGGTGCATGTGGCCGCTGATCCGGTCGGTCTCGAAGTGCACGTCGCGACCCTTGAGGATGCCCGGGAACTCCACGGCCTCGACCCGGCCGTCGGGCCAGGTGTAGGTGTTGATCTGCTTGATGTCGCACGAGCCGTCCTCGGGCACCCACATCTTCAGGTGCGAGGCGTGCCGGTCGATCTCGTTGCCCTCGGGGTCGAGGTGGACGTACTCGCCCTCCCACTCGCCCATGTGCTTGCTGAGGATCGGGAAGTCCTGGTCCCAGGGGTTCATTGCGGTGTCCTTCCGGTGGGGGTGCTCGCGACGGGTTCGTCGACGAGCTCGTCGATGCGCAGGCAGGCCACGGCGCGCTCGCCGGGCCGGCTGCGAAGGAGGGGGTGCTCGGTGGCGCACGTCGCGGTGGCGAACGGGCAGCGGGTGTGGAACCGGCAGCCCGACGGCACGTCGATCGCCGAGGGCACCTCGCCCACCAGGCCGTCGCCGTGCAGCTGGCCGATCACGAGCTCGGCCGGCGAGGCGGCCAGCAGCGCGCGGGTGTAGGGGTGCTCCGGTGCGGTGAAGATCTGCTCGGCGGTGCCGGTCTCGACGACCTCGCCGAGGTACATCACCGCGACCCGGTCCACCAGGTGGCGGGCCACGTCGAGCTCGTGGGTGATCAGCAGGTAGGTCAGCCCGAGCTCGGCGCGCAGGTCGGCCAGCAGGTTGACCAGCGTCGCCTTGACGCTGACGTCCAGGCTGGCGGTCGGCTCGTCGAGCACCAGCAGCGCCGGCTCGGTCGCGAGCGCCCGGGCCACGGTGACCCGTTGCAGCTCGCCGCCGCTCAGGTCGCGCGGACGCCGGTCGAGGTACTCGACCGGGAGCCCCACGAGGCCCAGCAGCTCGGTGACTCGCCGCTCCACCGCCTCCTTGCCACTCGCCCGGCCGTGCAGGAGGACCGGCTGGGCCAGGATGTGGCGCACGGTGCGGGCCCGGTTCAGCGCCGACCACGGGTTCTGCGAGACCAGCTGCACGCGACGGCGCGCCTCGGTGTCCTTCACCGTCACCGGTACGACGTCGTGCCCGGCGACCCGGACCACGCCCTGCGTCGCCGGGACCAGCCCGACCAGCACCTTCGCGACCGTCGACTTCCCGCAGCCGGACTCCCCGATCAGCGCGACCGACTCGCCCGGGGCGATCCGCAGGTCGATGCCATCGACGGCGTGCACGACCCGTTCGGGGGCGCCGCGCGAGCGCCGCGGGCCCCGCACGGGGTAGTGCTTGACCAGGCCCTCGACCGAGACGAGGGGCTCGACGACGGCGCTCATGCGGCACTCCCGGGGTGGTGGCAGCGGACCGTGGCGGAGGCGACCTCCCGCGGCGCGGGGTCGATCTCGCGGCACTGCGCGTCGGCGCGCGGGCAGCGCGGGGCGAAGGGGCACCCCGCCAGCCGCTGGGCGCCGCTGACCGTGCCCGGGATCGGGCGCAGCCGCTCCCCCGGCGCGTGCTTGCTCGGCATAGCCGCGAGCAGCGCCTGGGTGTAGGGGTGCTGCGGGTCCTGAAAGAGCTCGAGCGTCGGCGCGACCTCGACCAGCCGGCCGCCGTACATCACGCCCACCCGGTCGCAGACCTGGGCGACCACGTTGAGGTCGTGGGTGACCAGCACGACCGTGTTGCCCAGCCGCTCGCGCAGGTCGATCAGGAGCCGCAGCACCTGCGCCTGCACGGTGGCGTCGAGGGTCGTGGTCGGCTCGTCGGCCAGGACCAGCCGCGGCTCGCGGGCGAGCACGGCGATCGCGATCAGCATCCGCTGCAGCTGGCCGCCGGAGAACTGAAACGGGTAGTCCCCGAGCCGCTCGCGCAGCCCGCCGAGGCCGACGCTGGTGAGCAGCTCGTGCAGCCGGGCGTCGTCCACCTGCCCGCCGGTCAGGCGACGCAGCTGGGCCCGCACCGGGGTGACCGGCGAGAGCGAGGTCATCGGTCGTTGCGGCACCAGCCCGATGTCGGTCCCGCGCAGACCGCGCAACCGGCTCTCGGACATGCCGAGCAGCTCGCGGCCGTCCAGCTCGAGGCGACCGGCCGAGAGCTCGGTGCCCCGCGGCAGCAGCCGCATCAGGGCGCTGAGCAGCGTGCTCTTGCCCGAGCCCGACTCCCCCACCAGCCCGAACACCTCACCGCGGTGGACCTCGAAGGAGACGTCCCGGACGGCCGGCAGCGTGCCCCGGCCGGTCCGGTAGGTCACGTCGAGCCCCTCGACGCGCAGCACCGGCGTCGCTGCGGAGTCCCCGGCCTCCCCGGCGGACCGCGGCTCCCCGCGGTCCCTCACGACGGCTGCCATCCTCAGGCCAGGCGCCGCAGGTTGGCGGCGTCCAGTCGGCCCACGGCGAGCTGGCCGGCGTCGAGGCCGGTGACGTCGCGGCGCTGGGCCACGATCATCCGCGGGTAGACCGGGGGCACCGCGACCGCGTCCTCGGCGAGGATCTTGTCCACCTGGCGGGTCAGCTCGGCGCGCTCGGCGTCGTCGGTGGTCGCCCACGCCTGGGTCATCAGCGCGTCGGCCTCCTTGTTGGAGTAGCCGAAGTTCATCGTGTTGCTCGAGGCGTAGGAGGTGAACAGCGGGAACGCGCTGGCCCCGGCGCTGACGCCGGTGATGTAGGTGGTCATCGAGAGCTCGTAGTCGCCCTCCATCCACCGGGTGATCCAGGTGCCGGCGTCGGTGGTCTCCAGACGGCAGGTGATGCCGGCCTTCGCCCAGCCCTGCGCCAGGACCTCGGCCATCTTGACCGTGGACTCCGAGGAGCTGCTGATGGTGAGCGTGAACTCCACGCCGTCCTCGAGGCCCGCCTCGGCGAGCAGCTCCTTGGCCCGCTCCACGTCGGGGGTCGTGGAGTAGATCTCGAGGTCCGGGTCGTGCGCCTCGAGGGCCGGGCCCGCCGGCCCCTGCGCGGGCACCGCGGTGCCGGCGTACACCAGCTCGGCGACGCCCTCGCGGTCCATGGCGTGGGCGAGGGCCTGGCGGACCCGGACGTCGTCGAAGGGCGCCTTGGTCGCGTTGAAGAAGGTGAGGATCGAGATCGGGGCGTCGACGACCTCGACGGCGAGGGAGTCGTCCTTCTCCAAGGTGGCGACGTTGCTCGCCGGCACGTCGGTCATCACGTGGATCTTGCCCTCGCGCAGGTTGACCAGCCGGGTGCCGGCATCCGGGATCGCGCGGTACTCCAGGGTGTCGGGGCCGCCCGCGGTGCCGTGGTAGCTCTCGTTGCGGCGCAGCAGCACCGACTGGCCCTGGGTGACCTTGTCGATCACGTAGGGGCCCGTGCCGATCGTGGTGTCGTTCTTCTTCAGCGAGTCGCGGTGGATGATCGGCAGGTTGCTCAGGTGCGAGCGCAGCACGCCGTACGGCATCGCCAGGGAGATCACGACGGTGCGCGGGCCCTTGGCCTTGGCGCCCGACACGAAGTAGGCGAAGTAGCTGGTCCAGTCGGTGTACGCCGCGGGGTCGGAGACGTGGTTGATCACGGCGGCGACGTCCTCGGCGGTGAGCGGCTCGCCGTTGGAGAAGGTCACGCCCTTGGCCACCTCGATGGTCCAGGTGAGCCCGTCCTCGGAGACGGTCGGCTCCCCGGCCGCGAGCAGCGGGATCGAGCGCATCTGGTCGTCGTAGGTGTAGAGCGTCTCCACGACCGGGTCGGTGACCCAGGCCAGGGCGTTGGTGGTCGCGACCAGCGGGTTGAGGTAGTCCGAGAGCGCGGGAAGGCCGAGCACCAGCGCACCCCCGGCGACGGGCTTGCCGCCGGCGCCGCCGGAGCGGTTCGTGCTCGAGTCGTCACCGCACCCGGCGAGGGCGACGCCGGCGGTGATGACGCCCAGGGTGCCGAGCAGGCCGCGGCGCGACATGGCGAAGGAATCGGTCTTCATGCGAGCTCCTGAAAAAGAGGTGGTGGTGCGGTCGGTGAGGACGGGCGTCCGCGACGCGAAGCGGGACCGCGCCCGGGCGCGGCCGTGGTGGGACCGGTCGTCAGTGCCGGCCGCCGAGATGGCGGTCGACCTCGTCGCCGAGGAGGTTGATGCCGATCGTGACGAGCAGGATCGCCAGGCCGGGGACCACCGAGAGCCACCAGCCTCCGATCATCAGTGCGCTGGTCGCATCCGAGAGCAGGTTGCCGAGGCTGGCCTGCGGCGGCTGGACCCCGAGCCCGAGGAAGGAGAGGGCGCTCTCGGCGAAGACCGCGACCCCGACCCACAAGAAGCCCTGCACGAGCACCGGCGGCAGCACGTTGGGCAGCAGCTCGCCGAGCATGATCCGGCGCCGGGAGACGCCGACGACCCGCAGCGCGGCGACGTACTCCTCCTGGACCTCGACGAGGGTCGCGGCCCGGGTGACGCGGGCGAAGAACGGGAGGAAGGAGAGCGCGAGCAGCAGGATGACCTTGACGCCGGCGGAGAGGGTCACCGGGCCGAGGTCGGTGGGCCCGGTCCCGATCATGCCGACCACGAACAGCGCCAGCACGAAGATCGGCAGCGCCTGGAGCGCCTCCATGACCCGCATCAGCACGTCGTCGACCCAGGTGCCGCCGAGGTAGCCGGCGAGCAGCCCGATGGGCACGGCCACGACCAGGCCCGCGACGACGCTGCCCAGCGCGACCAGCAGCGAGAGGCGCGCGCCGACCGCGGTGCGGGCGAACAGGTCGCGGCCGAGGTCGTCGGTGCCGAACCAGTGCGCCGCGCTCGGCGCCTCGAGGGCACCGCCGGTGCGCTCGTCGGGCGGGAGCGAGAACAGCGGGCCGAGGAGCGCGAGCGCGCAGAACGCCAGCACCAGGACCAGCCCGATCCAGCCCAGGGCCGACAGGCGCGGGAGCCTCGGGCGGCGCCTGGCACTGACCGTCAGAGCGGGGGCACTCACCGGGAACCACCTCCGACGAACTGGGCACGGATACGCGGGTTGATCGCGAAGTACAAGAGGTCGACCACGAGCGTGGTGACCAGGAAGGTGCCCGCCGTCCAGACCGTCGCGGCGATCGCCACGGGGTAGTCGTGGGCGAGGAAGGAGGTCACGACGAGCTGCCCGACCCCCGGCACGTTGAAGACGTTCTCGACGAGGACCGCGCCACCGATGAAGGTGCCGAGCATCATGCCCAGCACGGTGAGCGTCGGGATGACCGCGTTGCGCAGCGCGAGCCGGGACAGGATCGTCCGCTCGGGCAGCCCGAGGGCCCGCCCGAAGGCGACGTGGTCGGCGTCCAGCGCCTCGATCATCGAGGTCCGCAGCGTGCGGGCGATCACCGCCGCGGCGCCGATGCCGAGGGTGAAGGCCGGCAGCACCAGCGAGCGCAGGTTCTCCACCGGGTCCTCGGTGAACGGCACCCAGCCCGAGCTGGGCAGCACCCCGGGGAGGTAGAGGCCGAAGACCATGACGAGCACGAGGCCGAGCCAGAAGCTGGGGATCGAGAGGGCGACGACGCTGCCGACCCGGACGACCCCGTCGAGGAGCCGGCCGCGGCGGGCCGCGGCGAGAGCGCCGGCGAGCATGCCGACCGCCGTCCAGACCACGAAGGAGACCAGGCCGAGCTCCAGGGTCACCAGCATCCGGTCGCCGAGCAGCTCGGTGACCGGGGTGCCGGTCGTCAGCGACTGGCCCAGGTCGAGGGTGAGGACGCTGCCCACGAAGGTGAGGTACTGCAGCCACAGCGGCCGGTCCAGGCCGAGCTGGGCCATCACGGCGTCCCGCTTCTCGGGCGTGGGGTTGCTGCCGAGGTACGCCGTCTCGGGGCCGCCGGGGGTGGCGTGCAGCATCAGGAACACCATGGTCAAGACGAGCAGCAGCACGACGACCACTCCGCCCAGGCGCCGCAGCAGGTAGGACAGCATCAGCGCGCCCTCCGTCCGTGATCGATCGCACGTTCCGCTCTTCGTAACGTGGTTTCACTCACGCTAGGGCTGCGCCCCGAGTGCAGGAATAAAGTCCTACTTAAGGAGATCGAGCGCCCGATGCGCCGGGCGTTCGCAACCCTTGACATCCACTCCTCGCGACCACGAGACTGCCGAAACAGTGTTTCGATAGGTGGAACGAGGAATGACCAGATGATCAGTGAGATCCGCGTGGCCACCGTGGGCGTCAGCGACCTCGAGCGCTCCCGGCGCTTCTACGCCGAGAGCTTCGACTACGTCGAGCTCGGCGCGGGACGCCTGTCCGGAGAGGCCCTCGGCCATCTGTGGGGCCTGCCGGCCGACATGAGCGCGGACACCGTGCTGCTCGGCCCGGAGGGGGCCACCAGCGGCCTGCTGCGCCTGGTCCAGTTCGACCGCCCCGGGGAGCTCTACTGGGGCGACTACTCGGCCATGCAGGACTACGGCCACTACGCGCTCAACGTCCGGGTCCCGGAGATCCAGGCGGCGGTGCACGCCGTACGCACCAACGGCGGCAGCGCGAAGTCCGGCCCGACCCACTGGACCGTGACCCCCGACCTGTCGGCCTGGGACTCGCTGTCCTACGACCCCGACCGGGTCCTGCTCGACGTCTTCGAGCTCGAGCCCGCGCCCGGGTCGTTGCTGGCCGACTACGACGGGCGCCCCTCGGCCCTGCAGACGGTGGCGATCCACAGCAGCGACGCGCGGCGCTCGGCGCAGTTCTACGCCGCGCTCGGGATGCGGCCGCTCTATGACAAGGTGCTGCACGAGATGGAGGCCTTCTTCGGCCTTCCGGAGGGCACCGGGCTGCACAACATCAACATGATGAACCCGCAGGCACCCGACCTCGGGCGCCTCGAGATCGCCCAGTACGTCGGGTTCCCGGGCCGCTCCCAGCGCGACCGCGCGGTCCCGCCCGCGCTCGGCATCCTCACCGCGTCGTTCGAGACCGACGACCTCTCGGCCGCCGAGCTGCTGCTCCAGGCGATCGGCGCCGAGGCGGCCGGCGAGCGCGTGGAGCTCCACCTGCCCGGCCTCGGCCCGGTGGCGGCCCGCGCCTACTTCGGCCCCGACGGCGAGCGCCTCGAGCTCTACGAGCGTCGCTGACCCGGACGCCCGGTCTCAGGCCGTCGTCAGCGGCAGCGCCGTGACGCCGGCCGGCAGCGGGGCCGACGGGACGGCGTGGCAGGCCGCCTGCTGGCCGTGCGCCTTCAGCTCCAGGGGCGGGTACTCCACCGCGCAGATGTCCATGGCCAGGGGGCAGCGCGGCTGGTAGTGACATCCCGCGGGCCGGTCGATCGCGCTGGGGACCTCCCCCAGCGGCACCGCCTCCTTCTTGCGCTGGCGCGGGTCCGGCTTCGGCGCGGCCGCGAAGAGCGCCCGGGTGTAGGGGTGCTGCGGCTCCGACTCCAGCTGCTGCTTGGTGCCGACCTCCACGATGCGTCCCAGGTACATCACCGCGATGTGGTCGGCGATGTAGGACACGACCGCGAGGTCGTGGCTGATGAACATCAGCGTCAGGCCGAGCTCCTCCTTCAGGTCCTTGAGCAGGTTCATCACCTGCGCGCGGACGCTGACGTCGAGGCTCGCGGTCGGCTCGTCGGCGACCAGGAACTCCGGCCCGGTCGCCAGCGCCCGGGCGATGCCGACGCGCTGCAGCTGCCCGCCGGAGACCTCGTGGGGGTAGCGGTGCAGGAAGTCGGGGTTGAGCCCGACCAGCTCGAGCAGCTCCAGGGACCGGGCCCGCCGCGACGCCGCGTCACCGATCCCGTGCACGCGCAGCGGCTCGGAGATGATGTCGATGAGCCGGTTGCGCCGGTTCACCGAGGAGTACGGGTTCTGGAAGACCATCTGCATGTGCTGGCGCTGCTGACGCAGGTCCTCGCGCGAGAGCGAGGTGACGTCCTTGCCGCGGAAGGCCACGGTGCCCGAGGTCGGCTCCTCGAGGCGCAGGATGCTGCGCCCCATGGTGCTCTTGCCGGACCCGCTCTCCCCGATCACGGCCAGGGTCTCGCGGGCCCGGATGTCCACGGTCACGCCGTCCAGGGCGTGCACGACCTGCTGCTTGCCGCGGGCCCGGGCCAGCAGGCCGCCGCCGACCGGGAAGTGGGTGCGCAGGCCGCGCACGGAGACCAGCGCGGGGGCGCCGTCGTCGAGGGGTCGGGTGCTCATCGGCTCGTCTCCTTGACCATCGGGGTGGGCAGGTCGGTGAGGACCCGGTGGCACGCGGCCCGCGCGCCCCGGTCGCCGACCGGGTAGAGCTCGGGGTCGTCGGTGTCGCAGATGGCGCCGAGCTTGGCGTCGCACCGGTCCGCGAACCGGCAGCCGCGGATCTCCGCGTCCAGCCCGGGCACCGCCCCGCGCATCGCGTAGAGCCGCTCGCCGTCGTGCGGGAAGCCGGGGATCGCGCGCAGCAGCTGGGCGGTGTAGGGGTGCTGCGGGCGCTCGAAGAGGTCGAAGACGTCGGCGACCTCGACCACGCGGCCGGCGTACATCACGACCACCTTGTCGCACATCTCCGCGACGACCGAGAGGTCGTGGGTGACCAGCACCATCGCCAGGCCGCGCTCGGCGCGCAGGGTGCGGAGCAGGTCGAGCACCTGCGCCTCGATGGTCACGTCCAGGCTGGTGGTGGGCTCGTCGGCGAGCAGCACCTTGAGGTCCTTGCTGGCGCACGCGACGGCGATCATGATCCGCTGGAGCTGACCCTGGCTGAACTGGAACGGGTAGGAGTCCAGCTTGCCGGCGCCGTCGATCCCGACGCCGCGCAGCAGCCGGATGATCTCCTCGTCGTACTCCTTGCGCCGCAGGTCGGGACGGTGCAGCGCGAGCACCCGGCGGAACTGGCTGCCGATCGTCCAGGCCGGATTGAAGGAGTTGATGGGGTCCTGGAAGATCATCGACATCTCCCCGCCCCGGACGCGTCGCGCCTCCTCGGCGGAGAGGCCACGCAGGTCGCGGCCGTCGAGCACGATCTCGTCCGCGACCACCTCGGCGGGCGGTCGCAGCATCCCGAGGATCGACTTCAGGGCGGTGCTCTTGCCGGACCCGCTCTCCCCCACGAGCCCGACGATCTCGCCGGGTCGCACCGACAGGGCGAACTCCTGTACGGCGGGGACCGGGGTGCCGCGGAACAGGTAGCTGGTCCGCAGGCCGGTGACCCGCAGGACCTCCCGGTCCTGGGACGCCTCGCCGCTGGTCGCCTCGTCGGTCGTCATCGCGCTCATCGCTCTCCCTCCACACGGTCGGGGGTGGCGACCGGGTCGGTGCCACGGCGGGCCCGTCGCGGGCTCGCTGACTTCTTCTTCATCGCGGTCTTGGCCCGCGGGTCGAGCTCGTCGCGCAGCTGGTCGCCGAGCAGGTTGAAGACCAGCACGAACAGCGCGATCGCGATCGAGGGGAACACCACGAGCCACCAGGCGCCGAGGGTGACGTACTGGCGCGCGTCGGCGAGCAGGGTGCCCCAGCTCGCCCCGGGCGGCTGCACACCGAGGCCGAGGAACGAGACCGCCGCCTCGACGGTGATCGCCATGGCCAGGCCGAAGGCGGCCTGCACGACCAGCGGGGCGGCGATGTTGGGCAGCAGGTTGCGCAGCAGGATGTCGCGGCTGCGTCCGCCGAAGGAGCGCACGGCCATGACGTAGTCCTCGCGCATCTCGGCCAGCACGCTGGCGCGGGCGATGCGGGCGAAGACGGGCACCAGCACGATGCCGATCGCGATGGCGACCAGCGTCTCCGGCCCGATCGGGATCGGCCCGAGGGAGAGGTCGCGCTGGCCGATGATGCCGGTGATCACCGGCACCAGCACCAGCAGCGGGAACGCCAAGATGACGTCCATCAGCCGCATGATCACCGAGTCGCGCCACTTGCCCGAGCGCATGCCGGCGAGCATGCCCAGCGCGGTGCCGACGACCAGCGCGAAGACGACCGCGAGGAAGCCGACCAGGATCGAGACCCGGGACCCGTGCAGGAACCGGGAGAACACGTCACGCCCGACCGAGTCGGTGCCCATCCAGTACTCGCCGCTGGGCGCGGCCATCGGGTCGTCGCCCAGCGCCGCGGGGTCGTGGGGGGAGAAGAACGGCCCGACCAGGGCCAGCAGCAGGAAGAACACGACGCCGATCAGGCTGATCAGGCTGAGCTTGTTCGAGGCCAGCCGGCGCAGCAGGCCGACCTCGTCGGCCCGGTGGACCGATGCCGGCGCGTTCGCCGGCGCCTTCGGCTCGACCGCGGGTGGGGTGGGGATGCTGGTGCTCACCGCGCTCACTCCTTCCCGCTCGCGTAGCCGACCCGGATGCGCGGGTTGATGACCCCGTACAGCAGGTCGACGACGATGTTGATGAAGACGAAGACGGCGGCGATGAACATCATCACGCCGATGGTCACCGGGTAGTCGCGGATGGTGAAGGACTCCACGAGCAGCCGGCCCAGGCCCGGGATGCCGAAGACGGTCTCCACGACGACCGACCCGCCGAGCAGGAAGCCGGTCTGCACGCCGAGCACCGTCACGACCGGCAGCAGCGCGTTGCGCAGCGTGTCCTTCCAGATGATCACCCGCTCGCGCACGCCCATCGCCCGGGCCGCGGACACGTAGTCCTGGCCGAGGACCTCGAGCATGCTGGACCGGGTGAGCCGGGCCACCAGGCCGATCTGCGGCGCGGCGAGGGCGATCGCGGGCAGCAACGTCGTCTTGAGGCTGAGCAGCGGATCCTCGCCCAGGGCGACGTAGCCCTGGTACGGCATGATCCCCGGGAACCACCACCCGAAGGCCAGCACCAAGAACAGCGCGACCACGAAGTTCGGCACCGAGATGCCGGCCAGCGAGCCGACCCGGATGATCTGGTCGGTGAGCCGGTTGGCGCGCAGCGCGGACAGCACGCCGAGCGGGACGCCGATGGCGACGATGAGCAGCAGCGCCATGACGGCGAGCTGGAGCGTCGCGGGCAGCCGGTCCGCGATCGCGTCGGTGACCGGCGCCTTGTCGGAGTACGACGTGCCGAGGTCACCGCGCAGCATGTCGGTGGCCCAGGCCCAGTACTGGGCCCAGATCGGGTCGTCGAGCCGCATGTCGGCGCGGGCCTTGGCCAGCGCCTCCGCCGGTGCCTCCATCCCGACCGAGAGCAGCGCCGGGTCGCCGGGCGAGAGCCGCAGCAGCGCGAACGACACCATCGAGATCACGATCAGCACCGGGACCGCCGAGGCGAGCCGCGACAGCGTCATCCTCAGCATGCTGCGTCCCCTCGACCGGCCCC
Organism: Nocardioides sp. dk884; assembly: GCF_009557055.1. Classification (NCBI taxonomy): domain Bacteria; kingdom Bacillati; phylum Actinomycetota; class Actinomycetes; order Propionibacteriales; family Nocardioidaceae; genus Nocardioides; species Nocardioides sp. dk884. The sequence continues at coordinate 1,040,842 of NZ_CP045649.1, read as the reverse complement.
TCGACCGGCCCCTCGAGCGGTGGGGTGCGCGTCGCGCCCCACGTCCCTCTGCGTCCGCCTCACGGCTCCACTCCTCTCGCCGTCCGGCGCGCCCGTCGTACGGACCGCGCCGTCGGCATTCCTGGACACTCTCGTCACGCCGTCAGCCCTGTGCGTTCCAGCACCAGGTGCGGCACCCCGTGCGGCGGGGTCAGCACGCAGGCGTGCGGTCCCACGAAGGCGACGGGGTCCAGGGCCTGGACCGGCCCCGCGGCGTCGCCGGCAGCGGCCACCACGGCCTCGAGGTCCCCGACGAGCACCACCGCGCCGAGCAGCCCGCGTCGCGGAGCGACGCTGCGGCCGAGCAGGGACCCGCCGACGCCCGCGGGCAGGCCGTAGTCGATCAGGCCGAGGTAGGGCTCACGGGTGCTCGGGCCGACGTTGCGCGAGCGCAGCCGGAGCGGCTCCTCGACGCCGACCAGCGCAGCGAAGCTCGGGTCGTCGATGGCGTACTCGAAGACCACGTCCCAGCCGAGGACCTCGCGGTAGAAGTCGACGACGGACGCGCCGTCGCTCACCGGCGCGGAGATGCTCTGCACCTCGCTGGTACGGCGGTCGCGCACCTGGGCGAAGTCGGCGAAGAACTCCGCCGGCCCGCCGAGGAACGCGGTCACCACGTTGTCGGGCGCCCACAGGTGCGCCTCACGGAAGGTGCCGGCGGCGAGCTCGTACTCGGCCTCGGCCTCGACGACCTCGTAACCGAGGGCGCGGGCGTGCGCGATCGCGGCCTCGTAGTCCGGCGCGTAGAAGTCGATCACCTTGAGCGCGTCGCGGTCGACCCGGGTGCCGTAGGTGCGCACGGTCTCCGCCGAGGAGGGCGTGAAGCTCACCAGCACCACGCCGGACTCGACGCCCGGCGTCTGGAGGACCACGAGCTCCGCTCCGCTCAGCGTGGCCCCGAAGAGCGCGGTAGCCGCGGCGGCGTCGAGGCGGGTGGTGCCGACGACCGCCATCTCGAACACGTCACCGAAGAGGCGTACGTGCTCCTGCGGCGTCGCGGTCGAGATCAGGCCGCCGTACAGCACGGGTCGGTGCGATCCCATCGCGTTCCTCGTTCCTGTGCAGCGCCGCAGACGCGGACGACCAGCTGATGGCACGACGCGCGCCGACCTCGGCCGGCAGCACCGCGCTAGACAGGAGTTTCACCTAGGGGAACGCTGTTCCACAAGGGGTAACGGAGGAACGTTCATGTTAAATCTGGGATCGCCGAGGCGACCCCCGTGCTCACTCCCCGGTCCAGCCGAACTGGCGCGACATCGTGCGGGCGGCGTGCACCAGCGCGTCGCGGCAGCCCTCGAACTCCCCCGCCAGGCGCTCCGCGGGGCCACAGACGCTGATCACGGCGATCGGGTAGCCGTCGTGGCTGCGGATGGGCGCGGCGACCGAGGCGGCACCGCCCTTGCGCTCGCCGGAGGACCGGGCCCATCCCTGGGCGCGGATCTCGGCCATCGACGCGCGCAGGGTGTCGGCGTCGATGATCGTGCTGGCGGTCAGCGCGTCCAGGGGCACCTCGTTGAGGTAGGTCTCGCCCTGCTCCTCGGGGAGGAAGGCCAGGAACGTGCGCCCCGAGGCGCCGGCGTGCAGGGGATAGGGCTCGCCGAGCGAGACCGACATGATGACCTCGCGATCGGGGGTCACCTGGTCGACGTAGATCCGCTCGCGCCCACCGAGGAGCACCGAGAGGGTGGCCGTCTCGTTGGTGCGTGCCGAGAGCTGCTCGAGGGTCGGGCGCCCCATCCGGCGTACGTCGATGCGGTCGAGGTAGGCGAGCCCGAGGCGCAGGGCGCCGACGCCGAGGGAGTAGCGGCGGGTCCGCTCGTCGAGGTCGACGAGGCCCCGGCTGCGCAGTGAGGCCAGGACCCGGTGGATCGCCGCCTTCGACATCCCGAGCTGCTCGCTGAGCTCGGTGATCCCGAAGTCCGGGCCGCGGGTGTTCGCGAGGTGCAGGAGGATGTCCGCCGCGCGCTCGACGGTGGCGATGGTGGCGCTGCCGTGACTCTCGGCGCCGGCGACCGACTTGGCCGTGGGGGACATAGCTGAAACTCCTTGGGAGATGTCTGGACATCGTGTCGTCGTCGTAGCGGGGCGAGAGCCGCCCACGTCGCCCCGTCGGGCCTCGCAGCGCTCAACGGTTCGCCGCGTCCACCTGTTCCACGCAGGGCAATGACGTTTCTCCCACGTTCTCCCCGTCCTCGCAAGACAAGAGGGGGGCTGGCTCAGACGACCACGTCCGATCCCCGACCACCGGCGGGAACTGCTGGACGGGGCATGCCATGGTGTGGAACGCTGTTTCGTATCCCGAAATCGGAAGGGCTACCCATGTCACTCGCCCCGGGCGGCGCCCCGCTCAACATCGCCAACGGTGTCCGTGAGTTCGTCCGCGCGACGCCCGACCGTCTCGCCGTCATCGACGGCGACCGCACCCTGACCTACGCGCAGCTCGGCGAGCGGGCGGCCCGGGTCGCGAACCTGCTGATCGGTCTCGGTCTCGACGGCGGCGCCCACGTCGCCGTCGGCCTCGGCAACCGCCTCGAGCACCCCGAGATCGCCTGCGGCATCGCGATGGCCGGGATGACGATGGTCCCGGTCAACCCGCGCTACACCGCCGCCGAGGCGCAGTTCATCCTCGAGCACTCCGAGGCCCGCGCCGTGATCGCGGCCGACGACCTCGTCGACGTCGTGGGCCCGGCCGTCCGCGCCGCCGGGCTGCCGCTGGTGGTCGTCGGGCAGAGCACCGAGTTCCCGACGTACGACGCGGCGCTCGCGGCCGCCTCGCCGGTCGACCCGCGCCGCCAGGTCGCGGAGACCGACCCGTTCTGCATCGCCTACACCTCGGGGACCACCGGGCAGCCCAAGGGCGTGATGATCAGCCACCGCTCGCGCGCGCTGACCTTCTACCAGGCCGCCACCGAGTGGGGGCTGGGCAACGGACGGACCTCGCTCGCGGTCGCGCCGATGTACCACGGCGCCGGGTTCGCGTTCGGCTACGCGCCGGTCTTCACCGGCGGCACCGTCGTGATGCTGAACAAGTGGTCGCCCACCGCGATGCTCGAGCTGGTGGCGAAGCACGGCGTGCAGTCGGTGTTCCTGGTGCCCGCCCACGCCCAGATGCTGCGCGGGCTCGGCGACGCGGCGATCGCCGCGACCGACCTGTCCAGCCTGGACACCTTGTACTTCAACGCCTCGGCGCTGCCCTGGGAGCTCAAGCAGTGGGTGATGGGCGCCTTCCCCGGCGTCGACGTCCACGAGCTCTACGGCTCGACCGAGAGCGGCATCATCACCAACCTGCGACCGGACGAGGCGACCCGGCGTCCCGGGTCGGTGGGCCAGCCGTGGTTCATGACCGAGGTGCGCGTCATCGACGAGGCCGGCGCCGAGGTCGGCCCGGGCGGCAGCGGCGAGCTGTTCAGCCGCTCGCCGTACCTGATGAACGGCTACTTCAAGAACCCCGACGCCACCGCCCGCTGCACCACCGCGGACGGCTTCGTGACCTGTGGCGACCTGGTCTCGCTCGACAAGGACGGGTTCATCCACATCGTCGGGCGCAAGAGCGACATGATCGTGTCCGGCGGCATCAACGTCTACCCGCGCGAGGTCGAGGACGTCCTGGCCGAGCACCCCTGCGTGTCCGAGGCGGCCGTGCTCGGCGTGGCCTCGGAGAAGTGGGGCGAGGAGGTCGCCGCCGTGCTGGTCCTGACGCCCGGCGCGACCCTCGACACCGACGACCTGGAGTCGTTCTGCCGCGAGCGCCTCGCCGGCTTCAAGATCCCCCGCCGCTGGTCGACCACCGACGCCCTGCCCCGCAACGCCGCGGGCAAGGTCGTCAAGCGCGACATCCACCTCTGAACCTGCCCCTGCCTCGGAGCCGCCGCCCGCGCGGCGCTCCCCACCCCGTCTTGCCCTCGAACGGAGACCCATGGACCTCGCTGCGATGATCGAACCCGCAGTCGGTTTCGACCTGCACAGCTTCGCGATCCTCCTGCACATCCTGCTGGTGACCTACTGGCTGGGCAGCGACCTCGGAGTGTTCTACTCCAGCAAGTTCGTGGTCGACCCGAGCATCACGCCGGCCGCCCGCGCGACGGCCATGAAGATCATGCACATGGTCGACCTCGCGCCGCGGGTCTGCCTGATCCTGATGCTGCCCAGCGGTGTCACCTTGATGGCGGCCGGCGACATCGGCCGCGACATCTTCTACGGGTGGCCGCTGGTGCTCGCCTGGGTCGGCTCGCTCGCCTGGCTGGCGATCATGCTGATCGCCTTCTTCAAGTCCCCCGCGAAGCACGCCGACCTGGCCTACCGCGCCGACTGGGTGGTCCGCATCGCCATCACCGTGGGGCTGCTGGCCGCCGCCTGCTACGCCCTCGTGGTCGACTCGCCGTTCGGCGTCGACACCAACCCGAAGTGGCTGGCCGGCAAGATCATCGCCTACGCCCTCTGCATCTTCTGCGGGATCATGATCCGGGTCGCGCTGCGACCGTTCGGGCCCGCGTTCGGTGCCCTGATGACCACCGGCTCCACCCCCGAGGTCGAGGCCGGCATCGGCGGCGCGATGAAGCGCGCCGTGCCGTGGGTCTACTCGATCTGGGTGCTGGTCCTGATCGCCTCGTTCCTGGGCGTCTTCAAGCCGGGCACGCTCGCCGGCTGAGCTGCGTCGTACGCCGTCGGGCCCGGTCCACCTCGCGGTGGGCCGGGCCCGTCGTCGTACGACGGCCGCCGGATTCGTGGTGGCCGACGTCGCCCGGGGTCATTAGCGTCGTTCCATGCACGCGACCTCGACCTTCACGGTCTCCGACTGGACTCCGGTGGGCTCCCCCACCACCGTGGGCAGCACGCCGGTCCCGGAGACGTCCGCGCCTGCGGCTCTCGCCCACTTGGTCAAGACCTTCCAGGGAGACCTGGCCGGCCACTCGGTGACCTGGTTCCTGGGTTGTCTGAATCCCGACACCGGGCACGGCTCGTACGCCGCCGTCGAGGCCGTCGACGGAGTGCTCGGCGGACGGCGCGGCACCTTCAACGTGGTGCACGCGGCGTCGACGCACGGCACCGACCGCTTCGACGAGCACCTCGTGATCGTCCCGCACAGCGGCGCCGGGGACCTCTCCGGCATCGCCGGCACGGGTGGCATCGTCGTCGACGCCGACGGGACCCACCGGCTGCTGCTCGACTACACGCTCGAGGGCTGAGCTCAGCCCTGCCCTGGGGGCTGTCGGAGGGCTCCGTGCGGTTGTCCACAGGTGCTCTGACCTGGGAGAACGTCGGCCAGAACTGTCGGTGGTCGGTGGTTGAGTAGGTCCATGGAAGCACCTCGTCCGTCCCGATCCGGCCACCCGGTGGCCGCGGCGGTGGCGTGCGTGCACGACGCCCTGGACGCGGTTGCCGATGTGCCGGTGTGGTCGTTGAGCGAGGCGGAGGCCGGGGCGGCGCTGCTGGACCTGGGCGCCGAGATCGACCGGTTGCAGGAGCTGCGGCTGCGGGTGGCCGCGCACGCCCACAGTGTCGAGGTCGGTGACGCGGTGGGGGCGACGAGCACCGCGAACTGGTGGGCGCACCAGTCGCGTCTGACCCGGTCCGAGGCGCACCGGTTGATGCGTCTGGCCCGGGCGCTGGACACCGGCCATCACGAGGGTGTTCGTGAGGCCCTGGCGGCCGGTCGGATCCACCTGGACCAGGCGCAGGTGATCGTCGACGCGGTCGATGACCTGCCCGCCGACGTAGTCGACGAGGAGATCCGAGCCCGTGCGGAGGAGTTCCTCCTGGAGCAGGCGGGTGAGCACGACGCGATCACGCTGCGTCGTCTGGCCAAGCGGCTGGTGGAGGTCGCTGCTCCCGAGCAGGCCGACGCCGCCGAGGCCGCCCGACTCGAGCGTGAGGAGGCCGCCGCGCGTGCCGCGGCCCGGCTGACGATGTCGGATGACGGGCACGGCAAGACCCACGGCCGGTTCACGATCCCGACCCATCACGCAGCGATGCTGCGCGCCGCACTGTTGGCGATCGCGGCGCCGAAGCATCAGCGCGCGGTGAACGGCCCTGGCACAGCGGAGGGCAGACCGGGTCCGGAGCGGATGGGGCAGGCGTTCTGTGAGTACCTGGAGCGCTACCCCACCGACCGACTCCCGGACGCCGGCGGCGTCGCCGCGACCATCGTGGTCACGATGACCCTGGACTCGCTGCTCGGCGGGCTGCGTGCGGCGCACCTGCACACCGGCGAGACCATCTCCGCCTCCGAAGCCCGGCGCCTCGCCTGCCAGTCCGGGATCGTGCCGGCCGTTCTCGACGGCGAAGGCCGCCCCCTCGACGTCGGCCGCAAGCGCCGGTTCCACACCAAGACCCACCGCGTCGCCCTCGCCCTGCGCGACGGTGGCTGCACCGCCGAAGGGTGTGACTGGCCACCCGGTCTGTGCCACGCCCACCACGACCTGCCCTGGTCGCGCGGCGGTGCGACCAGCGTGGCCAGCGGCCGCCTACTCTGCCCCCGCCACCACGCCCGAGCCCACGACCCCGCCTACGACACCACCCACCTGCCCGACGGGAAGCTCACCTTCCACCGGCGCTGTTAGGCCGACCGCGCTGGTTCCTCATAAGCGACAGAAGGACGCACCTTCACGAGCACATCGCGCGGCCTGTGCAGAAGTTGATCGCGGCGGAGCCTGAGGCAGACCACAATGCTGCGATGCGCGAACCGCCCCCGGACCGAATCCTCTCTCCCGACGCGAGCTTGGGCTGGCACGCGCTCCCGCGTGCGGGATACAGCGCCGATGACGACGAACCCTGGGAAGGCCCTCGCGACAGCGCACAGATCAAGTTCATGTCCGAGGACACCGTCGACGTACCGCTGTGGGACCAGGACGGTGCGATCTTCGTGGACGGCGAGGATCTGGTCCGTGAGTGGGGCATCAGCGAGGCGCTTGCTGCCGCCGTCGTGGCGTGGGGTCGCGATGTGCCAAGCCGGAGGCAGCGCCAGACTGGATGCGGAAGCGGCACGGTTGATCCGACTGATCACCGAGGAGCTGGACCATCGGTTCCACATCGTCTACAAGCCATGAACAGGTAGGCGGCGGCGCATCAGCGCAGCACCGGCAGGCCGTCGCTCAGCGCAGCTCCGCCGGCCTGTTGCGGATGTAGGTGTAGCAGCGGGGCACGTGCTCGCCGCCCTCGCCCCAGCTGGAGCGCACCATGAAGCAGCCTCGCTCGACGTGGCTGCCGCCGGTGCTGTAGTCACCGTCGCCGTCGGTGCGGTTGTCGGTGCGGTCGATGTGGGCGGGGACGTCGGGAGGTGCCGGCTCGACGTGGGCGCTGGCGAGGGTGGCGACCGGCAGGGCAGCGACCACCAGGCCTGTGGCTGCCGCGGCGATGCCGGCGGCCCCTCGGCGGGTGATCGGTGCGGTGGACATGCTCCGACGGTGCACCCGGCCCCGCGGAGACGCCAATGCGACGTTCGCCGTTGGCGGATCGACGTACGCGATATCGCGCATGCCGCAGCCTGCCCGGTGGTCGTAGTGTGGTGGGCACGGACGCAACGGAGGTAGCGCCGTGTCAGACAGTGGGGCAGCCACCGATTGTGATGACCTGTGCGCCCTGCTGGACGTCCTCGATCGGTGCCGACCCGCTGCCGCCGACGACATCTTCTACGCCGATGTCCTCGCCGGCCTGCGCGAGTTGATCCCGTGCTTCGACATCACCTTCCAGCTGATGGACGTCGCCGAGAAGCGGGTCTGGACCCTGTGCGTGAACGACAGCGGGGTGGAACGCGAGGAGGTCGTCGGGACGACCGACGAGTACCTGACGCTGTTCTGGCAGCAGTTCTGGGGGGAGCACGGCTGCGCGGGCCCGCTGAGGACCGGTGACCACTCCACCCTGGTCCACCACGCGGAGATCTCACGCGGCCGGGCGTACGCCAACACTCCCTTCGGCTCGCTGCTCCACGACATGGGTGTGAAGGACGAGCTCCTGGTCCCGTTGCCACCGCTCGGGGGCCTGGACCGACGTCTCCTGCTCTGGCGCAAGGATGAGCCCGACTTCTCCGATCACGAGAAGGCGATGCTCGCGCTGGTTCGCCCGCACCTGGCGGAGCTGCACACCCGGCGAGCCCGGGAGCTTCGTGGCGAGCCCCATCTGACCCCCCGTCAGTGGGAGGTCCTGCGCCTGGTGGCCACCGGAGCCGGGAACGCGCAGATCGCCCGCACCCTCGGAGTCTCCGAGGCGACGGTCCGCAAGCACCTCGAGAACGTCTTCCTCCGTCTCGGGGTGCAGAGCCGGACCGAGGCGGTGGCACGCGTCCGCGCCTTCCTCGATGCGGCCTGAGCGGCGGTCAGGGCTGGTCGAGGTGGGTCGGCGTGCTGTCGGCGACGACCGCGCCGCGCTCGCCGAGCGGCCGCTCCGGGCCGGTCGTGGAGTCGCGCCGGGTCTGCCGCTCCGACTCCCCGTTGACGGCCGCCCCGAACACGACCAGCAGGACGGTGAGCCAGAGCCAGAACATGCTGATGGCCACCCCCGCCAGCGAGCCGTAGGTGGTCCCGTAGGTGCCGAGGTTCTGCACGTAGGCGAACAGCGCGGCGGAGGTCGCCGCCCACAGCAGGGTGGCGCCCACGGCTCCCCACGTCGTCCATCGCCACTGCGGGTCCCTCCGGTCCGGGGCGAACCGGTAGAGGAATGCCAGCATCGTGCTCATCAGCACCGCGGCCGCCGGCCACGCGAGCACCGCCACCGCGGCTCGCACGAAGCCCGGAGCATCGTCTGCGGCTCGGGAGATCACGCCGGCGAGAGCGATCACCGCGCCCAGCAGGAGCGCGCCGCCCAGGACGAACAGCAGGCCCAGGAGCGTACGCCGGGCAAAGCCCCGGGTCTCGGTCTCGTGGTAGGCCACGGTCAGCGCGTCGATGAGCGCCACCGCGGCGGTCGTGGCGGTCCACAGCGCGAGCACGAGCCCGACCACACCGCGCACCGTCAGCACCTCCGTCGAGGCGGTCGTGATGCTGGTCAGCTGGTCGGTGACGAGCACGTGCACCTGCGGCGGCAGCACCTGTGCCATCTGCGCCAGCTGGCTCCGCGCCTGGGCCGGGGTGTTGAGGGCGCCGTAGACCGAGAGCGCGGTCACCAGCATCGGTGCCACCGACAAGACCGCGAAGAACGCGACCCCGGCACTGAGGTACGGAAGGCGCGCCTCCATCAGGTGGCCCCCGGCTCGACGTATGAGCTCTCGCCAGTCCCGCGCCGACAGCTGCGCCGGGGCGACCGCATCGTCGGCTCCGGCGCCCGTGCGTTGCTCCGGGCTGCGCGTCACTCGGCTCATCATTCGCCGACGCGGGGCTGGTGTCGATGCCCGGAGGTTCGCGGCGAGGAGAACCCCCGAGATCCGATGTCGAAGAACCGGGTGGCCGTTCGACGTCTGTGCGAGAAGCAGCCAACGAGAGGATTGATCGAGATGCCGCGTTTCATGGGATTCGTGAGGATGGCCGAGGGCATCGGCATGCCGCCGCAGTCGCTGTTCGACGCGATGGACACCTACATCGGCGAGCGGGCCGCCAACGGTGTGTTCCTCGACGGCGGCGGCCTGTACGGCACCGAGGACGCCGTGAACTTCGTGGTCCGTCAGGGCGACGTCAGCCGGGTGGACGGACCGTACGCCGAGGCCAAGGAGGTGGTCGGCGGCTGGTCCCTCCTGCAGTACGACACCGTCGAGGAGGCCGTGGCCGACCAGCAGCAGTTCGCCGAGCTGCATGCGAAGCACTGGCCCGAGGCCACCGTGATCTCGACCCTGCGCCAGATCTCGGAGGGCCCGGAGGCGCCGGGCGAGTGAACCGGAGCCCCTGACGACCGGGACTCACTACGCTGGGAGCGTGCCGGCAGCGACCAGCTCGGAGGACCCCGGCGAAGCCATCGTCGCCGCGTGGCGGGCCGAGTCGGCCCACCTCGTCGGCGCGCTGACCCGGATCACCCGGGACGTGGAGCTCGCGGAGGACCTGGCGCAGGACGCCCTGGTCGCTGCGCTCGAGCAGTGGCCCACGGCCGGCGTACCGCAGAACCCTGGCGCGTGGCTGATGACCACCGCGAAACGGCGCGGCATCGATCACTTCCGGCGCGCCGACGTGCTGCGCCGCAAGGTCGAGGAGCTCGGGCACGCCGGCCAGGGAGAGGAGGCTGCGATGCCCGATCTCGACGCTCAGGTCGACCACATCGAGGACGACGTGCTGCGGCTGATCTTCCTGACCTGCCACCCCGTCCTGAGCGCCGAGACCCGCGCGGCGCTGACGCTTCGACTCGTCGGCGGGCTCACCACCGCCGAGATCGCCCGCGGGTTCCTGGCCACCGAGTCCGCCATGGGCCAGCGGATCTCGCGGGCCAAGAGGACCCTGTCCGAGGCGCGCGCGGAGTTCGAGCTGCCCACGGGGGCGGAGCGGACCCGGCGCCTCGACGACGTCATGGCGGTGATCTACCTGATCTTCAACGAGGGCTACACCGCCACCTCGGGCACCGACTGGATGCGCCCCGACCTGTCGAACGAGGCGATGCGGCTGGCCCGGATGCTCGCCGCACTCGCGCCCGACGAGCCCGAGGTGCTCGGGCTCCAGGCGCTGCTGGAGATCCAGGGCTCGCGGACGGCCGCCCGGCTCGACGATTCCGGCGCACCGGTGCTCCTGGAGGCGCAGGACCGGACGCGCTGGGACACGACGCTGATCCGGCGCGGTCTGGCCGCCCTGCGACGCGCCGAGCAGCTCGCCGCGCGCGGCAAGCCGGTCGGCACGTACGTCCTGCAGGCCTCGATCGCCGCCGAGCACGCCCGCGCCGCGCGGGCCGAGGACACGGACTGGCGCCGGATCGCGGCCCTGTACGACGTCCTGGCCCGCGCCGCGCCCGGGCCGGTCGTCGAGGTGAACCGCGCCGTGGCGCACGGTCGGGCGTTCGGTCCGGACGCAGGGCTGGCCGTGCTGTCGGAAGTGGGCGCCGAGGCGCTCGGCGACTCACCACTCGTGCCGAGCGTGCGCGGCGACCTGCTGGAGCGGGCTGGCCTTCATGAGCAGGCGGAGAGGTCGTTCGCCGAGGCGGCCGCGCGTACCCGCAACGAGAGCGAGCGCGCCCTCCTGCGCCGTCGGGCGCGGGAGAACCTGGACCGGGTGCCGAAGCCACGGTGAGCCCGCGCGCGGGCTGACGGGCGGTTGTCCACAGGCGCTCTGACCTGCGACAACGACTGGTCGGGACTGTCGGTGGTGGGTGGTTGAGTAGGTCCATGGAACCCTCGTTCGCACCCCGATCCGGCCACCCGGTGGCTGCGGCGGTGGCGTGCGTGCACGAGGCGCTCGACGCGGTTGCGGGTGCGCCGGTGTGGTCGCTGAGCGAAGCCGAGGCCGGGGCAACGCTGCTGGAGCTGACGTCTGAGATCGATCGGTTGCAGGAGCTCCGGTTGCGGGTCGCGGCCCACGCCCATGCCGTCGAGGTCGGCGACGCGGTGGGTGCCACGAGCACCGCGAACTGGTGGGCGCACCACTCCCGTCTCACCCGCCCAGAGACCCACCGATTGATGCGCCTGGCCCGGGCCCTGGACACCGGCCACCACGACGGTGTCCGCGACGCGTTGGCTGCGGGGCGGATCCATCTCGACCAGGCCCAGGTGATCATCGACGCCGTCGATGACCTCCCCGCCGAGGTCGTCGACGACGAGATCCGGGCCAAGGCCGAGGAGTTCCTCCTGGAGCAGGCGGGCGAGCACGACGCGATCACGCTGCGTCGGCTGGCCAAGCGGCTGGTCGAGGTCGCTGCGCCTGAGCATGCCGACGCCGCCGAAGCCGCCCGACTCGAGCGTGAGGAGGCCGCCGCGCGTGCCGCCGCCCGGCTGACCATGTCCGATGACGGGCACGGCAAGACCCACGGCCGGTTCACCATCCCCACCCACCACGCGGCCATGTTGCGCGCCGCTCTCCTCGCCATTGCCGCTCCGAAGCACCAGCACGCCGTGAACGGCGCCGGACCTATCGGGGCTGAGCGGCGGCCGGGTCCGGAGCGGATGGGCCAGGCGTTCTGCGAGTACCTCGAGCGCTACCCGACCGACCGGCTCCCCGATGCCGGCGGTGTCGCCGCCACCATCGTCATCACGATGCCCCTCGACTCCCTGATCGGCGGGCTGCGCGCGGCCCACCTGCACACCGGCGAAACGATCTCCGCGACCGAGGCGCGACGGCTGGCGTGTGAGGCGGGGATCGTGCCCGCAGTCCTCGACGGCCAGGGCCGCCCCTTGGACGTCGGCCGCAAGCGCCGCTTCCACACCAAGACCCACCGCGTCGCCCTCGCCCTACGCGACGGCGGCTGCACCGCCGAAGGCTGCGACTGGCCACCCGGCCTGTGCCACGCCCACCACGACGTCCCGTGGTCCCGCGGTGGCGGCACCAGCGTGGCCAGCGGCCGGCTCCTCTGCCCCCGCCACCACGCCCGCGCCCATGACCCGGCGTACGAGACCAAGCACCTGCCCGACGGGAAGCTCGCCTTCCACCGACGCTGCTAGGCCGACCGGCCCTTCACGACCGTCTTGGCGTTCGCCTGCCGGCAGCCATGCCGTGTGACATCTCCCGGGCATGTGACCCCTGACATGTGCGCGACCTGGTCGAGCGTCAGCGCGCCATGCCACGACGAACTAGCATCGCTGAGGCATCACCTGAGGGGGGCCATGTTTGACAACCTGCGGCGGACTGCTGCGCTGTATCGCAACGGCGACCGCATCAGAGCCCAGCTTGTACCGGACGACGAGGTCGTCACCGACCTGCCGGAGGCCTTTCTCCACGATGCCCTCGCGGCAGCTGGAGTCGGCCTCTTCGGGCCCGCGGCCGACCTCCTTGCTGCACTCCGTCTGCGGGGTGACTGGGCTGCTCGGAGCCAGGCGGTGGCACACCTTGCTCGCAGAGCGTCCATCTTCCCCACCTGGCTGGAGGACTGGAGACGGGCCGACCCGCACTGTCCCGACCAGCTCCTCGTGCGCGCGACCTGCATGATCCTCGAGGCATGGAACGTCAGGGGCGACGATCGGGCGATCCTGTTGGAAGAAGATCAGGTACGCGCTTTCTTGGCCCTGCTGGACGACGCCACAGCGGTGTTGAAGGCCGCGATGGCTGCGGCGCCCGAAGACCCCGAGCCATGGGCGCAGGTGCTGGTGCTCGCAAAGGGACTCGACGCCCACGCGATCGACTTCGACGCCTGCCGCGCGACCCTGGTGGACATCGATCCCGACCATTTCCTCGGACACCGCTCCGCACTGATCTACCTGACACCGAAGCACCACGGGAGTCGCGAGGCGATGTTCCAGTACGCAGAGCAAGCGAGCGCTGGGCGCCCCGCGACGTCGCGACTGCACACCCTGCCGTTGGTCGCCTTCACGGAGTACCTCTTCGACCCGACCGAGAGGGACCGCACGGAATGGATGAGCTACCGCGACGGGGCGGTGGAGCGCGCAACGGCCTGGATCGAATCAATCGACACCGCCGACCCTGCCGGCGTGGCCGAGACCCGCAACATGCTCGCCTGGGTCCACCTGGCCCAGAAGGAGTTCGCCCCGGCTCATGCGCAGTTCATCGCGATCGGCGCGCGGGCGGCGTCCTACCCGTGGCGTTACTTCGGTGATGCACGCACAGAGTTCCTGAGCCTTCGGGACGTGGTCGCGACACACATCGCTGCCGGTCATCGATGAGCGTCGAACTGGCGGCAGTCCGTGGGCCGCGGGGCACCGTTGCCGAGGCCTCTCGCCACCAGAGGTTCGGCACCGTCCTGGTCCCTGCGCACGATCCTGGCTGGACGTGGCTGGCGTGCCTGGATCCGAGGGAGGCGCACCTCGACACACTGGCGGAATCAGTGAGCCGCCGAGCTGGTGTCACGGTGGTGCTGCGACGCGGTCACCGCTGCACGATCTCCGTGTGGAGCCATGGTGAGAAGGCAGGGACCGCGGCATGGTCCGCGAGTTCATTGGACCTGCTGGACCTCGAGGGAGCTCGTGCGACTGCCGACCGGATAGGACCGCTGCTCGGCGTGGATCCGCACCGCCTGACGGCCGTTCTGCGTGGCGGGGGCGACCCCCAACAGTCGTGGCGGGCGGCAGTCGAGCAGCTGAAGATCCCTGTCCCTGCGGGGTTCTTGGACGGAGACGATGGGGAGATCCATCGGCATCCGGGTCGGCAGGAGCTGATCGGGCGTACCCCGTTTGCGGCGTTCCTCGAAGAGCTGCCCGGCGAGGCGATCCCCCGGTCGCCGGTCTTCCGTGCGCCGCGTTCTCGACGCTGGTGGGCGCTCAGACTCCTTGCCCTGGTCGTCCTCCCTGCTGCGACCGTCGGGGCCGTGTTCCTCGACGGGTTCGGATCGTTCCGGGCTCTTCTACTGGGCCTCGGCGCTGTGGCCGTGGCTCTCCAGTTGGGCACGGAGATCCTGACCAGACGGGTGGCGAGGCAACGACCACGCGGCCCGACGCTTGGAGTTGAAGGATCCGCTCCGCACCCTCAGCACAAGCCCTGATCAGGCCGGAGCGGGCGATCATCGTGCGCTGGCTGCGCCCCTCACAACCGCCCGGCGGTCCGCACCAGACCGGCGACGGCGGGCGAGGTGCTGTGCGGCGGCCAGGCGATGACGGTGGTGACCTGCGGCGCGTCCGTGAGCGGTACGACGGCGAGGCCGTCACGCAGGTTGGCGCGCGCGGACTCGGGCAGCACCAGCGCGGTGCGGCCGAGGCGTACCAGCTGGAGCACCTGGGTCAGGTCGCGTAGCTCGGGGCCGGGTCCGTCGGGGTAGGTGCCGTCGAGGTGCGGCCACCGCGGCAGCGGCAGATCCGGGATCGAGGTGGCCTCGGCCACCGTCATCTCGGTCCGGGCGCTGGCCGCGTGACCGGCGGGCAGGATCAGCACCTGGTCCTCGACGGTGAGCGGGTCCAGGTCGAACCCACTCGTGTCGTCGAAGGGCTGGTGCAGGATCGCGACGTCGGCGCGCCCGTCGCGCAGCATCGCGGCCTGATGTCCGGGCGGGCTCAGCACGACCTCGACGTCGACGGCGTCGGGCTCGGTGGCATAGGCGTCGAGCAGCTTGGCCATCAGCTCGCTCGACGCGCCCGCCTTGGCGGTGAGGATCACCGGGGCCCGGGCCCCGGCCGCGGCGGTACGCCGGGTGCGCCGCTCGCGGCCTCGACCGCGGCGCAGCGCGGCGCGCCCCTCGCGCAGCAGGGTCTCCCCCGCGCTGGTGAGGCTCACCCCCCGCGGCGTACGCACGAACAGGTCGGCGTCGAGGCGCCGCTCCAGGCCGGCGATCGCGCGCGACAGCGGCGGCTGGGCCATCCCGAGGCGCTGGGCGGCCCGGCCGACGTGCGACTCCTCGGCGACGGCGAGGAAGTAGCGCAGCTCGCGGGTCTCCATCTCTCGGAGGCTACCCCCACCTGGTGCGATACCTCCCCGGTATCGAGCAGCACCCGATCGGTCTTGGACCCGCCCGGCGCGTGGCGAACAGGATCGAGGCATGACCGAGAACAACACCGAGAACAGCACCCAGACCAACCAGGACAACCAGACAGAGCCGAGGACCGCGCTGGTCACCGGCGCCAACAAGGGCATCGGCTACGAGATCGCCGCGGGCCTCGCCCGCCGGGGCTTCCGCGTGGGCCTCGGTGCCCGCGACACCGGCCGCCGCGAGGAGGCCGTGGCCAAGCTCCGTGCCGAGGGCCTCGACGTGTTCGGCGTACCCCTCGACGTCACCGACGACGCCAGCGTCGCCGCCGCGGCCGCCCAGCTCGAGGCCCAGGGCGGCCTCGACGTGCTCGTCAACAACGCCGGCGTCACCGGCGGGGTGCCGCAGGAGCCGACCCGGGTGAGCCCCGAGCTGGTCCTCGCGGTCGTCGACACCAACGTCGTCGGCGTGATCCGGGTGACCAACGCGATGCTGCCGACGCTGCGTCGCGCGACCTCACCGCGCATCGTCAACGTCTCCAGCACGGTCGGCTCGCTCACCCTGCAGACCGCCCAGGCCGATGCCGTCGGCCCGATCTCGGCGGCGTACTCGCCATCCAAGTCCTTCCTCAACGCCGTCACGATCCAGTACGCCAAGGAGCTCGCCGACACCGGCATCCTCATCAACGCCGGCTGCCCCGGCTACGTCGCCACCGACCTCAACGGCTTCCAGGGCCACCGCACGCCCGAGCAGGGCGCCGCGGTCTTCCTCCAGCTCGCGACGCTGCCCGACGGCGGACCGACCGGCACCTTCCGCGACGACGAGGGCATCCAGCCCTGGTGAGGTGCGAGAGGTGACGCGGGGCTCAGGCCTCGTACCACCACGGCTGCAGCTTCGGCTCCTCGCGGGTCAGCAGCACCCGCTGGCGCAGGAAGCGGCGCACCGAGGCCGGGCCCATCCGGCTCGGGCCGAGACCGGAGAGCTTGAACGCCTGCTTCTCCCCCTCCGGGACCAGACCGGTCAGGCACACGTCGTTGATGCTGACGCCGCCCGCCTCGAGGCGGGCGGCGACGCCCTGGGCGACCTCACGGCTGCCGAAGACGGCACCCGAGAGCCCGTAGCGGGTGTCGTTGGCCAGCGCGACCGCCTGGTCGAGGTCGTCGACGGCCATCACCGGGATCACCGGGCCGAAGGTCTCCTCGGTCATCACCGTCATCGTGTGGTCGACGCCGGACAGCACGGTGGGGCGCAGGTAGGGCCGCCCGCCGTGCTCCTCGACCTCGCCCCCGTGGCGCACCACGGCACCGCGCTCGACCGCGTCCCGGATGTGCTCGGCGACGACCGCCGCCTGCCGCGCATCGATGAACGGGCCCATCTCGCCGTCGGCGGGGGTCGGTACGGCGAGCCGCACCGCGGCGGCCTTGCGCACGATCAGCTCGACGAGCTCCTCGGCGACCGCGCGCTCGGCGTACACCCGCTCCAGGGACATGCACGACTGCCCGGTGTTGGCGGTGGAGCCCCACAGGATCGCCGAGCTCGCGATGTCGAGGTCGGCGTCGGCCGCGACGATCACGGCGTCCTTCCCACCAAGCTCGAGGAACGACGGCACGAACGCCTCCGCGGCCGCGACGGCCACGGCCTGCCCGGTGCGCACGCTGCCGGTGAAACAGACCGCGTCCACGCACGACACCAGCTCCCGACCGGCCTCCGGGCCGCCCTCCACGACGACCAGCACCTCCGCCAGGCCCGGGACCGCGGCGATGCTCGCCTGCAGCGCCGGCACGAAGCCGGGGGTGACCTCGCTCGGCTTCACGACCACCGGGCACCCGGCCAGCAGCGCGGGGACCGCGTCGATGAGGGCGAGCTGGAGCGGGAAGTTCCACGGCGAGATCACCCCGACCACGCCGAGCGGCACGGGCGCGTCGGTGATCAGCACGCTGCCGTCGCTGCTCGGCCGGCCCGAGGGCCCGCCGAGCAGGTCGCGGGCCCACCCCGACTGGCGCTCGATGGAGGCCAGCACGGAGTCGATCTCCATCTCGGAGAGCGCGATCCGGCCGGTGTCGGCCACCAGCCCTGCCACCAGCTCGGTACGGCGGGCCCGCAGCTCATCCGCCCACTGCGCGAGGACCTCGATGCGGCCCTCCACGCCGCGCGCCACCCAGTCGGCGACCCGGGCGCGTACGTCGCTCACCGCGGTGACGATCTCGTGCTCCACTCTCGTGCTCCTCTGCTGTACGGCGGGGACGGACGCCCGGTCGGGCCCCGTCGGTGGTGATCAGGGCAGGGTCGGCGGCTCGGGCAGCTGGGTGAGGTCGACCCGGCTGAGCACGGCGGCGCCGGGCATCGTCAGCACGCTCAGGACGACCTGCGCCACGGTGAGCGCCGGCAGCCGGCGTACCGAGCCGCCGGTCGAGAGGTCGCTCTCGACCGCGGCGGCGACCACCACGTCGGTGACCTTGACCTGGTCGGGCGCGACCTCCAGGCGCAGCGCGTCGGAGAGCCCGAGCAGGCCGAACTTGGAGGCGGTGTAGGCGGCGCCGGGCTCGTAGCCGCGCAGCCCGGCGCCGGAGTTGACGTTGAGCACCTGCCCGCGGCAGCCGTCGACCGGCGCCTGGCACCGCATCTGGGCGACGGCGGCCTGCAGGGCGTGCAGCGCGCCGGTGAGGTTCACCTCGAGGGTCGTCGACCAGTCCTCGGCGCTGACCCCGGTGGCGGTGCCGCGCCGGAACACCCCGGCGTTGTTGACCAGGGCGTCGAGCCTCCCGGAGGAGGCCACCACGTCCGCGACCACCCGGACGCAGGCCTCGGCGTCGCGCACGTCGAGCACGTGCGCCTCAGCCCGGCCGCCGCCCGCGCGGACCTCCGCGACGACGGCGTCCAACGGTGCTGCCCTGCGCCCGGCGACGTGCACCGTCCACCCGAGCGCGCCGAGGAGCCGGGCGGTCGCGGCACCGAGGCCGGTGCCGCCGCCGGTGATGAGGATCGTCCCTGGCACCGGGCTCAGACCGGGTTCTGCTCGGGGTCCCAGCGGACCGCCTCAGCACCGGGCACCCGGCGCTCCTCGATGATCGTGAGCTTGCTCAGCTCGCCGTTCTCGAAGTGCTGCCAGACCCGGGTCCGGTAGTCGCCGTCGGGCCGGGTGACCTCGATGATCCGCTCGTCGGGGCGGTCCTTCCACCCGAAGGAGAAGATCACCGCCTCCGCGCCGACCCGGCTGGTCTCGCCCCACATGTCGGAGTTGTGGAAGCGGACCGAGTCGCCCTCGACGGTCGCGTGGTAGTAGTGCTCGTAGGGCTCCTGCCCGGCGCGCAGGTAGGTGACCCGCTCGGTCCAGGTGGTGCCCGCCATCCGGCCCTCCTGGCGGCTGTCGAACTTCTCGACCAGGGTGCCGTCGGGTCGCAGCACCGTGTAGGTGCCCGCCCACACCCCGGCGACCTTCTCGCGCAGGATGTCGTTGATGGTGGTGCTCATGTGCGATCTCCTCGGCTGGGATCAGATGATGCCGCGGGCCTCGAGGCCGCGGATGACGCTCTCCTGGGTGCTGCGGAAGTGCGCGCGGTCCGGGACACCCGTGACGGTGTTGGCCGGGTGCACGCTCGTCCCGGCGTACGTCGGGGCGTAGAGCTCGAAGCGCTGGCGCGCCAGCACGTTCTCCATGGCCACCCGGCGCCGGAACGCCCGCAGCGAGGCCAGGTCGATCTCCGCGTTGGCCGCCATCGACGGGCCCTGGACCGCCTCGGCCAGCACCAACCCGCGGTGGTCGACGATCTTGCTGCTGCCGTCGCCGGACTGCGGGGGCAGCGAGGTGCCGTAGAGCCCGGCGGTGTTGGCCGACACGACGTACGCGCTGTTCTCGAGGGCGCGCGCCAGCTTCGCCACGTTCTTCGGCGACTGCAGGCCGCTGGCCACCTCCGAGGAGCTGTGCACGAAGATCTCCGCCCCCCGCATCGCGAAGCAGCGCGCGATCTCGGGGTAGAGGATCTCCTCCGAGGCGATCGGCGCGAGCCGGCCGATCTCGGTGTCGGCGACCGGGAACAGCGCGTCCTCGCCGTAGATCTCCAGGTAGCGGTCCAGCACGTCGTGCGGGGTCACCGCCCACATCGAGTTGAGCCGGCGGTAGCGCAGCAGCAGCTCACCGGTCGGCCCGAAGATCACGCAGGCCTGGAAGTACACCCCCGGGAAGTGCTGGTCGGTCTCGTAGTTGTTGACCGCGAGGAACACCCCGGCGTCCTGGGCGATCGCCGCGAGCCGCTGGTACTCCGGCCCGTCCGGGTCCAGCGCGGCGCGCTCGGCCCAGACCGGCAGGGCCTCCCCCATCGGCGGCCCGGACAGCACGTACTCGGGCAGCACCACCAGGCGCAGGTCCTGGCCGACGCTGGCCCGGGAGGCCAGCACCTCCCCGTGGATGCGGTCGACGGCGGCCAGCATCGCCGAGCGCGCTGACGCGGTGTCGGGGCACTCGTTGATCGCATGGCAGGCGGTCTGCAGGGCCAGGGCGCGGAAGCGAGGGGCGCTCACAGCAGCGCCTTCGCCTCGGCGAGGAGGTCGGGATAGACGACCTTGGAGAGGTCGGCCTCCCGGGTGATCAGCTTGGCGCCGAGCAGCGCGTCCTGCATCTGCTCCCACTCCTGCGGGTGCAGCGCCATCAGCTGCTTCTGGCCGCGGGCGAGGTAGAGCGGGCGCACCAGGTCGAGCTGCTCCTGGGCGTCCTCCGGGGTGATCTCGCGGTTGTACTTGCGGATCCACTCGATGGTCTGGGAGTCGTTGGACTCCTCGCAGACGAACTCCAGTGCCTGGTAGAACCCGGCCAGCACCTTGACGACGACGTCGCGGTGCTGGTCGAGCTCGTCGCGGGTGGTGAGGTAGGTGTCCGCGGGAACCGGCATCACGTCGTCGAAGTTCCACGCGTGCACGCCGCTGCCGGCCTCCTCGAGCGCCTCGCGCTCGGCCGCGCTGCCGATCCAGGCGGCCACGTCGTCCTTCGCCGCGAACTGGTACGCCGCGGTGCCGAGGCCGGTGACCTTGCGCTCGATGGCCTTCGGGTCGATGCCGGCCTGGACGGCCATCAGGTCGATCAGCTGGTCGGTGGTGCCGCCGGCCGAGACGACGCCGACCGCCTTGCCCTCGAGCTCGCCGATCTCGGTGATCGGCGACTCGGCCATCGACTGCAGCTCGAAGGCCGTGCGCTGCACCGGCATCCCGATGGCGACGAACGGCGCGTCCTCGTTGGCGATCGTGATCAGCGCGCTGATCGACTGGAAGCGGGTGTAGGCCGTCGAGCCGGCGATCAGCCCGGACATCGCCTGCGGGGTGCCGGTCGAGGAGATCACGTCGACGTCGAGGCCGAGGTCCTTGAAGAAGCCGGCCTCGCGGGCCACCATCTCCGGGCAGTTGCCGACGTTGTAGCCCAGCGCCGTCTGGTAGGTGCGCCCGGTCCCCCCGCCGCCACCGCCGCCCGCGTTGTCACCGCCGCAGGCGCTCAGCAGCGAGGCGGTGGGGATCGCGACCCCGAGGCCGGCGGCCCACGAGAGGACGCTGCGGCGGCTCAGTCCGTTCTGGTGCATGGATTCTCCTGTGCTTCGGGGGGATCAGTGGGTGGGCCGGGCGAGCCGGACGGACTCGTGCCAGGGGATGAGGAACCGCTTGAGCGACGTCACGGCCAGGTAGAGCACCAGCCCGTAGAGCGCCATCAGCACGATCGCGCCGAACAGCAGGTCGATCTGCAGGTTGTTCTGCAGGTTCAGCGCGTAGCGGCCCAGGCCCTTGTCGCCGCCGAGGTACTCCCCGACGATCGCGCCGATCGTGGCCAGCACGATCGCCTGCTCCAGGCCGGCGAGGATGAAGGCCATCGTGTGCGGCACCTCGACGCGCACGAAGCGGAAGAGGCGTCCGGCGCCGATCGAGCTGGCCATGTCGGTGTGCCCTTGGGGCAGCGACTGGATGCCGAAGGCGGTGTTGACCATCAGCGGGAAGAAGCAGACCAGCGCGGCGAGGGCGATCTTGGACTCCTCTCCGAAGCCGAACCAGAGCACGAACAGCGGCGCGAGCGCGACCTTCGGCGTCACCTGCAGCAGCACCAGGAACGGCTTGAGCACGAGGTTCAGGATCCGGGACTTGCCGATGGCGAAGCCGGACCCGATCCCGATCACGGCGCCGATCAGCAGCCCGAGCACCGTCTCGACGAAGGTCGTCCAGACGTGCACCTTCCAGATGTAGGGGTCGCTGACCTGGCTGCGCAGCGCGGTCCACACGTCGCCCGGCGGCGGGACGATGAACGGCGAGACGTCGCTGACCTCGACGTAGAGCTGCCAGCCGCCGATCAGCGCGAGCGCGAGCAGCGGCGTGGTCACCAGCACCAGGTAGCGATCGAGCCAGCCCCGGGCGCTCATGCCGCGCTCCCGTGCTCGCCGGCCGCGTCGTGGGCCAGCGCCTCGCGCAGCACTCCGGTGTAGCGGGCGAACTCCGGTGTCGCCAGCACGTCGATGCCGCGGGGCCGCTCGAGCTCGATCGGCACGTCCGCCACGATCCGGCCCGGGCCGGCCTGCATCACCACCACCCGGTCGGCCAGGAACACCGCCTCCTGGATGGAGTGGGTCACGAAGACCACCGTCTTCTGCTTCTCCAGCCAGATCCGCTGCAGCTCGAGGTTGAGGTTGTCCCGCGTCTGCGCGTCGAGGGCGCCGAACGGCTCGTCCATGAGCAGCACGGAGGGGTCGTAGGACAGCGCCCGCGCGATCGCGACCCGCTGGCGCATCCCGCCGCTGAGCTGGTGCGGCAGCTTGGCGCTGGCGGCCGACAGGCCGACGACGTCGAGCATCGCCGCGGCGATCGCCCGGCGCTCGGAGCGCGGCACCTTGCGGCTCTCCAGCGGGAGCAGCACGTTGGCGAGGGCCGAGCGCCAGGGCAGCAGGTTGTGCTCCTGGAAGACGAAGCCCACGTCCCCCAGCGCCCGGCGGCGCGAGGCGGCGCTGCTGCCGAGCTCGCGCCCGGCCACCTCCACCCGTCCCCCGGTGGCGGTCTCGAGGCCGCCCATGATGCGCAGCAGCGTGGTCTTGCCACACCCCGAGGACCCGAGCAGGGCGACGAACTGCCCCTCGGGGATCTCGAGCTCGATGTCGCCGAGGATCAAGGGCGCCCCGGGCGGGCCGAATCTCTTGGAGACGTGGTCGATGGAGAGGGCAGTCACTGCACGGCCTTTCGCGGGTCGGTGGCGTGAGGGGCGCAACCTGGGGGGAGGACCGCCGAGCCGGTCGCCGCACCGGTACGACGACGCGGGCGTGTCCGCCGACGTCAGGTCATTCCGCACCGCGAAACGTCATTCCGAATCGGTGAGGGAATCCTCCACCGCGGGCCGCGGCTTGGGAAGAGCCAGCGGATATGTCAGGTAATTGGCGCGCCGGCGTCGGAGGAGGGGCGCTCAGCCCCAGGCACGCACGTGCAGCGGCGCGTGCCCGGCAGGCGGCCGGGTGCCGGCCGGCAGCCAGCCCCACAGGCGCGCGTCGAGGTCGAGCAGGTCGGCGTCGTGGTGCAGCGGGCCGCCGAGCCCGTCGGCGAGCACGGCGTACTCCCCGGGCACCTCGGGGGCGTCGGCGCGCAGGACGCCGCGCGCATCCAGCGCGACCGGGTCCTGCGGGGCGGCCACCGCCGGCTCGCCGGCGACCCACTCCGGCACGCCGGAGAACCAGGCGATCACCAGGGCGCCCTCCTCCGAGCGCGTGTCGACGCGCAGGGTGCGGGGCGGCAGATAGACGTAGTCACCGACCCGATGGGTCCCGATCACCTCGATCGAGCCCTCGAGCACGACGAACTCCTCCGCCGGCAGGTAGTGCCCGGACCCCGGGCGCCGCCATCCCGGCGGGAACCTGACCAGCGAGACGCTGGCCTTGGAGACGGGGTCGGCGTGCAGCCGGCACAGCCGGACCTGCGGCGCCGATCCCGGGATCGTCAGGTCGAGCCAGCTGCTCTCGGGGACGTCGAGGGACTGCAGCGCGGGCGCGTCGTCGGCTGCGGGCATCGGGCCGGTACCGCTCAGCCGGCCGCGAGGCGGGTGCCGAGCAGCCGCCCGAAGGTGAGCGCCGGTGTCACGAGCATCCCGCCGCAGAAGCTGTTGCCGCAGGTGGCGCCGGCGCCGATGACCTCGCCGATGGCGTAGAGCCCCGGGATCGGCTCGCCGGCCTCGTCGCGGACCGCGAAGTCCGCGTCGATGTCGAGGCCCTGGAAGGTCACCAGCGTGATCGCGTGGTTGCGGATCGCATAGAACGGGCCCTCGGCGATCGGCGCGGGCAGGTAGGTGCGCCCGAACTCCGGGTCCACGCCGTTCGCCACCGCCTCGTTGTAGGCCGCGACCGTCGCCTCCAGGCCGTCCGGGTCGATCCCGGCCAGCCGGGCGACCTCCGCGATCGTGGGGGCGGAGTGCAGGCCCGGGCGCTTGTTGACCATGGCGCGGACCGCGTCGGGGTCCTTGCCGACGACCATCTCGTTGAGCGTGCCGGTGGACAGGCTCAGGGCCTGGTCGTCGAACACCGTCCAGAAGGTCTGGTCGGTGATGGTGGCCAGCGCCCGCTCCTTCTGGTCGATGGACTCCTCGTCCTCGGCGACCCAGCGCTTGCCGTGCACGTCGACGTAGATCTCGCGCGGCGGCCGCTCGCTGGTCAGCCGCTGCCGGTCGTTCCAGTTGGCACGGTTGGGCGCCTGCGGGTCGGGCAGCCCACCGAAGGTCGGCAGGTAGGTGCCCTCGCCCTGGAGGCGGGCGCCGACGGACATCCCGAGGTGGATGCCGTCGCCGGTGGAGGTCTTCGCGGCGGCGGAGACGAGGGGCGCGCCCTCGAGCTCGAGGAAGAGCTCGGGGTCGGCGCCGTACCCGCCGGTCGCCAGGACCACGGCCGGCGCGTCGACCTCGACCTCGTCGCTGCCGCGCAGGACCGAGACGCCGATGACCCGGCCCTCGTCGTCCTGGCGCAGCTCGATGACCGGCGCCTGGGTCCACACGGTGAGGTCGTGCTCGGCGACGGTGCGGTCGAGCTCGGCGCGCAGCACCTCGAGGATCGAGAGGCCCTCGTCCTTGCCGTACGCCGTGCGCGCGACGCTGTAGGGCTCGTGGCCGTAGACGATGCGCGGGGTCTCCGGCGCCCAGGGGAAGTCGCGCTCGTGGAGCCAGTCGAGGGTCTGCGGGGAGTGCTCGGCCACGATCGTGATCAGGTCGTCGCGGGCGGTGCCGGCACTGATCTCGCGGACGTCGGCGAGGTGCGCCTCGGGCGAGTCCACGATGCCCTTCTCCGCTTGACGCTTGGTGCCGCCGGCCGCCATGTGGCCGCCGGTGATGAAGAGCGTGCCGCCGGCCTTGGACTCCTTGTCGACGAGCAGCACCCGGGCGCCGCCCTGGGCGGCGTGGATGGCGCACGGGATCCCGGCGGTGCCGGCTCCCACGACGACGACGTCGTAGCTGGTCTCGGTGCTGATCGCTCTTCACTCCTCAGGGGCGCCTCGGTCGGAGGCGGGCTCGAACGGGTCTGGGGCCGGAGCCCCAGGGGGTGGTGCGCCCCACGCCGTACGACGTGGGGCGCACCGGGTGATCACATGCCGTCGCCGTCCCAGCGGCCGCGCGAGCGGCTGCGGACCGGCAGCGAGGAGATGATCGGGGCGGGGATGGGGTCCCCGTCCTTCCAGTCGACGCGGGTGCCCCAGTTGTGCGCGAACTTGCCGGTGCGCTCGTCGGGGTGCTCGACGTCGCGGCCGCTCCAACCCCAGTCGAGGTTGATGGTCTCGCGGGCCGGGGTCTCGTCGTGGCTGTGCTCGTGACCGTGCTCGTGGTCGTGACCGTGCTCGTCGTCGTGCGAGTGGTCGTGACCGTGCTCGTCGTCGTGCGAGTGGTCGTGACCGTGCTCGTGGTCGTGGCCGTGGCCGCCCTGGAGGTTGGCCGCGTCCATCGCCTTCATGATCGCCAGGATCGACGGGTCCGCGCCCAGGCCCTGGTGCTTGACCGGGGTGTTGTTCTGGCCCTGGTCGATCTGGAACTGCCAGGCGGCGGTCATCTGACGCATGTCCTCGTCCGAGCGCCACGGCTCGGCGAGGTCGTGGGTCGAGGAGGACCAGCGGGCCGGCTCGTGCGGCGCCTCGTTGAGGCCCTCGGGCGTGTAGTTGACGCCGTCGCCGCCCCAGCGCACCCACTCGTTCTGGGTGTACCAGTTCTTCAGCTCGCCGTCCGAGCGCAGCAGCCAGGTGGCGCCACCCTCCATGGTGGTGAAGTGGCCGTGCTTCACCCGCGCGGGGCGGAAGAAGTAGGTGCCGAGGTCCAGGGTGCCGAAGTTGTACTCCATGTGGCCCTGGGTCGTGTACGCCTCCTCGTAGCACGGGTGGTGCGCGAGGCGGTGGTCCGACCAGCCCTCCTGGGCGTGGACCAGGCGGGTGTAGAAGCCGGTGACCGGGTCCACGTGCAGGTACTTGATGTACAGGCCGGGCATCGGGCCGGGGTTGGGGACGGCGTCCCACTTCATCGCCTCGGAGTCGATGACGATGACGTCCTCGCGGGCGTCGTCCCAGGCCTTGGCGCCGGCGAGGGAGTCCACCGCGTCGAAGCCGGCGTCGCCGTACTCGCGGTAGTGCAGGATCTTGGTGCCCTCGGCGACCTTGAGGTAGTCGACCGGCACGCCCTTGGGCGCGTAGACGTAGCCGCCCTTGCCGATCTTGCGACCGCCGTAGTCGATCTCGCCCTCGAGGACGTAGTACTCGGTGTTCGCGTGGTGGATGCCGGCGCTGCGGCCCCACTCGGTGTGGAAGTCGACCCGCAGCGAGGACGAGCCGTCCTCCTCGTCCACCGAGAGGCGGCGCTCGCTCGCGCGGCCCTCGGCGCCCGGCAGCTCGGCCGCGTGCCAGACGTAGTCGTCTTCCTGGATCAGTTCCACGTGCGGTCGCAAGACGCGCCTCTTCTCTCTCGATGGGTGGTGGTGGTGCGTGGTGCTGCGTTGCTCGACGGCACTCGGACGCGCGTCCCGGACACGCGCGTCAGGCGGAGATCTCGACGAAGGTCACCGGGAGTCCGTTGGGGGTGTCCACGAACGCCACCGGCTGCCCGGCGAAGAGGACCGACGGTCCCGCCTGGTTTCTCGTACAAACTGTACCGCCTAACTGCTCCGCGCGGAACAGTGTTTCTTCAAGGTTTTTCACCTTGAACAGCCAGCCGGTGTGGCCGAGGTGCCGACCGGTCCGCTGCCGGTCCCGGCGGTCGGTGCCAAGGGTCCGGTTCTCGAGGCGGGTGACCTCCAGACGGGCCGTGCTGGGCCCGGCGAGGAAGCTCAGGCGCATGACCGAGCCCGCGGGCAGCAACGCCATCTCGTCGAGGCCGGGGTGGGTGAAGGACACGTCGTACCAGCTCTGCAGGCCCAGCCCGTCGGGTCCCCAGAAGGCGGTCTCGGCCTCGAAGTCGGGCACGTGGCACACCACCGAGGTGAGCTCGGTGTAGTGCCGGTCGGGGTCGGCGTCCCAGGCCGCGGTGCCGCGAGCCTGGGCCGGCTCGACGAAGACGATGTCGGTCCCCTCGGGGGCCAGCAGGAACCCCTGCGTCACCGAGACCAGCTTCTCCCCCAGCGGCACCGCCCAGGTCGCCGGCGGGGTGCGCCACTGCTGCCCGGCGGCGGCCAGCGTGGCGTGGCTGACCTCGATGTCGCGGGTGTACATGTTGATCGCCACCAGGCCGGTGTCGGCCTGGAGCGGGTGCTCGGGAACCTCCTGGTCCGGGACCTGGAGGAGGACCAGCCGGCCGTGCTGGGCACCCGCGGCGTTGAGCACGGTGACCGGCAGGTCACCGACCCCCTCGCCCCAGAGCGCGGCGGCCTCGGCGGCGGGGAGCACGCCCTCCTCGACGACCTCCCAGCCGAGCTGGCCGACGTAGAGCTCGAGCTGGGCGGCGAGGTCGTTGACCCCGAGGAACGCGGCGTCGACGCCGCCGATGATGAGGGACTCGCCCATGTCAGCTCTCCTTCTCGGTGCCGGCGCCGGCCAGCTGGCGACCCAGCAGCCGGCCCAACGTCATGGCGGGGGTGATGCTCATGCCACCCACGTAGTTGTCCCCGGCGAACCTGTTGTTGCCGAGCACCTCGCCCACCGCGTGCAGCCCCTCGATGGGCTCGCCGGCGGTGTCGAGCACCCGCAGCGAGGTGTCCACCGCCAGCCCGTCGCGGGACAGGATCGAGGAGGCGACGGTGGTGATGGCGTAGTACGGCGCCTGCTCCAGGCGCCGGGGAAGGGTGGTCCGGCCGAGCGGGTCGCTCCCGCTGCTGACCGCCTCGTTGTACGACGCGACGCTCGCGGCCAGCGCGTCCGCGTCGACGTCGAGCAACGCGGCCAGCTCGGCGAGCGAGTCGGCGCGGGTCACCCACGGGCTGGTGCGGCAGGCCTCGGCGAAGCGCGCGGGGGTCCACTCGTCGGCGGGGTTGCGGATCAGGCTGACCGGCGCGTGCTCGACGACGCCGGCGTCGAAGATGACGTGCATGGCGTTGCCGGGCTGGCGGATCAGCGCCCGCTCGCGGTGCTCGGGGCTGGTGGTGTCCTCGGCGACGAAGCGGTGGCCCTCGCGGTTGACCCAGATCTCGTGGGGCGCGCGGTAGGCGGGAGCCATCTCCACGAACGCCTCGCGGTAGTCCACGGCGTGCTGGGGCCGGGCGCTGTCGGGGATCAGCCCCATCACCGGGAGGAAGAAGCCGTCGGCCGAGACCGCCGCGCCGAGGGCCTCGGCGGCGAGCAGGCCGTCGCCGGTGGCGTGGTCGAGGCAGCCGACGAGCACGTCACGGCACCCCTCGGGCAGGAAGCGGTTGCGCAGCTCGATGTTGGCGTCGTAGCCGCCGGTGGCCAGCACGACGGCGTCGCCGGCGAGGGAGTCTGCGCGGCCGTCGTGCTCCACCTCGACCCCGACCACCCGGGACCCATCACGCAGCAGCCCGGTCATCGTGGTGGACAGGTGCAGCCGGATCCGGCCGGCGGCGATCTGCTCCTCGAGCAGCCGCTGGAGGACGGTGATGACCGAGCGTCCGTGCCCGACGCCCCAGTAGGTGCGCGGGACGTCGTACACCTCATGGCCGTGGATCAGCCCGGGGCAGTCGGGGTGGAACTCGAAGCCGAGGTCGTCGAGCCAGTCGACGGTCTCGCCCTGGTGACGCACCGAGAGCGCGGCCAGGTCGCGGTCGATGCGGCCGTGGGAGATCCGCTCGACCTCCTCGAGGTGGCGCTGCGGGCTGTCGTCGATGCCGTGCTCGCGCTGGCGCCGGCTGCCGGCGCCGGAGAACTCACCGTTCGCGATGTGCAGCATGCCGCCGATGCCGGCCTGCTTCTCGACCAGGTGCACCTGGGCGCCGTGCTCGGCCGCGGTGATGGCGGTCGCGAGACCGGCGCCGCCGGTGCCGACCACGACCACGACCGGGCCGGGCGTCGTGGGGCTCATCGCGCCCCGTCGGCGACGATCTCGATCTCGACACCGACCGGACCGCGCAGGACGCCGTCACCGAGCTCCTCGGCCCCGACCGCGACCAGCGCCTCGCGGGTAGCCGCGGGGTCGTCGGCGACCAGGACGAGGCGGCGGATGCCGACGGGGTCCGCGCTGCGGTCGCGGGTCGGGACGCCGGTGAACGACATGATCTCCAGGCGGGCCGGCTGGTGCTGGGGGCCGACCATGAAGGCGAGGCGGAGCGCGGCGTCGGCGGGCATGCCGACGAGCTCGTCGAAGGGAGCCCCCGACATCGCGCCGTCGAAGAGGGTGCTGAAGCCGGCCGCCTCGAAGAACGCGACAGCGGCGTCGTGGTCGGCCACGACGAGCACGGCCGTGTGCAGCTCGGAGTGACGCCGGCCGGCGTCCGCGTCGTACGCCGCGCTGGGGCGGTGCGCGCCGGTCACGGCCAGCGGGATCGTCCACCACACGCCGTCCGGGCCCCGGCCGACCAGCTCGGAGAGGCTCGCCTCGCCGTACGGGTAGGTCACCGGGCGCCGCGGGGCTCCCCCGGCGCGGGCCATCGCGGCCGCGGTGGCGTCGAGGTCGCGGGAGTAGATCCCGAGCAGCCGGGCGCCGAGGTCCCACACCGCCGGGCTCGTCTCGTCGGCGGGCGAGCCCTGCGCCGGCACCAGCCGCAGCCGGCCGGCCGGCGCTCCCGGGACGCCGAGCAGCACCGAGCCGTCGACCTCCTCGAGCACCTCGAGGTCGAAGGCCTCGCGGTGGAAGCGGGCGGCGGCAGCGACGTCGGCGCTGGCGACCACCACCTCCTGGAGGTACTGAAGGCTCATCGTCTTCCTCTCTCGGCGGCCGGTCGTGCGTAGCGGACCAGACCGCCCATGTGTTCCACTAATGGAAACATCGTTTCGCTGAGCGTAAACAGCGAGGTCGGGCTCCGTCAACGGCTGCCCACTCCTCGGCGCTCGGATTTCGGGCCCCCCGCCGCTCGAGGAACCGGAGATCTCGTGAGCACTGCCCTCCCCCGCCCGCGCAGCCGATCGGCGGCGAGCAGGACCCGCCCGCCGCTCGTGGTGGCGCTGATGTGCGCGATCGGCATGGGCTGCGTGATGTTCGACCAGACCTCCCTGGTCGTCGCCGCGCCCACCATCGGCGCGGACCTCGGCGCCGGGATCAGCGGTCTGCAGTGGCTGACCGCGATCTTCCCGCTGGTCGCCGCGAGCACGATGCCGGTCAGCGGGCTGCTCGGCGAGCGCTGGGGCGCCCGGACCACGCTGCGCGCCGGACTGCTGGTCTTCGCCGCCGGCGCTGCGATCGCCGCGCTCGCGCCGAGCCTCCCGGTGCTGCTCGCCGCGCGCGTCGTCCAGGGCGTGGGCGCCGCCCTGGTGCTGCCCAACGGCCCCACCCTGCTCGGCGGCAACGTCGACCTCGCCCATCGGGCGCGCAGCGTCAGCCACTGGATGATGGCCAGCTCCACCGGCCTGCTCCTCGGCCCGCTCCTCGGCGGCACCCTGGCCGATGCCTACGGGTGGCGCGCGACGTTCGCCGCAGTCGTCCCGGTCGCGCTCCTCGCCGTACTGGTGACCGGGCGCCTGGACAACACCGCGCGGCGCGAGGCGGGACGCCTCGACGTCGCCGGGCTGGTGACGGCCTGCGCGACGCTGGCGCTGCTGTCCTGGGCGCTGATCGCGACCGGCCGCGGCACCGCCGGGGCGGGACCTCTCCTCGCGGCGTACGCCGGCGCGGCCGTGCTGGCCTGGGTGTTCGTGCGGGTGGAGCGTCGCGCGGAGCGCCCGGTGCTCGACGTCGAGCTCTTCGCCTCCCCCCGCATCCGGGCGATCCTGGTCGCCTGCCTGGGCTACAACGCCGTCATCAACGGCTCGGCGTTCCTGCTGTCGATGCACTTCCAGGACACGCGCGGGCTGAGCGTCACGGCCGCCGGCCTGCTGATGCTGATCGCGAACGCCGGGATGCCGATCGCGGGCGTGCTGGTCAACGTCCTGCGACCCTTCCTCTCCTCGCCGACGCTGATGGGCGGGAGCCTGCTGGTCCTGGCCGCGGCGTACCTGGCGCTGGCGCTCGGGGGCGACCTGCCGATCGGGGCCCTGGTGGTGCCGCTGGTGCTCGTCGGGGTCGGGTGCGGCGTGCTGTACTCCCTCGACACCAGCGCGCTGCTGGACGCGGCGCAAGGTCATCAGAGCGCCCCCGCGATGGCCTCGGTCGCGCTGATGCGGCAGATCGGCACGGTGCTGGGCATCGCCGCGCTCGCCTCGGCCGGACAGGTCGCGGTGTCGACCGGCATCACCGAGCACGGCGAGCCCGTCGCGTTCGCGCTCTCCGCGCTCGTGCTGGTCGTCCTCGGCATCTGGCTGCGGCGCAGGTTGCTCGCCGCCTGATCGGACCCTGACCGGAGCGCCCTGACCGGAGCCCGGGCCGGATGAGGCACGGCGCCGGCCGGGGTCGCTCCCCCGGCCGGCGCCGACTCGATGCCTGCTGGACTACGTGACGTCACGCAGGGTGTTGAGCCACAGCAGCGAGGACGGCTCGTAGCCGACCAGCTGATTGGACCAGGCCTGGCTGCTCTGGGAGACCACGAGCTGGATGTTGCCCTGGGTCTCGACGTCGCGCTGCTGCACGGCGCGCCACGCCTCGGCCTGCGCGTCCTCGCCCTGCGCGGTCAGCGCAACCTCGAGGAGCTTGTCCATCTCGGCGTCGGCGAACTTCGCGAAGTTGTTCGCGGCCTTCGAGTTCAGCCCGCCGTTGACGTAGTCGGGCGCGAAACCGGTCGAGGTCGAGGCCGGCGCGTCGAACAGGATCAGGTCGTAGTCGCCCGAGACGAGGTTGGCGTAGAAGCCCGCGACGTCCTGGGACTCCACGGTCGCCTCGATCCCCAGGTCCTTGAGGTTGGACTGCAGGATCGTCGCCGCGCTGGTCACCTGCGGGTCGTTGACCGCGATGATGTTGAGCTTGCGGTCCAGCTCGACGCCCGAGGCGGCGAGGTGCTCCTTGGCCTTGTCCAGGTCCGGCTCGGCGCCGAACGCCAGGCCGAGGTCCTCGTCGTGGTAGAGCGTGCCGTAGGTCAGGTAGGTGCTGTTGGGGCGACCGGCGCCGCTGTAGACCTGGTCGACGATGCGCTGGCGGTCCGCGGCGTAGGCGATCGCGAGGCGGAAGTCGGCGTTGGACGTCGGCCGGTCGGCCTTCATCGACGGGTAGGCGAAGAGCCGGGAGACGTTCGACTCCACCGTCACCGCGTTGGCGTCGCGCTGGGTGACCAGCTCGACCTGGTCGGTGGGCAGGTCGGGCACGATGTGGGAGTCGCCGTTGGTCAGCCGCGCGATCCGCGAGGCGTCCTCGGGGACCACCTTGAAGGTGATCGTCTCGAACTTCATCGGCTCGCCGTAGTAGTCCTCGTTGCGCTCCAGCGTCAGCGCGTCGCCGCGCTTGAGCGAGGCCAGCGCGTAGGGCCCACTGCCGTTGCCGGTGGTCGCGTACGTCGCGTTCGGCTTGTAGTCGTCCTCGTCGGAGATGATCGGGAGCATCGCCAGCTTGCTGTCCAGGTAGGCGTACGGCTCGCTGAGCTTCAGCACCACCGTGTCCTCGCCCTGCGCGGTGGCCGACTCGACGAAGCTCATGGCGGCCAGCCAGACCGCGCCGTTCTCGGGGTCCTGAGCCTCCTTCACGGTGTGCACCACGTCCGCGGCCGTGAGCGGGGAGCCGTCGTGGAAGGTGACGCCCTCGCGCAGCTTGACCGTCCAGGTGAGCCCGTCCTTGCTGACCTCGGGCATCTCGGCGGCGAGGTCCGGCGACATCGTGCCGTCCTCGTTCCACTGCAGCAGGCTGCTGTAGACCAGGCGGTAGTAGCGCTGCGCCTCCGCAGTGTTGCGGTAGAACGGGTCCAGCGAGTCCGGCTCGGCCAGGACGTCGACGACCAGGTCCGTGATCGTGGTGCTGTCCGGGGCGTCGCTGGAGGATCCGGATCCGCCGCCGCAGGCCGTCAGCACGCCGAGGCCGAGCACGGCGAGCGTGGCGGTGCCGAGGCGCAGACGGCCGGTCGAGCGGGCGGCGTACTGCGGGGTGCGCCGATTGAACAACATGGGGGCTCCATTCTGCTTTTCACGCATGGAAGAACCGGTCCGACCCCAGAGGCGGGCCAGGCGTTCCGCCATTCGGAACGCCTTTTCTATTTGCGGAATACGGCAAAGGTAAGTGGTGTGGACCACACCGTCAAGGCGGCGAGCCGGATCGTCCGATCCCGTGACGAGACCCGGTCGGCACGCCCGGATGCACCTTGACGGAACGGTGTTACGCCAAAAGGTGCGCTCATTACGGGGAGGTTGCAGACCGCCCCGGGGGACTCGTGCCGACGAGGGGTCAGCGGGTCTCGACGAGGAGCAGCGGGATGCCCGGAGGAAGGTCGAGCACGCAGGCGCGAGTGTCGCCGAACGGCGCGAGATCGAGCGGTACGACGGGTCCCGCGGCCTCCCCCGCGGCGGCGCGGACGGCGTCCAGGTCGGCCGTGCCCAGGACCGCGCCGAGGAGCCCGCGGCGCGGGGCCACCGCGCGACCGCGCAGGCTCGCAGCGGCGGTGGCGGGCAGGCCGTAGTCGACCAGGTTGAGGTAGGGCTGGTTGCGCGCCGGGCCCACCATCCGGGCGTGGACGGTGAGCTCCTCGTCGGTGCCCAGCAGCTCGCTGAACGAGGCGTCGCGGAAGCTGAGCTCGTAGACGACACCCCAGCCGAGCACCCGGTCGAGGAAGTCGAGGGTCTCGGCGGCGTCGCTGAGCGGCAGCGAGATGCTGACCACCTCGCTCACCCGCCGGTCGGAGACCTGGACGAAGTCGGCGAAGAAGTCCGCGGGAGCCCCCAGCACCGCGGCGACGACGTGGTCGGGCAGGCGCAGGTGGGCCTCGCGGAACCCCGCGTCCTCGCCCTCGTACTCCGCCTCGGATCCCTCGACCTTGCAGCCCGCGGCGCGGGCGTGGGCCACCGCCGCCGGGAAGTCCGGGGCGTGGAAGTCGACCACCCGCAGGACGTCGCGATGGATCCAGGTGTCCGGGTCCCGCACGGTCTCCGCCGAGCGCGGCCCGAAGTCGGCGAGCAGCACCCCCGCCGGGACGCCCTCGGTCTGCAGGGAGACGAGGCTCGCAGTGTCGACGCCGGCGCCGAAGATCGCCCGCGCGTCGGCGGTGGGCAGCTGCGCCCGGCCGGCCTCGACGAGGTCGAACACCTCACCGAAGGTCTGCTGGTGGGCCGCCACGTCGCCGGTGGAGATCAGGGGCCCGAAGAGGTAGGTGTCCGCCACGGCTGGGAGTGTAACCATGTTCCACATCCCGCAACGGTGTCTCCTAGATCATATATTGCTGTGCGAGACTCGGAGCAGCCCACCCGATGAGTCCCAGGAGCACGCCATGGCCACCACCTCCTCCCGCGCTGTCACCCTCGCGCGGGTCCCCGACGGCACGCCCTGTGCCGAGGACTTCGCCGTCGCCACCGTCGAGGTGCCGGCGATGGCCCCCGGGCAGGTGACGGTCACGGTCGACGTGCTGTCGCTCGATCCCTACATCCGCTCCACCCTGGGCGGTCGCCACCTCGGCGACGCCCCGGTCAACCCCGGCGACGTCGTGCCCGGGCGCTCGATCGCCACCGTCACCGCCTCCGCGGACGACTCGGTGCCGGTCGGCACCCTGGTCCTCGCCGAGACCGGCTGGCGCGAGATCGCCGTGCTCCCGGCCGCCGCGGTGACCCCTGTCCCCCGACGCGCGGGGGTGCCGGCGAGCGCCGCCCTGGGCGCGCTCGGCATGCCCGGCCTCACGGCGTACGCCGCCCACGTGCGGCACCTCAAGCCGCGGGTCGGCGACACCGTGGTGATCTCCTCGGCCACCGGCGGCGTCGGCGCCGTCGCCGGGCAGCTGGCCACCGTGGCCGGCGCGCGGGCGGTCGCGATCGTCGGCACCGACGAGAAGGTCGCGATCGCCACCGACCAGCTGGGGTACGCCGCGGCCGTGGTCCGGGGGCGCGAGGGCTGGGTCGAGGAGCTGCGCAAGGCCTGCCCGGACGGGATCGACGCCTACCTGCACATGGGCGACCAGGCGACCCTCGACGTGGTGATGGAGCAGCTCGCCGTCGGCGCGCGCGTCTCGCTGTGCGGGCTGATGGACCAGTACAACGGCGGGGCCCCGACGACCGTGCGCGCCGGCGCCGTGATGACCGCCCGCGCCGAGGTGCGGGGCATGGTCGTCTACGACCACCACGACCTCCTCGCCGAGCAGGCCGCCCGCCTCGGCGCCCTGATTGCGGACGGCCGGATCACCCTGCTCGAGGACCGCTACGTCGGCCTGGACCAGGCCCCCGAGGCCTTCGCCCGCCTCATGTCCGGCCGCAACCAGGGCAAGGTCGTCGTCCAGGTCTCCCCGTAGTCCCCGAGCGAGGGGGCCGTCCGGCAGGGGTCAGAGGTAGAGGCCGGAGGACTGGTCGGCGACGCGGTCGGCGGCGACGGCGTGGATGTCGCGCTCGCGCATGACGACGTACACCTCGCCGGAGACCTCGACCTCCGCCTTGTCCTCGAGGTCGAAGAGCACCCGGTCCCCGGGCTGTACGGCGCGCGCGGACGGGCCGGTGCCGATGACCTTGGCCCAGCTGAGCCGGCGCGCGGCCATGGCGGCGGTCGCCGGGATCACGATGCCGCCCGACGAGCGCCGCTCCCCCGCCTCCCCGTCGACCTCGACGAGGACACGGTCGTGGAGCATCTTGATGGGCGTCTTGTCGCTCACGACGATCAGCCGACGGCCTTGCGGACCACGACGATGAGCGCGATCGCGCCGACGACGCCGCCCACGACCTTGAGGATGTTGTCGGTGCGCGGCTCGCCCGTCACGGGGTCCACGAAGTGCGCCTTCAGCGAGGCGGCCTCGCGGCTGGCGATGGTCTTCGGGCTGGAGCGGTGCAGCAGCTGGTCGATGGTGCCGGCGAGCCGCTCGCGGGTCTCCTCGATCTCGCGCTCGAGGGCCGAGGTGTCGTTGGCGTTGCTCACGGGCCTGCTCCTGGGTTGGGCCGGGTCACCCCCGACGGTGCTGAACTAGGGGGAGGCTATCAATCAGCGTCGGGTGCGGCCCGCGTGGTGCGCGGGTCGAAGCCGAAGGGCAGCTCGAGGCGGTTCGCACGCATCAGCTCCGCGTCGAGCAGGACGTCGTACGTCGGGCCGTCGGCCACCACCACGCCGTCGCTCAGCACCACGGCGCGAGGGCACAGCTCCAGGGCGTAGGGCAGGTCGTGGGTGACCATCAAGACGGTGACGTCGAGGGAGCGCAGGATGTCGGCGAGCTCGCGGCGCGAGGCCGGGTCGAGGTTGGAGGAGGGCTCGTCGAGCACCAGGATCTCCGGCTCCATCACCAGCACCGTGGCCAGGGCGACCCGGCGCCGCTGACCGAAGGAGAGGTGGTGCGGCGGCCGGTCGGCATGCTCGGCCATCCCGACCAGCTCCAGCGCGGCGAGCACCCGGCGCTCCAGCTCGGGGCCGCGGATGCCGAGGTTGGCGGGGCCGAAGGCGACATCCTGGCGCACGCTGGCCATGAACAGCTGGTCGTCGGGGTCCTGGAACACGATCCCGACCCGGCGGCGGATCTCGCCCAGGTGCTTCGTGACCACCGGCATCCCGCTGACGCTCACCGACCCGGCGCCCGCGGTGAGGATGCCGTTGAGGTGCAGCACCAGCGTGGTCTTGCCGGCGCCGTTGGGCCCGAGCAGCGCGACCCGCTCGCCGCGGTGGACGTGCAGGTCCACGCCGTACAGCGCCTGTCGGCCGTCGGGATAGGCGTAGGCCAGGCCGCGGACGTCCAGGACCGGCCGCGTCACGGCGCCACGGGCCGCTCACGCCGAGGACCCGAGGTGCCCGACTCGCCGGCGGCGCCTGCCAGGTCGGGGAGGCTGCCGGTGTAGCCGCGCGAGATCATCGCGAGATGGACCCGCTCGCCGCGCTCGTAGGAGCGGATGAACAGCGCCCCCAGCGCGCGCGCCAGCGCCGGCCAGTGCCGCGGTGAGCGCGGTTGGCAGCCCCGCGAGCGCATCGCGGTGAGCATGCGGCTCATCTCGTCGGTGACCACCTCGAGGTAGCGCACCATGAAGCCCATGATCGACACGATCAGCTCGGGCATCCGCAGCCGGCGCAGGCCCACGAGGATCTCGGTCGGCGCGGTGGTCGCGGCCATCGTCAGCGAGGCGAGTACGCCGAGGGTGCCCTTCATCAACAACCCGCCCGCGGCCACGAGCCCGGGCTCGGACACGCTGAGGCCGAGCACCTCGGTGCGCGGCCCGGTGGCGACGAACGGGACCAGCACGGCGAACACCACGAACGGCACCTCGACCACCATCCGCGCCAGCAGGTGGCGCAGCGGCACCCGCGCCACCGCGATCACGCCCAGGAGCAGCACCAGCCAGGCGGCGAACGCGGCGTAGAGGTCCCGGGGCGTCGCGACGACCAGGAGCACGAAGGCCAGCAGGGCGAGGAGCTTGAGGTGCGCGGGTGCCCGGTGCACCGGGCTGTGCCCGTGGTGGTGCAGCAGGTGCGTGTGTGCCCCGCTCACCGGCGCTCCCGGTCCTCGACCGGCTCCTCGACCGGCTCCTCGGCGCCGCCCCGCCGGCGCACCGCCCAGGCCAGGCCGCCGGCGATCAGCAGCACCAGCAGCACGCCGAGCACGCCGGCGAGCCCGCCGCTGAGCCGGGCGTCGTCGATCCCGGCCACCTGGTAGTCGGCGAACGGGCTGTCGGAGGTCGCGGAGTCCTCGGCGGCGTGCAGGAAGCCCAGCTGCTCCGCGACGTGCTCGAGACCGTCGGGGTGGGCGCTGGCGTAGTAGCTCGCGACACCCGCCACGCCCAGCGCGACGAGGAGCCCGACGAGATAGAGGTGGCGGGCCCTCATGTCGGGCGCCCGGCCTCGCGGATCTCCAGCGTCCGCGCGCGGATCAGGTCGCGGGCGCCGTAGACCAGGTCGGGGCGCACCCGGACCACGGAGGCGACGACCAGTCCGGTCACCACCGCCTCGCCGATCCCGATCAGCACGTGCCACCCGAGCATCGCGGCGAGCACGTCGCCGGACTCCACCGGGACGGTGCCCCCCACGGCGAAGAGCCCGGTGAAGACCGCCGCGGCGGCAGGGACCGAGACCAGCGCCGCGATCGCCGCCGCGGGCGCCACCACCCCGAGACGGCGCGGCAGCACCGCGCGCAGCGCGCGGAACACCAACCAGCCGACGGCGGTCGTGACCACCCCGATCAGCACGATGTTGGTGCCCAGCGCGCTGATCCCGCCGTCGGCCATGAACAGCCCCTGCACCAGCAGCACCACCGCGAGGCAGAGCACCGCCGTCCAGGGCCCGACCAGCACCGCGGCCAGCGCCCCGCCCATCAGGTGGCCACTCGTGCCTGCCCCGACCGGGAAGTTGATCATCTGGGCGGCGAACACGAACGCGGCCACCAGGCCCGCCATCGGCGCGGTGCGGTCGTCGAGCTCGGTACGCGCGCGGCGCAGGGCGATCGCGACCACGCCGGCGGCCACCACCCCGGTCGCGATCGAGGTGGGCGCATCGAGGAAGCCGTCGGGCACGTGCATGGAGTCGCTCCAGGTGCTCGCGAGGGGTGCCGCTAGTTTGGCGACCGGGCGACCGGCCATGGCTGCCCACCCTACGCTGTTGCACATTGGTCGCAATAGCGCCGATTTCGAATCACCCGAGGAGCCCCCACGTGAGCGAGAGCACCCGCCTGTCCCCCGGCGACACCGCCCCCGAGTTCATCCTCGCCGACGACACCGGCAAGGAGGTCGCCCTCTCGGACTACCTGGGCCGCAAGGTGATCGTCTACTTCTACCCGGCGGCGATGACCCCGGGGTGCACCAAGCAGGCGTGCGACTTCACCGACTCCCTGGAGTCGCTGCGCGGCGCCGGGTTCGACGTCATCGGCATCTCCCCGGACAAGCCGGAGAAGCTCGCCAAGTTCCGCGAGAAGGACGGCCTGTCGATCACGCTGCTCTCCGACCCGGACAAGCAGGTGATGAAGGACTACGGCGCGTTCGGCGAGAAGAAGCTCTACGGCAAGGTCGTCGAGGGCGTCATCCGCTCCACGATCGTGGTCGACGAGGACGGCAAGGTCTTCTTGGCGCAGTACAACGTCAAGGCCACCGGCCACGTCGCCAAGCTCAAGCGCGACCTGGCCCTCAACGAGGCCTGAGTCCGCCGTACGCCGGTCCGCGGCGGGCGCTGCAGCACGCAGGCAGCGCCCTCCCTAGACTCGGCGCGGCAGCGCGCTCGTAGCCCAATTGGCAGAGGCACCAGGTTTAGGTCCTGGCCAGTGAGAGTTCGAGTCTCTCCGAGCGCACCACCGGCCCCGGTCCCGCGACAGCGGGCCGGGGACAGCCAGCGTCTCAGGTCTGGGGCGCCGTGGGCTCCTGGCCCCGGTCCTCCTCACGCAGCCGCGGCGGCGTGAAGTCGTCGGGCCGGAACCCGCGCTTGTCGGCGTAGAACTCCCGCACCTGGTCCATGTCGGCGCGGACGTCGCCCGAGGGGTGGAAGGTCGGGCCCCAGCCCACGGTGCGCGTCGGGACGTCGATGAAGGCCAGCGTGACCGGCAGCCCGGTGCGCTGGGAGATCCGGTAGAAGCCGGACTTCCAGTACTCCCCGCGCGTGCGGGTGCCCTCCGCGGCGATCCCGAGCAGGAACGGCTCCTCGGAGGCGCCCGCCTGCTCGATCAGCTCGCGGACGGTCGCGCCGGGGTCGGCACGGTCCAGCTTCACCGCGCCGGTCGCCTTCAGCACCCACGCGAGCGGGCCGACGAAGAGCTCCTTCTTGACCAGCAGGTGGATGTTCACGCTGTTGTCCCAGGCCAGGAGGATGGTCAGCACCCAGTCCCAGTTGGAGGTGTGCGGTGCGCCCACCAGCACCCCGCGCTCGGGAACGGTTCCGACCGTGCGCCAGCGGGCCAGGCGCAGCAGCACGCGGGCGAGGGTGCGACGGAGGAGGAAGTGGCGGTTCACCCCCCGAGATTCCCACGCACCCCCGCGCGCGGCGCAGGTGGGGTCAGCCTTTAGTCGCTGCCAGTGAGCAGCTCGGCCAGCCGCGGCGCCAGCTCGCGCAGCGCGCGGCCGCGGTGGGAGATCGCGTCCTTGTCGGCGCGGTCCAGCTCGGCGGTGGTGAGGCCGGGCCGGTCGTCGGCCTCGAAGACCACGTCGTAGCCGAAGCCGCCGCTCCCCCGGGCCTCGTGGACCACGCGTCCGTCCATGCGGCCCTCGACGACCAGCTCGCCGCCGGCGTGGACCACCGCGACCGCGCACGCGAAGTGCGCCGTACGACGCTCGTCGGGCACGTCGGCCAGCTGGGCGAGAAGCAGCTCGTTGTTGCGCGCATCGGACTTCGGCGGACCGCTCCAGCGCGCGGACAGCACGCCGGGCATGCCGTTGAGGGCGTCGACGCACAGCCCGCTGTCGTCGGCCACCGAGGGCAGGCCGGTGACCTCGAAGCCGGCGCGGGCCTTGAGCAGCGCGTTGCCGGCGAACGTCGGCTGGTCCTCGACCGGCTCGTCGTAGGCCGGCACGTCGTCGAGGCCCACGACCACGGCGTCGGGCACGTGCTCGAGCAGGATCCGCTCCATCTCCGCCAGCTTCTTGGCGTTGCGCGAGGCCAGGAAGACGCGGGGCGCGCCGCTCATCGGGCCAGCGCCTCCGCCTGCATGCGGGTCAGGTCGGCGCAGCCCTTCTCGCCGAGGGCGAGGAGCGCGTCGAGCTCAGCGCGGTCGAACGGCGCGGCCTCGGCGGTGCCCTGCACCTCGATGAAGGAGCCGGTGCCGGTCATCACGATGTTCATGTCGGTCTCGGCGCGCACGTCCTCCTCGTAGGGCAGGTCGAGGCGCGGCACACCGTCGATGATGCCGACGCTGACGGCGGCGACCGAGCCGGTCAGCGGCTCGCCCTTGATTGCCCCGGTGGAGCGCAGGTGGGCCACGGCGTCGGCGAGGGCGACGTAGGCGCCGGTGATCGCGGCGGTGCGGGTGCCGCCGTCGGCCTGGAGCACGTCGCAGTCGAGCTGGATGGTGTTCTCGCCGAGGGCTTCGTAGTCGATGACCGCGCGCAGCGAGCGGCCGATCAGGCGGCTGATCTCGTGGGTGCGCCCGCCGATGCGGCCCTTGACCGACTCGCGGTCCGAGCGGGTGTTGGTGGAGGCGGGGAGCATGGCGTATTCGGCGGTGACCCAACCCAGGCCGGAGCCCTTGCGCCAGCGCGGCACGCCCTCGGAGGCGGAGGCGGCGCAGAGCACCTTGGTGCGGCCGAACTCCACGAGGACGGAGCCCGCGGCGTGGTCCAGCCAGTTGCGGGTGATGGTGATGGGGCGGAGCTCGTCGTCGGCGCGACCGTCGGCACGTGTCATGGCCCGAAGGCTACGACCCGGCGCCGACGGTCGCTCCGCTGGCCTGCTGGCTACTTGGGCTCGGAGCGGAGCACCCGCCGAGCGCCCAGCACCATCGGCACCACGATCCAGATCGCGATCGCGACCACGAGACGGGCGACGTCAAGACCGTCGACACCCGAGAAGCCGTCCAAGAACGGCGTGAACGCGTAGCTGAGGTCGATCCACGGGATCAGCGACTGCGCCCAGTCGAAGGCGAAGTAGAGGATCGAATAGACCATGAACGGCAACATGATCGCGACGACGTAGAAGACTGCGATCGCCGCCGGGGTGCTCAGCATCAGCATCGCCAGGCCGAACGCCATCAGGAAGTAGAGCAGCTGGCTGAGCACGGTCATCGACAGCGTGCCGGCGTCGAGGTTCCAGCGCACGTCGTAGCCGCCGATCGCGGCTCCGATCGGGTTGGTGATGGCGCCCAGCACGACCGCCAGGGCGATGGTCGCGAACGCGAACAGCACCACGGCACCGAGCTTGGCGAGCAGCACCC
Organism: Nocardioides sp. dk884; assembly: GCF_009557055.1. Taxonomy (NCBI): domain Bacteria; kingdom Bacillati; phylum Actinomycetota; class Actinomycetes; order Propionibacteriales; family Nocardioidaceae; genus Nocardioides; species Nocardioides sp. dk884. Next base: position 999,038 of record NZ_CP045649.1, on the reverse strand, counting down.
GCAGCCGGTGCGGCTCGAGGCTGAAGGTCACCAGCCCGGTGCGCTGGCTCCACTCGCTGGTCACCACGAGGATCGGGAAGACCGGCAGCAGCAGCGACAGCGGGATGGACAGGATCTGGGCGAGGTCGTTGGCGCTCACCGTCGCCTCGTCGTCGAGGGCGACGACGAGCAGGACGAGCGCGATCGTGCCAGCGAGCAGCAGTGCGGTGATGGCCATCAGCCAGAAGCCGCCCCGGGTGTCCAGCATCTTGCGCCACTCGACCGCGACCAGCCGGGTGAAGGGGACCCGCGCGGTGCTGGAGATGTCGAGGGTGCGCGGCGGTGCCGTCGCGGTGAGGTCGGGGGTGCTCATGCGGAGGCTCCTTGCTGGGTCGCGGCGGCGGGGTGGCCCTCGCGCTGGGTGTCGGCGGTGAGCTCGAGGAAGAGGTCCTCCAGGCCGGCCTGGCCGGTGCGGAGGTCGGTCAGCACGACGCGGGCGTCGAGCGCCGCGCGCCCGACGGTCTCCGGGGAGGCGGCCACGCGCAGTCCGGTCCCGGAGGGGCTGACCTGGATGCCCTGTGCCGTCAGGGCGGCGGCGAGCGCGTCGTTGTCGAGCGCCGTGACCAGGCTGCTCGCCGGGCCCGAGTCGGCCAGGAGCGTCTCGCGGTCGCCCTGGGCCACGATCCGCCCGCGACCGATGAGGATCAGCTCGTCGGCGATCTGCTCGACCTCGTGCAGCAGGTGGCTGGAGAGCAGCACGGTGCCGCCGCGCCCGGCGTACCCGCGCAGCAGGCCGCGCATCCAGCGGATGCCAGCGGGGTCCAGGCCGTTGGCCGGCTCGTCGAGGATCAGCACCTCGGGGTCGCCGAGCAGCGCGTGGGCGATGCCCAGGCGCTGGCGCATGCCGAGGGAGTAGTTGCGCACCCGGCGCTTGGACTCGGCGTCGCTGAGCGAGACCAGGGCGAGCATCTCGTCGATGCGCGAGGCGGGCAGGCCCATGGTCTTCGCGCCGATCGTGAGCACCTCGCGGCCCGTGCGGCCGGCGTGCTGTGCGGAGGCGTCGAGCAGGACGCCGACGTGGCGTCCGGGGTTGGGGATGTCGGCGTAGCGGTGCCCGCCGATCGTGGCGCGACCGCGGGTGGGCGCGGTCAGCCCGACCATCATCCGCATGGCCGTCGTCTTGCCGGCGCCGTTGGGACCGAGGAACCCGGTGACCCGTCCTGGCTGGCAGACGAAGCTCACGTCGTCGACGGCGGTGAACGCGCCGTAGGTCCTGGTGAGTCCTTCGACTGTGATCATGCTTCCACCCTGGCAGAGGTGGAGGCCGTCCTCCGCCGAGACGCGCGGTGCCGAGACCGTCCGCGCCGCGATCGGTGGCGCCGTCAGCCGCCCAGCTCGTACGTCGCGCCGGCGCGGGCGACCTGGAGCGGGCCGGCGTACTGGCCCTGCGCCTCGGCCAGCGCGACCTCGGGGTCGTGCCACGGCGGGATGTGGGTGAGCACCAGGCTCCGGGCCCCGGCACGGGTCGCGACCTGGCCGCACTCGGTGCCGGTGAGGTGCAGCGCGGGCGGGTTCTGCGCGCTGGAGAGGAACGACGCCTCGGCGAGCAGCAGGTCGGCGTCGCGGGCCAGGTCGTCGAGGGCCGCGCACGGGCCGGTGTCCCCGGTGTAGGCCAGCACCGCGCCGTCGACGCTGATGCGCAGGCCGTACGCCGCGATGGGGTGGTCCACGGGCACCGGCTCGGCGTGGAAGGGCCCGACGTCGATCGGGCCGTCCCAGTCGTGGAAGTCGAACTCCTCGCGCATCCCCGGCTCCACGGGCAGGTCGTAGGCGCGGGCCATCCGGTCGGCGGTGTCCACGGGACCCCAGACCGGGATCCGCGGCTGCGCCCCGTCGGGGTGGTAGCGACGCATCACGTAGTAGCCGCACAGGTCCAGGCAGTGGTCGGCGTGCAGGTGGCTGAGCAGCACCGCGTCGATCTGCAGCGGGTCGGCGTAGCGCTGGAGCGCCCCGAGCGCGCCGCTGCCGAGATCGACCAGCACGCGCCAGGTGCGCTCACCGGTGCCGTCGTCGTGGCGGGCCTCGAGGAGGTAGCAGCTGGCGGGCGAGTCCGGCCCGGGGAAGGAGCCGGAGCACCCGACGATCGTCAGCCTCATGCACGCCCCCGGGAGCACGGAAGGCAGGTCGTCGTCAGGGGCACGTCGCACAGGCTAGGGCGTCGCACCCCCGCGCGCAGCGAGTCGCGACCGACATCACGTCTGCGGGTGAGGTGGTCCCCACCACGGCGGCGTGGCCGGAGCTCCCGGCCTAGGCCCAGAGCTGGCCCTCGAGGCGCTCCTCGGCGTCGTCCACGGTGCCCTCGTAGGCGCCGGTGGAGAGGTACTTCCAGCCGCCGTCGCACACGACGAACGCGATGTCGGCGCTCTCGCCGGCCTTGACCGCCTTGGCGGCCTGGCCCAGCGCCGCGTGCAGGATCGCGCCGGTCGAGACGCCGGCGAAGATGCCCTCGAGCTCGAGCAGCTCGCGCACCCGGCGGACCGCGTCGCGGGGGCCGACCGAGAACCGCGAGTCGATCAGGTCCGCGTCGTACAGCTCGGGCACGAAGCCCTCGTCGAGGTTGCGCAGGCCGTAGACGAGCTCGCCGTAGCGCGGCTCCGCCGCGACGATGCGTACGTCGGGCTTGGCCGCGCGGAAGAAGCGCGAGACGCCCATCAGCGTGCCGGTGGTGCCGAGCCCGGCGACGAAGTGGGTGATCGAGGGCAGGTCGGCGAGCAGCTCGGGACCGGTGCCCTCCTCGTGTGCGAGGGCGTTGGCGGGGTTGCCGTACTGGTAGAGCATCACCCAGTCGGGGTGCTCCTCGGCGATCCGCTTCGCGACCCGCACCGCCTCGTTGGAGCCGCCCGCGGCCGGGCTGGAGACGATCTCGGCGCCCCACATCCGCAGCAGCTGACGCCGCTCCTCGGAGGTGTTCTCCGGCATCACGCACACGATCCGGTAGCCCTTGAGCTTGGCCGCCATCGCCAGCGAGATGCCGGTGTTGCCGGAGGTGGGCTCCAAGATCGTGCAGCCCGGTCGGAGGGTGCCGTCCTTCTCCGCCTGCTCGATCATCTTCAGGGCCGGGCGGTCCTTGATCGAGCCGGTGGGGTTGCGGTCCTCCAGCTTGGCCCACAGCCGGACCTCGGAGGTCGGCGACAACCGAGGCAGCCCGACCAGCGGAGTGTTGCCGACCGAGGCGAGCAGGTTGTCGTAGCGCATGGGTATCAGGATGCCATTCGGGTCGTGGTGGAACGGAGCGCCGGCCGGGACCGGCTCAGCTGAGGAAGCGCTCGGGGTCGAAGTCCTCGAGCGCGATGATCCGCACCCGCGGGAGCGGCACGTTGAACGCGGCCACGTCGTCCTCGAGGTCGTGGACCTCCAGGCCGAGGTTGTCGAACGCGGTGCTGGCGTACTCGCGCAGCGCCACCACGCCGACCCGGCGCCCGTTGCCGAGCAGCCGGCCCAGCGCCTCGGCGAAGTCGGCGTCGTGGCTGCACAGCAGCACGTCGTCGTCGCGGCCGACGAGCGCGTCGAGCGTGCGCAGGATGCCGACGTCGACGACCTTCTCGTCGCTGCGACCGGCCAGCGGGATCGGCCGGTAGTCCATCGCCAGCAGCGCCTGCACGAAGCTGGTCGGCAGCTGGCCGCTGGAGGCGTTGAGGAAGAACAGGCCGGTGACCGGCTGGTCCCACAGGTCACGGGCGTACGCCGTGACCCGCTCCCAGCGGGGCCGCTCGTCGGGCTGCGGGCGTCGGCCCAGCAGCGAGTTGCCGAGGGTCGCGTCGATGTTCTCGCCGTCGACCAGGACGAACGTGCGCCGCGCCGGGGTGGTGATCATCGCGGGACCGTCGCGGTCTCAGCAGCCCCCGGCCACGGCGGGAAGCACCACGACCTGGTCGCCGTCGGAGAGCTCGGCCTCGAGGCCGCCGATGAAGCGGACGTCCTCGTCGTTGATGTAGACGTTGACGAAGCGGCGCAGGTCGCCGTTGTCGATGAGGCGGTCCTTGATGCCGGGGTGGTTGCCCTCGAGGTCGTCGATGAGCGCGCTCAGCGTGGCGCCGTCACCCGAGACGGCCTTCTCGCCGCCGGTGTAGGTGCGCAGGATGGTGGGGATCCGGACCTCGATGGCCATGGCTTCGAACAGCTCCTCAGGGATTTTCAGCGTCGTCGTGCGGGACAGGTCTTGGGCAGGTCGGTGCGGTCGTGCGGTGGTGCCGGGTGCGGCGGTCGGGATCCTCAGCCCAGGGCCGGGACGACGACGACCTCTTCCTCGGTCACCTCGCCGTCGAGGATCCGATACGACCTGAACTCCACGGGGCCCTCGTTATTCCCGTGCTCGCGTGTGCTGACCAGCACGTAGTGCGCATTCGGCTCGCTCGCCAGCCCGATGTCGGTGCGGCTCGGGTAGGCCTCGGTCGCGGTGTGGGAGTGGTAGATGACCACCGGCTCCTCGTCGCGCTCGTCCATCTCCTTGTAGAGCTGGAGCAGGTCCATCGAGTCGAACTCATAGAACGTCGGGCTCCCGGCGGCGTTGATCATCTCCACGAACCGCTCGGGCCGGTCGGTGCCGATCGGCCCGGCCACGATGCCGCAGGCCTCGTCGGGGTGGTCGCGCTTGGCGTGCGCGACGATCGCGTCGAAGGTGGCCTGGTCGATGGTCAGCACCGTTCCAGGGTAGGGGTTGCGCAGGCCGCGCCCGGCACCAGCCCGGGACCCGGACGAGGTCAGAGGGCGAAGCGCGGGGCGGTCTCCCCCGAGGTCGCCGCCTCGATGCGGGCCCACAGGTGCTCCGCCATCGGCGGCAGGTCCACCAGCGGCCACCAGCGCACGTCGGTGTTCTCGTCGTCGGCGGCGTACGGCTCCCCCGACAGCCACGAGCAGGCGAACGTCAGGTCGAGGTAGACCGCGCGGTCGCCGTTGACGTGGGTGGTCCGGGGGCTCACCGACACCGCTGCCAGGCGCTCGACGGCGATCTCGACACCCGTCTCCTCCAGCGCCTCGCGGCGCGCACCGACCGCGGGCTCCTCCCCCGGGTCCAAGATGCCGGTCACCGGGGCCCACCGGCCGTTGTCGGCCCGTTCGGTGAGCAGCACCCGGCCCTCACGGACCACGACCGCCGTCACCGCCGGCATCCACAGCTCGCGGGTGCCGACCATGCGGCGCAGCTCGACGACGAAGGGCGGGATCGGCACGGCGCCAGTGTGGCAGCACACCCGCCGCGCGGCGTAGGTCACGCGCCCGTCTCGGCCCCGACATCCGGGCGCAGGGCCCGGACCGGCAGCGCCTAAGGTTTCTCCTATGGAAAAGCTCGACGACGCCCTGCAGGAGCACTACGCGACGGTTCTGTCGCGCAACCCCGGCGAGCGCGAGTTCCACCAGGCCGTCCTCGAGGTCCTCGAGTCCCTCGGCCCGGTGGTGCACAAGCACCCGGAGTACCTGCACCAGGCCGTCATCGAGCGCCTGTGCGAGCCCGAGCGGCAGCTGATCTTCCGGGTGCCGTGGACCGACGACCAGGGCCGGGTGCAGATCAACCGCGCCTTCCGCGTCGAGTTCAACTCCGCCCTCGGCCCCTACAAGGGCGGGCTGCGCTTCCACCCCTCGGTCTACCTCGGCATCGTGAAGTTCCTCGGCTTCGAGCAGATCTTCAAGAACGCCCTGACCGGCCTGCCGATCGGCGGCGGCAAGGGCGGCTCGGACTTCGACCCCAAGGGTCGCTCCGAGGCCGAGATCATGCGCTTCTGCCAGTCGATGATGACCGAGCTCTACCGCCACCTCGGCGAGTACACCGACGTCCCCGCCGGCGACATCGGCGTCGGCCAGCGCGAGATCGGCTACCTGTTCGGCCAGTACAAGCGCATCACGAACCGCTACGAGTCCGGCGTGCTGACCGGCAAGGGCCTGTCCTACGGCGGCTCCCAGGTGCGCACCGAGGCCACCGGCTACGGCACCGTCTTCTTCACCGAGGAGATGCTGGCCACCCGCGGCGAGTCGCTGTCGGGTCGCCGGGTGATCGTGTCCGGCTCAGGCAACGTCGCGATCTACGCCGCCGAGAAGGCCATCCAGCTCGGCGCCCACGTCGTCGCCTGCTCCGACTCCTCCGGCTACGTCGTCGACGAGGACGGCCTCGACCTCGCGCTGCTGCGCCAGGTCAAGGAGGTCGACCGCCAGCGCGTCTCGGTGTACGCCGACCAGCGCCCGAACGCCACGTTCGTCGAGGGCGGCCAGGTCTGGGACGTCCGCTGCGAGGTGGCGCTGCCCTGCGCGACCCAGAACGAGCTCGACGGCACCGCCGCGAAGGTCCTCATCGACAACGGCGTCCGCGCCGTCGCCGAGGGCGCGAACATGCCCTGCACCCCCGACGCCACCCGCCTGTTCCAGGAGTCCGGCGTGCTGTTCGCCCCGGGCAAGGCCGCGAACGCCGGCGGCGTCGCGACCAGCTCGCTGGAGATGCAGCAGAACGCCTCGCGCGACTCCTGGTCCTTCGAGCACACCGAGCAGCGCCTGCAGGAGATCATGGTCGGCGTGCACCACCGGTGCGCGGCCGCGGCGGACGAGTACGGCCAGCCCGGCAACTACGTCGCCGGCGCCAACGTCTCCAGCTTCCTGCGCGTCGCCGACGCGATGCTCTCCCTCGGCGTCGTCTGAGCCGTACGCCCCCAGGGTCGAAAAGAGGCCGCCCTCACCGTCGAGTCGGTGAGGGCGGCCTCTCTCGTGCGTGCGAACGGAGCCTCAGGACATGAGGGACTGGACCAGCGTCTCCTGCAGGTAGCCGATCCACTCGTAGATGTCGTGGGCGGCCGCGCGGGGGTCCTCGTCGGGCAGCGAGAGCCAGAACTCCTCGTCGCCGTCCTCGATGCCGAGGCGGGTGGCCAGGGCGAGGCGGAGGTCGGTGAAGGACCGCATCCAGATGTGGGCGGTCTCCTTGTCCAGCTCGACGTCGATGACCAGCAGGCTGTCGTCCTCGAGCTCGACGGGCAGCCCGGCGTCCTCGAGGGTCTCGATGATGGTGCTCGCCGCCTGCGCCTTGCCGTCGCGCAGGGCGCCCTCGGTGAAGCGCCGGAACTCGCCGGCCGCCTCCTCGTCGTGGGCGTACGCCGCGGGGAACAGCCGCGCCAGGACCGGGTCCTCGGGCGCCGTGGTGGGCCCGGAGAAGTCCATCATCGCCTCGAACGGGTCCTGCTCCTCGCGGGGAACGGCCGCCTCGTTGCGCAGCAGCTCGACCAGCTGGGAGGCCAGCGAGCGCAGCAGGTCCGCCTCGAAGGCGGTGAAGTTGGCGAAGACGCGCCCGCTGCGGCGGTGCCGCTCGAAACCGCTGCTCATCGCCGCCTACTCCGCCTTCTGCAGGGTCGCCCAGAGGCCGTACTCGTGCATGGCCTGCACGTCGCGCTCCATCTCCTCGCGGGTGCCGGTGCTCACCACCGACTTGCCGTCCTCGTGGACCTCCATCATCAGCTTCTCCGCCTTCTTGCGCGGGTAGCCGAAGTAGGTCTCGAAGACGTAGGTGACGTAGGTCATCAGGTTGACCGGGTCGTTCCACACGATGGTCACCCACGGCTTCGACAAGTGGGTGAGGTCATCGGGGACGACCGTCGGCTCGACCTCGACCGGGCTCGCGGCGGACACGTTGACCATGTTGGCACACTGACCCGGTGGCTCCTCCCACCGCGTCCCCGTCGACGCCACCCTCGACCGCCCTGCTGACCGACCACTACGAGCTGACGATGGTGCAGGCCGCCCTGGCCGCCGGCACCGCCGGTCGCCGTGCGGTCTTCGAGCTGTTTCCGCGACGCCTGCCCGAGGGCCGCCGGTACGGCGTGGTCGCCGGGGTCGGCCGCGCGCTGGACGCCCTGGAGGCGTTCCGCTTCGACGAGCCGGTGCTCGCCGCGCTCGACGGCGTGGTCGACGAGGCGACCCTGGAGTGGCTGGCCTCCTACCGCTTCTCCGGGGACGTGTGGGGCTACCCCGAGGGCGAGGTCTACCTGCCCTACTCCCCCCTCGTCGTGGTCGAGGCGCCCTTCGCCGAGGCGGTGCTGCTGGAGACGCTGCTGCTGTCGATCTACAACCACGACAGCGCGATCGCCTCGGCCGCCTCCCGGATGACCTGCGCCGCCGGGGACCGCCCCTGCATCGAGATGGGCGCGCGGCGCACCCACGAGGAGGCAGCGGTCGCGGCCGCGCGCGCGGCGTACGTCGCGGGCTTCACCGCCACCTCCAATCTCGCCGCCCGGCAGCGCTACGGCGTGCCGAGCACGGGCACCAGCGCGCACAGCTTCACGCTGCTGCACGACAGCGAGACCGACGCGTTCCGCGCCCAGGTCGCCTCGTTGGGCGCCGACACCACGCTGCTGGTCGACACCTACGACGTCGCCGCCGCCGTGCGCACCGCCGTCGAGGTCGCCGGCCCCGGGCTCGGCGCGGTCCGGCTGGACTCCGGCGACCTCGGGGTGCTCGCCCACGAGGTGCGTGCCCAGCTCGACGAGCTGGGTGCCACGCAGACCCGCATCATCGTCACCAGCGACCTCGACGAGTACGCGATCGCCGCGCTGGCCGCCGCCCCGGTCGACGGCTACGGCGTGGGCACCCAGCTGGTCACCGGCTCCGGGCACCCGACCTCCGGCTTCGTCTACAAGCTGGTCGCGCGCGAGGGCGTCGACGGCGAGCTGGTCTCGGTGGCCAAGCTCAGCAAGGACAAGAGCTCGATGGGCGGGCGCAAGTACGCCCTGCGCCGGCGCAGCGCCCGCGGCATCGCGGAGGCCGAGGTCATCGGCGTCGGCACCGCGCCGGTCGACGACGGCGACGACCGGGCTCTGCTGGTCCCGCTGGTCCGCGACGGCGAGGTCGTCGGCCGCGAACCGCTGGAGGCCGCCCGCGAGCGCCACGTGCTCGCCCGCGCCGAGCTGCCGCGCGCGGCGCGCAAGCTGTCCCGTGGTGAGCCGGTGATCCCGACGCTGCACGTCTGAGCGCCGGGCCCGCGCCTCGGACTAGGGTCGGGCTCATGACACGTGCGTTGGTCGTGGTGGACGTCCAGAACGACTTCTGCGAGGGCGGCTCGCTGGCGGTGAGCGGCGGCGCCAAGGTCGCCCGCGACGTCGGTGCCCTGGTCGGGCGTTGGTCCGCGGGCGGCGACGACGCGCCCGGCTACAGCCACGTCGTCGCGACCAAGGACCACCACGTCGACCCCGGTGCGCACTGGTCCGAGGAGCCCGACTTCGTCGACTCCTGGCCGGTGCACTGCGCGGTCGGTACGCCGGGCGAGGAGTTCCACCCCGACCTGCAGCCGCGCCCGTTCGACGCGGTGTTCCGCAAGGGCGAGCACGCCGCGGCGTACTCGGGGTTCGAGGGCCGCGAGCCCGCGGGCACCGGGCTGGCGAGCTGGCTGCGCGAGCGCGGCGTGGACGCGGTCGACGTCGTCGGCATCGCGACCGACCACTGCGTGCGCGCGACCGCTCTCGACGCGGCCGGCGAGGGGTTCGCGACCCGGGTGCTGCTCGACCTGTGCGCCGGCGTGGCCCCGGAGACCACCGAGGCGGCGCTGGCCCAGCTGCGCGAGGCGGGAGTCGACCTTGTCTGACCTCGAGGTCCGCCTGGCCGACGGCGTCTTGTGGCTGCGGATGAACCGGCCCGAGGTCTTCAACGCGCTCAGCGACGAGATGGCCACCGGCCTCGCCGAGGAGCTGGAGCGGGCCAGGGCGCGCGACGAGGTCCGCGCGGTGGTGCTCACCGGCACCGGGGCGGCGTTCAGCACCGGCGCCGACATCTCCGGCGAGGACGCCCACGAGCGCTTCGACGTGCGTGCGCTGGACGCCGCGAACCGGATCATCCGGGCGGTGGTCAACCTCGACAAGCCAGTGCTGGCGGCCGTCAACGGGGTCGCCGCCGGCGTCGGCTGCTCGGCGGCGCTGGCCGCCGACCTCGTGGTCGCGGCGGAGTCCGCGTCGTTCCTGCTCGCCTTCGGCCGGGTCGGGCTGATGCCCGACGGCGGGGCCAGCGCCACGCTGGCGGCCTCCATCGGGCGGGCCCGGGCGATGCGGATGGCGCTGCTCGCGGAGCCGCTGAGCGCCACGGAGGCGCTGGCCGCGGGCCTGGTCACCCACGTGGCCGGCGAGGAGGAGTTCCCCGACCTGGTCGCGACCCTGGCCCGCCGGCTCGCCGCCGGCCCGCCCCTGGCGCTCGCGGCCGCCAAGAAGGCGGTCAACGCCGCCACCCTCCCCCACCTGGAGGAGGCCCTGGAGCGCGAGCGCACCGGGCAGGGCGTGCTGCTGCGCACCCGCGACGCCGCGGAGGGCATGCGTGCCTTCTCCGAGCGCCGGCGCCCGGTGTTCCGCGGGGAGTGAGGGCGGCCGCGGCCCGGGGCGCGCCCGTCGGTGTCGGGGTCAGCGCGGGGTGCGCGGAACTCAGCAATTGCTGGGAAAAACACCGCCCACGGCCCGATCCAGGTGCTTTTCCCAGCAATTGCGCGGAAACGAGCAACCACCGCGCCTCAGCTCAGCACCACTTGTCCACGATCGCGCGCAGGACCGTGAGGTTGCGGTTGGTGGCGACCCCGAGGTGCCTCTCCACCACGGCGTTCGTCAGCCGGGCCTCGTGGTAGTTCTCCCCCAGCATCAGGTGCACCGCGCGGCCACCGACGCGGGCCACCTCCTCGGCGCTGCTGCGCGCCTCGATCGCGGCGACCTGGGCGGGGTCCGGCTCCTGTTTGAGGAACGAGACGTAGTGGCGCCCGCCGTGGCCGAAGGCCTCCGCGTGCGCGAGCGCCTCGCGCAGCTCGGCGGGGGTCATCACGATCGTCGGGACCTCGAAGCCTGCGGCCTCGCGGAACGCCTTCTCCAGGGCCGCCTCGATCCGCGCCCGGGAGCGCATCGAGGTGTCGAAGCGGACGTTGCCGGTGTTGATGTGGGTCGCGACCCCGGCGAAGCCCAGCGACTCCACCGCGGCCACGATCACGTCCTTGGGGAACTTCCGGGAGGCGCCCAGGTTGATCGCGCGCAGGAACCCGACGTACGTCGTCATGGCGCCATCATCGCCGCAGGCGCACGGTCCCGCATCGGTACGGTCCCGCCTCAGTGCTGGGCGCGGACCCGGGCCTCGTACGCCGCCCGCGCGCTCTGGTCGGCGGAGGACAGCACCGAGTCGGCGCGCATCGCACGGGCCAGCAGGTGCTGCACCCGCGGCGGCAGCACCAGCGCGCCCTTGGCGACCACCTGGGCGTAGCGCGGCACCCACAGCTCCGGGCGCGGCTTGCGGATCGTCGACTCGACCACGGCGGCGACGTCCTCGGCGGTGACCGCCTTGACCCCGCGCGCGGCCGGGACGCCGGCGCCGAGCTCGGTGCGTACGACGTTGGGCAGCACCACCGTCACGTCCACCCCGCGCGGCTCGAGCTCACCGCGCAGCGCCTCGCTGAACCCGACCGCGGCGAACTTCGAGGCGGAGTACGTCGCGCCCCCGGGCAACGCCACCCGGCCCACCGCCGAGGCGATGTTGACGACGTGCCCGTGACCGCGGGCGACCATCCCCGGTACGACGGCCTTGGTGCCGTGGATGATGCCGTGCAGGTTGACGTCGACGATCTTGCGGGTCACCGCCTCGGGCTCCTCGAGGATCGAGCCGAGCGGCATGATCCCGGCATTGTTGACCAGCACGTCCACGGGCCCGAGCTCGGCGGTGTCGAGGAGGAACTCCTCCCAGGAGGTGCGCTCGGTGACGTCGAGCTCGGCGCCGACGACCCGGCCGCCGGCGCGGGACACCGCGGGCTCCGCGGAGATCTCCGCAGCCACCGAGCGCACCAGGGCGGCGTCGAGGTCGCCGATCGCGACCCGGGCGCCGTGGCGGGCGAGCCGCTCGGCGGTGGCCCGGCCGATGCCGCGGGCGCCCCCGGTGACGAGGACGGTGAGGGTGCTGAGGTCTCGGGTCATGCGGCGCTCCTGGGAGAGGTGGTGAGCGGGACGAGGTCGACCGGCTGGCCGTCCGTGGGGAAGGGCAGCGAGGCATAGCTCAGCGGCGCCCGGTAGCCGGGGTCGACCGACCAGCGGTGACGGCGCAGCAGGTGGTGCAGGATCGTGGTCACCTCGATGCCGGCGAAGGCCATGCCGAGGCACTTGTGGACACCGCCGCCGAACGGCTCCCACGCGTGGCGGTGGGAGCGGTCCTCGCGGCGCGGCTCGGCGAACCGCTCGGGGTCGAAGCGGGTCGGGTCGCTCCACAGCTCGGGCATCTGGTGGCTGTGGTGCAGCATCAGCGCGGTGTGGCGCCCCGCCGGGATCCGGTGGCCGAGCACCTCGGTCTCGTGGACGGTGTGCCGGGCCAGCACCGGCACCGGAGGAACCAGGCGCAGGCACTCCTTGATGACCAGGTCCAGCGACGTCAGCGAATCGAGCTCGGCCAGCGTCGGGTGCTCGGGCAGGGCCAGGGACTCCTCGCGACAGCGCTCCTGCCACTCCGGGTGCTGACCGAGGTGCTGCAGCACGGTGGAGACGGTGATCGTCGAGGTGTCGTGGGCGGCCATCAGCAAGAAGATCATGTGGTTGACGATGTCGTCGTCGCTGAACGCCGTGCCGTCCTCGTCGCGCAGCCGGCACAGCACCGAGAACAGGTCCTCACCGCCGCCGGCGCGCTTGGCCGGCAGGTGGCGGTGCAGGAACTCCTCCAGCACCCGCCGCCCGCGGTGGGCGCGTCCCCAGCGGGTGCCGGGCAGGTCGGCGCGCACCAGCCCGGTCGCGGCCTGGACGCAGTCGACGAAGGCGCGGTTGACCCGGGCCAGCTCCGCCGGCGAGGCCAGCTCGGCGCCACCCATGAAGATCTCGGTCGCCAGGTCCAGCGTCAGCTCCTTGAGCGCCGGGTAGGCGCGGAACCCCGGCTGCGCGGGCCAGCGGGCCACCCCGCGGGCGACGGCGGGGCTCAGCGCCGCGGCGTACCCCTCGAGGCGCTGGCGGGTGAAGGCCTGCTGCAGGACGCGGCGGTGCTGGTGGTGCTCGCCGAAGTCGAGCAGCATCAGGCCGCGGTCGAAGAACGGCCCGACCAGGTAGCCCCACCCGGGGCCGCTGGCGAAGGCCTTGTCGGCGTTGCGCAGCGCCTCGGCGCAGGCGTCGGGGCCGAGCAGGACCGTCCAGCGGCGGCCCAGGAGGGTGATCTCGGAGACGGGACCGTGCTGGTCCCAGCGGCGTTGCATGTAGCCGGGGGCGTCACGCACGTAGGCGAGCGTGTCGCCGACCAGCGGGAGGGAGGGCATCGGGACTCCGTTCGGTGGGGAGTCGTCAGGAGCCGGGAGGCATCTGACAGGGAGCGCTGTCAGTTTTGACGCGACAGCACGAGATGTCAAGGTCTTCCTGTGACCCAGGCAACGGACGGCGGCGGCGGGACCAGGAGCTACGGCGGGCGCAGCGCGGCGGAGCGGGCGGCCGAGCGCCGGGCGCGGCTGGTCGCGGCGGCGACCACGCTGCTCGGCGAGCACGGTGAGCACAAGGCCACCATGACCGCGATCTGCCAGACCGCCGGGCTGACCGAGCGCTACTTCTACGAGAGCTTCAAGCACCGCGACGAGGCCCTCGTGGCCGCCTTCGACGAGGTCTGCCGCGAGCTCGCGGCGAGCGCCGTGGCTGCGGTCCAGGCCACCGAGGGCGAGCCGCTGGACCGCACCCGGGCCGCGCTGCGGGCCGCGGTCGACCTGCTGGTCGCCGAGCCGGCCAAGGCGCGCGTGATCGTGCTGGAGTCCACCGCGAGCGCCCCGCTGCGCGCCCGGCGCCGCGAGCTGGTGGCGTGGTTCGCCGGCGTGGTCGCCGACGAGGCGCGCTCGATCCTGGGCGAGCGCGCCCAGCCCGAGGACCGGCTGCGGCTGCACGCGACGTTCTTCGTCGCCGGCCTCGCCGAGCTGGTGGTCTCCTGGCTCCACGACGAGCCCGGTGTCACCCCGGACCGGCTGGTCGAGGTCGGCAGCGACCTGTTCGTGGCGCTCGCCCGCCGCGACTGAGGACGTCGTACGACGGGGCGCTGATCACCCGCGCGGCCTCAGAGGTTGCCGCGCAGCTCCTGCTCGCGCTCGATCGCCTCGAAGAGCGCCTTGAAGTTGCCCTTGCCGAAGCCCAGCGAGCCGTGCCGCTCGATGAGCTCGAAGAAGACCGTGGGCCGGTCGCCGATCGGCCGGGTGAAGATCTGCAGCAGGTAGCCGTCCTCGTCGCGGTCCACGAGGATGCCGCGCCGCTTGAGCTCCTCGACCGGCACCCGGACCTGCCCGATCCGGGCGCGCAGCTCGGGGTCGTCGTAGTAGGAGTCCGGGGTGCTGAGGAACTCCACGCCCTGCTCGCGCATCACGTCGACGGCGCGCAGGATGTCGCCGGTCGCGAGCGCGAGGTGCTGGCAGCCGGCGCCGTCGTAGAACTCGAGGTACTCATCGATCTGCGAGCGCTTCTGGGCGATCGCGGGCTCGTTGAGCGGGAACTTCACCCGGTGGTTGCCGCTCGCGACCACCTTGCTCATCAGGGCGGAGTAGTCGGTGGCGATGTCGTCGCCGATGAACTCGGCCATGTTGGCGAAGCCCATCACCCGGCGGTAGAAGTCGACCCACTCGTCCATCCGGCCCAGCTCGACGTTGCCGACACAGTGGTCGACGGCCTGGAAGAGCCGCTCCGGGCGGTCCGCCGGGCGCACCACCGTCGACGTGCGCGCGACGTAGCCGGGCAGGTAGGGCCCGGCGTAGCGCGAGCGGTCCACCAGGGTGTGGCGGGTCTCGCCGTACGTCGCGATCGCGGCCAGGCGCACCGTGCCGTGCTCGTCGGTGACGTCGTGCGGCTCCTCGAGGATCGTGGCGCCGGATGCGCGGGCGTGGTCGATGCAGACGTCGACGTCCGGCACCGCGAGCGCGAGGTCGACGACCCCGTCGCCGTGGCGGCGGTGGTGCTCGACCAGCGGGCTGTCGGGCGAGACCGCGCCGGACAGCACGAACCGGGCGCTGCCCGAGCGCAGCACGTAGGACTTGTGGTCGCGGCAGCCGGTCTCCGGGCCGCGGTAGGCCTCCAGGTCCATGCCGAGCGCGAGCTGGTACCAGGCCGCCGCCTGGGTCGCGTTGCCCACGACGAACCCGACCGCGTCCATGCCGGTGACGGGGAACGGGTCGGACTCCGCGTCGTACTCCACCAGCCCCACCAGCTGGCGCAGCTGCTCGAGGGTCAGGTCGGCCTTGATCTCGTCGGGCGTGAGGGTCATGGTCGCAGCGTGTGACCTAGGCTACAGGTTGTGCAACCGTGGCGCGAAGCACTGAACAGACTGCCCAGCCGGGGCGGTCGGGACGGAGGAGCCCGTGGACGATCTGGACAGGCGCCTGATCGAGCTGTTCGCCGCCGAGCCGCGCGTCGGGGTGCTGGAGGCCTCCCGCCGCCTCGGGGTCGCCCGCGGCACGGTGCAGGCGCGCCTGGACCGGCTGGAGGCCTCCGGGGTCGTCACCGGGTGGGGACCCGAGGTCTCCCCCGCGGCGCTGGGCCACCCGGTGTCGGCGTTCCTGACCCTGGAGATCCGCCAGTCACCCGACGCCGGCGGCCACGACGCCGTCGGCGCCCACCTGGCCGCGATCGCGGAGGTGCTGGAGGCGCACACGATCACCGGCGCCGGCGACCTGTGGGTGCGGGTGGTGGCCCGCTCCAACGCCGACCTGCAGCGGGTCATCGATGCGGTGCTGGCGCACCCCGCGATCGTCCGCTCCGCGACCGTGATCGCGCTGGCGACCCAGGTCCCCTACCGGGTGCTGCCGCTCGTGCGCGCGGCGGTGGACCCGGCCTGAGCCGGATCAGGACGACTTGCGCGCCGCCCAGTCGCGCACCCGGTCGATGCGGGCGCGCAGCTGCTCGGCGTTGGCGACGGCGGCGGCGGGGCCGCCGCACTCCTTGCGGAGCTTGGCGTGGGTCATGCCGTGCGGGGTGCCGGTGCGGTGGTACCAGGCGGCGACCAGCCCGTTGAGCTCGCGGCGCAGCACCGCCAGCTGCTCGTGGGTGGCGACCTCCGTCAGGTCCTCGGAGGCCTTCTTGGCCTCGTCCACGCGGGAGGCCAGCGCGGACTTCTGCTTGCGGGCCCGGTCGCTCTGGCGCTGGCGAAGCAGGTCGCGCATCTGGTCGGCCTCGAGCAGGCCGGGGATGCCGAGGAAGTCCATCTCCTCATCCGAGCCGACCTGCACCTCGCCGGCGTGGCCGAACTCGCCACCGTCGAAGAGCACCCGGTCGAAGCGGGCCTCCGAGCCCAGTGCCTCGAAGGAGGCGAGCAGGTCCGAGGAGGCCGACTCGGAGGCGTTGGCCGCCTCGAGGAGCCGCTCCTCGGGGGAGAAGATGTCGTCCTCGGTGCGCACCTTCTTCTGCAGCACGTGGTCGCGGGTCACCTCCATCTCGGAGGCGAAGGTGAGCAGGTTGGGCACGCTGGGCAGGAACACCGAGGCGGTCTCGCCGCGCGAGCGCGAGCGCACGAAGCGACCGACGGCCTGGGCGAAGAACAGCGGCGTGGAGGTGGTCGTGGCGTAGACGCCGACGGAGAGGCGCGGGACGTCGACGCCCTCGGAGACCATCCGCACCGCGACCATCCAGCGGCTGTCGGACTTGGAGAACTCGCCGATCTTCTTCGACGCGGCCTTCTCATCCGAGAGCACGACGGTCGCGGACTCGCCGGTGATCTGGCGCAGGGTCTTGGCGTAGGAGCGGGCGGCGTCCTGGTCGGTGGCGATCACCAGGCCGCCGGCGTCGGGGACGTGGCGGCGCACCTCCGAGAGGCGCTTGTCGGCGGCCGCGAGCACCGAGGGGATCCAGGAGCCCTGCGGGTCCAGCGCGGTGCGCAGCGCCTGGTTGGTGAGGTCCTTGGTCAGCGGCTCGCCGAGCCGGGCGGCGATCTCGTCGCCGGCGCTGGTGCGCCACGACATCTCGCCCGAGTAGGCCATGAACAGCACCGGACGCACCACGTGGTCGGCCAGCGCGTCGCCGTAGCCGTAGGTGTAGTCCGCCACCGAGCGCGCGACGCCGTCGGGGCCCGGGGCGTAGGTGACGAACGGGATCGGGTTGATGTCGGATCGGAACGGCGTACCGGTCAGCGCCAGGCGGCGGGTGGCCGGCTCGAAGGCCTCGCGGACGCCCTCGCCCCAGCTCAACGCGTCACCGGCGTGGTGGACCTCGTCGAGGATCACCAGGGTCTTGAACCGCTCGGCGCGGATCCGCATGGCCAGCGGGTTGACCGCGACGCCGGCGTAGGTCACTGCGACGCCGACGTAGTCGCCGGAGGTCTTGCCCTTGCCCGCGGAGTACGTCGGGTCGATCGGGATGCCGGCCCGGGAGGCGGCCTCGGCCCACTGGGTCTTCAGGTGCTCGGTCGGCGCGACCACGATGATGCGGTCCACGATCCGGCGCCCGAGCAGCTCGGAGGCCACCGAGAGCGCGAACGTGGTCTTGCCGGCACCGGGCGTCGCCACGGCGAGGAAGTCACGCGGGTGCTCGGTGAAGTACTTCTGCATGGCAGCCGCCTGCCAGGCGCGCAGGGACGGCGCGGTACCCCACGCGGCTCGCTCCGGCCAGGCCGGGGTGAGGGCGTTGGGCTGAAGGTCGGCGGCGTCGGACGCCCCGGTCACTCCTTGCCCTCGTCGTCGTTGAGCTCCTCCCAGACCTCCTTGCAGTCCGGGCACACCGGGAACTTCTCCGGTGCCCGACTGGGGACCCACACCTTGCCGCACAGGGCGACGACGGGCGTGCCCATCACCATCGCCTCGGTGAGCTTGTCCTTGTCGACGTAGTGCGAGAAGCGCTCGTGGTCACCCCCGTCGGTGGGGAGCGTGGAACGGTCCTCGCGTACCCGCTCGTCGACGGCTGTGCCGGTCCCGAATCCGATGGTGCTCACCTGGCAAGGGTACGACAGGGATCCCGGCTGGTCTCATCCGCCGATGCGCCGCGCCCGGTCTCTCCAGGCCGGCGCGGCCACCTGGCGCCGCTCAGTTGAGCCCGGCGTCCACCGGGCGTGTCGAGACCCACGCGAGCTCCCCCGGCTGGCGCCGCAGGACGTCGCGCCACAGCTGGGTCGGGTCGGTGCGGAAGATGTCGTCGGCGCGGGCCGGGACGACGTACCAGCTGCCCTCGGCGATCTCCGCCGCCAGCTGCGCCGCGCCCCAGCCGGCGTACCCGGCGAAGATCCGCAGCTCGCGCAGCTGGTCGCGCACGAGCTCGACCGGCGCGTCGAGGTCGACCATCCCGAGCGCCCCGAGCACGGGCTGGAACCCGACCGGTGCGTCGTCGCCGGTGCCGCCGCTGAGCGCCAGCGCGAGGGCGCCGTCGGGCCCGACCGGGCCGCCCTCGAAGAGCAGCTCGGGCTCCGCGACGGCCGCCGACCACTCCGGCAGGACGTCGGCGACGGGCACCGGGGAGGGGCGGTTCAAGACGACGCCGAGCGCGCCGTCGGTGTCCACGTCGAGCAGCAGCACGACGGTCTCGGCGAAGTTCGGGTCGAGCAGCTCGGGGCTCGCGACCAGCAGCATGCCGGCCCCCGGCTCCGTGCCCGGCATCCTTCGTTCCGCTGCCATGCCTCCATCTTGCACCCCCCTGCGAGGCCGGGCCCCCGCGACCGGAGCCGCCCGCCGTACCCGCGGTAGGTCATATGCTGGCGGGATGCCGAAGTCTCCCGTCGCCAGGCTCGTCCCGAAGGTCCCCGGCGCCTCCGGGGCGAGTCGGCGCCAGCAGTACTCCGCCTCGACCAAGCGGGCGCTGGTCGAGGTCGCGGCGCAGCTGTTCACCGAGCAGGGGTACGCCGCCACCTCGCTGGACGCGATCGTGGCGGGTGCCCGGGTGACCAAGGGGGCGCTCTACCACCACTTCACCGGCAAGCAGGCGCTGTTCGAGGCGGTCTTCGAGGGCGTCGAGACCTCGGCGTCGAAGACGATCCAGAAGGCCCTGCGCGGGCACCGCGACCCGTGGGACAAGGCGCGGGCGGGGCTCGGGGCGTTCCTCGAGGTCGTCCAGGAGCCCGCCTACCGCCGGATCGTGATCCAGGAGGGCCCCGCGGTCCTGGGCTACGAGCGCTACCGCGAGCAGGAGGAACGCTCGACCTTCGCCAACGTGCTGGAGATCGTGCGCTCGGTGGTCGAGGCCGGCACCTGGGAGCTCGACGAGGACATGCTCCAGACCTTCGCGCGGATCTTCTTCGGCGCGATGTCGACCGCCGGTGAGACGGTCAGCACCGACCCCGACCCGGTCGCCGCCGCGCAGCGGGTGGAGACCGCGATCACGTTCATCCTGATGGGCTTCCAGTCCCTCGCGAGCGCGGGCGTGGACCTGCCCACCTCGACCCCGCCGCGTACGCCGACGCCGGAGGCGTGAGCGCCCCGGCCCGCGGCCGGGGCGCCGCTGTCACTTCCCGAAGGTGACGTCTCCGCCGTCCTGCGGGACCAGCTCGAGCCAGGTGTGCCCGGCCGGGACGGTGAGGTCGCCGGCCTGGGTGGACAGGGTGATCGGCGCGTCGAGGCCGTCCTTGGTCCAGGTGCCGCGGACCAGGCGCCCGTCGTGGAAGAGCAGCGCCTCGCCGGTGCCGGTCAGCTTGGTCTCGGGCACCGGGTTGTTCGCCGGGTCGAGGTAGCCGGCGTCGCCGACCTTCACCCGCAGCACCAGCACGGTGTCGGCGCGGAACTCGTCGCCGTCGGCGGCGTAGGAGTTCTCGTTGACGTAGGCGCCCTTCTCGAAGCGCCAGTTGGTGGTGTGCCCGCCGGAGAAGCTGGCCGCGATCGTGCGCGCCGGCTGCCCCTTCGGGAGGTCCTCGGCGCTGCCCCACTCCAGGTAGTCGTCGGGCCGCTCGTCCTCGACCTTGGCCGCCTTGGCGGTGGCGGCGAGGTCGGAGAACAGGTTGTAGGGCTGGGCGCGCGCGTCGTCGCGGCTGATGCCGGGGCTGCCCTCGCCGAAGAACTCGATGCCGGCGTCCTTGATCCGATCGATCGTGACCGGCGCCGCGCCGCTGGTGACCATGACGCCGTCGCTCGGCGCCACGATGCCGATGTCGCTGGCGCGCATGGAGCGCACCGGGCCGGTCTTGTCGGGCAGCTCGGAGTAGAAGAACGCGGCCAGGCGGGTCATCCCGCCCTCGACCAGCTCCTCGACCACGAGGTCGGCGGAGCCCAGGCCGAGCTGGGGGCTGCTCGCGGAGCTGTTGTCGATCTTGACGACCATCACCGGGTGCTCCTGGCTCGCGTCGTCGTCGCCCTCGACCGGCAGGCCGGTGAGCGGCCAGGTCGAGGCGACCTCGGCCTTGGCCTGCTGCTGGTCGCCTCCGGACTCGGGGTCGTCGCCGCCGCCGCAGGCAGTCAGGGCGAGGCTGGAGGCGAGGACGGTGGCAGCCAGGAGGCGGGCACGGCGCACGGGAGGGCTCCGTTCGGGATCGACATCAGGGGAAGGGTGCACCCGTCGGGTGCGGCGAGCGGGTCGGCGTCGCCTCACCCAGTCTGGGGGGATTGACCCCACCTGCAGGGTAGGCGCGCCCGCCCGCCCGCCGACACGCCCCCTCCCCCGGTGCGCGGGGCGGGGGTGGTCCGTACCTCAGCCCAGGGTGGCCCCGCCGTCGACGTACAGCGTCTGGCCGGTGATGTAGGAGGCCTCGTCGCTGCACAGGAACGCCGCAGCCGCCGCGATGTCCTCGGGCTGGCCGACCCGGCGCACCGGGTTGGCCTCGGCGTTGAGCCGGCGGAACTCCTCGAGCTCGATGCCCAGGCGGGCCGCGGTCGCGTCGGTCATCTCGGTGGCGATGAAGCCGGGGGCGATCGCGTTGACGTTGATCCCGAACGGCCCGAGCTCGATGCCCAGGGTGCGGGTGAAGCCCTGCACGCCCATCTTGGCGGCGGAGTAGTTCGCCTGCCCGCGGTTGCCGAGAGCCGAGGTGCTGGAGAGGTTGAGGACCTTGCCGTAGCGCTGGGCGACGAAGTGCTCCTGCGCAGCCTTGGTCATCAAGAACGCACCCTTGAGGTGGACACCGAGGACCAGGTCCCAGTCGTCCTCGCTCATCTTGAACAGCAGGTTGTCGCGGGTGATGCCGGCGTTGTTGACCAGCACGTGGATGCCGCCGAGCTCGGAGACCACCCGGCCTACGGCGGCCGCGACCGAGGCGGAGTCGCTCACGTCGGCGCCGATGCCGATCGCGCGCGCCCCCTCCACCGGCTCCAGCCGGGCGGCGGCGTCACCGGCGGCCTGCTCGTCGAGGTCGATGATCGCGACCGAGGCGCCCTCCTGCGCGAAGCGCGCCGCGGTGCCGAACCCGATGCCGCGAGCGGCGCCGGTGATGACGGCGACGCGTCCCTCGAAACGACCCATGCTGACTCCTTCGTCGTGGCGTGTGCTGGTGACCGCGGTCACTCTAGGCGTCCCCGCCGACTCCGTCGGCGAGCGCCGCGCGCAACCGGGCGGCGTACGACGCGGGCTCGTCGGCATCGGCGTAGCGGGTGCGGGGCCAGAAGAAGCCGCGCAGCCCGTCGCCCTTGGTGCGCGGCACGACGTGCAGGTGCAGGTGCGGCACCGACTGGCTCACGGTGTTGTTGACCGCGACGAAGCTGCCCTGGGCACCGAGGCCGGTGACCACCGCGGCCGCGAGCTGCTGGGCGGCGGCCAGGAAGCCGTCGCGCAGCTCCGCGGGCAGCTCCGGCAGGGTCTCGACGTGCGCGCGGGGCACCAGCAGGACATGGCCCTTGAAGACCGGGCGGCGGTCGAGGAAGGCGAGCAGGTCGTCGGTCTCCAACACCACGTCCGCGGCCGCCTCGCCGGCGACGATGGCGCAGAACGCGCAGCCGCTGCTCACTTGCACAGCAAGCCGCCGCACTGCGGGTGCAGCTCGGCCGGGGTCAGGGCACGGCCCGACGCACCGCCGGGCACGGCGTCGAAGTGATGGGCGTCAGCGGTGCCGTAGGTCCAGCGCAGGCCGTGCCTGGCCATCAGCGCCACGACCTGGTGGCCGCTCGAGCGCCAGGCCACGCGGGGGTGGCTGCGCGCGACCCACCAGGAGTTCGGGGTCCACCCGTGCGAGGCACGGAAGGGGTTCTCCCACGGGTTGACGTCCAGCGACCGCCCGTAGGAGTGCGGGGAGCGGACGCCGGGGCGCCCGACCACGTCGCGGCAGTTGAACGCCGAGGTGTTGCCAGCCACCATCGAGGCGTAGTCGTCGGCGCCACGGAGGCGCGTGGACCAGCCGAAGCGGTCCACCCGATACATCGAGCGCAGCGGCAGCTCGCGGCGGTACATGTCGGCGAGGGCCGCCGACATCCGCGCTACCGCGTCGGCGTTCGCGACCAGCTCGCCGCGGTAGCGGTAGCCGTCGTAGCCCCAGTAGTTGATCCGCAGCAGTCGCAGCCCGCTGCGACCCACCGGGCAGCCCCGGTGCCAGCTGCGCCCCCGCATGCTGCGCCACACGTCGTCGGGGATCGTGCTGACCACGGCGTTCGGCCCGCTGCCGACCGCGCGCTGCTGGCGCGGCAGCGACACGCGCGGCTTCGGCGCCGCGCCGGGCAGGGTCACCGGCGTACCGGGCGGCACGTTGTCGATGCGGCGCACCGTGCTGACCGCACGGGTGGCCCAGTCGACGGCGGGGGCCTTGGCCTTCCACGCGGTGTCGACCCGCGGGCGTACGTCGAAGCGCGCCACGCCCTGCGCGCCGGTGCGCACCCAGCGCACCGCCCGCCAGGAGCCACTGGCGTCGCGGCGCAGCACCTGCACCCGGCCCGCGACCGGGCGACCGGCGGCGCGCCACCGCACCTCGACGCGCACCTGCTTCTCGTCGACCACCCGGGCGGGCGCGCGGACCACCAGGCGGCTGGGGAGCTTGCGCAGCCCGACGGTGAGCGTCGCGCTCGCGGGGCCGTAGGCCTCGTCACCGGCCCAGGTGGCGCGCACGACGTTGTCGGCCGCGCGCCTGCGCAGCCGCACCGGCACCACCGCGTGCCCGGTGTCGTCGGTCACCGCGGTGGTCAGCGGACGCCAGGACCCGCCGACGCGCCGCTCGAGGGCCACGGTGGCGGCGAGCACCGGCGCGGTGCCGGTGCCGAGCGAGACCGTCACGTCACTGACCTCGCCGGCCGCGGCCGCCGGGGCCTCGAGGGTCAGCACGGTGGGCACCGGATCGGCCGCCCGGGCGGCGGGTGCGGTCACGACCACACCGGCCAGGGCACCGGTGAGGCCGATCGTCACGGCGAGCAGGGAGGAGAAGATGCGAGACCCGAGCGGCATGACACCAAGTCTGCCGTGGGTGGCGCCGACGACTACGCCCGGCTGGGGCGGCTCGATATGATCTGGAACCGGTACAGGGTTCCGCGCGTCTTGGTGGTGGGTTCGGCGCGCTGTCCGAACGACCCTGAAGGAACTCCCCACACGTGTCCCCCCTCGCCACCTACCGACGACTCTTCGGCCTGACCGGCTCGCTCTACGTCGCGGTCGCCTTCCTCGGCCGGCTGCCGATGAGCATGAGCCAGATCGGCACGCTGCTCCTGGTCGCCACCGCCACCGACTCCTACGGCACCGGCGGCGCGGCCGCCGGCGCGCTCGCGGTCGCCAACGCCGTCGGCTCCCCGCTCGCCGGCGGGATCGCCGACCGGATCGGCCAGCGCCCGGTGGTGCTGGTGCAGTCGGTCCTCGGCGCCGTCGGCCTGGCCGCACTGGTCCTGCTCACCGACGCCGAGGTCGCCGACGGCGCGCTGGTCGCCGCCGCGGCCGCCGCCGGCTTCTTCATCCCCCAGGTCGGCCCGCTGGCGCGGGTGCGCTGGCGGCCGATCACCTCGCCGACGGGCACGTCCCAGGGCCGGCTGATGTCGGCGGCGTTCTCCTATGAGGGAGCGGCAGACGAGGCGGCGTTCGTCCTGGGCCCGGCGCTCGTCGGTGGCCTGGTGGCGGTGGCCTCCCCCGGCGGGGCGCTGCTCACCGCCTCGGTGATGCTGCTGGTGTTCGGTACCGCGTTCGCCCTGCACCCGACCGCCCGACTCACGGGCCGCGCGGCCACGGGCCTGGTCCAGGCCGGTGGCCGGCTGTTCACGCCGCTGCTCGGCGGTCTGCTGCTCGCCCAGATGTTCGTCGGCGTGCTGTTCGGGTCCGTGCAGACCGGCACCACCGCGCTGACCGACCAGGCCGGGCACCCGGAGGTCGCCGGCCTGGTGCACGCCGTCCTCGGCATCGGCAGCGTGCTGGCCGGCCTGGCCACGGTCGCGCTGCCCGAGCGGTTCGGGCTGGAGCGCCGCGTGCTCGCCTTCGCCGCCGGCCTGGTGGTGCTTTCGACGCCGCTGCTCGGGGTCGACTCGATCGGCGCGCTGGTGGCGGTCGTGCTGCTGCTCGGGTTCGCGGTCGCGCCCTACATGATCAGCGTCTTCACCCTCGGCGAGCGGCTCGTCCCGATGTCCCGCGTCGGGATGGCGATGACCCTGCTCGGCGGCGCCACCGGGGTCGGCTACGCCCTCGGCTCCGGGCTGGCCGGTCGGGCCGCCGACGCCGACGGGTACGGCGCCGCCTTCGTGGTGACGGTGGCGGCCACCGTCGCCGCGGTCCTGCTCGCGCTGCTCGGTCAGCGGCCGGTACGCCGTGCCCTGGACGCCGCGACGGCCGCAGCGGCGGCCACCGCCGCCGCCGACGCGGAAGCCGCCACCGCGGCGGCACACGCGGGCCTGGACACCGACCGGGCGGGTCAGCCCGGCTGAGCTCCGCCGGTGGCGCCGGTCGGGTCCGCGAGGACCTCGGCCAGCGCCGCCGCGAGCACCCGCGCACTCGCGTCGACGACGCTCGGCCAGTCCAGCGCGGAGGCGTCGGCGGCGTCGGAGACGTGCTTGAGCATCAGCACCGGGACCCCGGCCGCGCGGCACGCCCACGCCACGGCGTACCCCTCCATGTCGACGAGGTGCGCCCGGGCGGCGAGCCGGTCGCGCACGCTCGGCTCGCTGACGAAGGCGTCGCCCGTCGCCAGCACCGTCTCGTCGCCGCGGTCGAGCTCGAGGCGATCGTGCGGATCGTGCCCGAGGGCGCGGACTGCGGCTGCAGAGAGGTCGTGGTTGAGCACGATGCTCGGACGGTGCAGCCCGACCAGGCCGGGGCGCAGCGCGCCGGCGGTGCCGAGGTTGACCACCAGGTCCGCCTCGCCGGCGCGCTCGTGCAGCGCACGGGTGGTCGCGACCGCGGCCAGGGTCTTGCCGATGCCGGTGACGACCAGCGGCGTCCCCGCGGGCAGGTACGCCGCCTCCTCGCGGGTGGCGGCCACGACGAGCACCCGCTCGGGGCGCAGCGCGCTCACGGGTGCACCAGCTTGCACCGGGCCAGGAACGCCTCGGGCGACCGGCTCTCGAGCAGCTCGACGAGGAGCCCGTCCGTGGTCGTGCCGTAGCAGACCGCCGCGATGCCCCCGCTGGACTCGGTGACCTCGTGGTGCCAGCCCACGCCGTCGAGGCGCGCGCGCAGTGCGGCGATGCCGGCGACGTCGAGACAGACGTGGTTGACGCCGAGGTCGACCGGCCGCGCGGGTGCCGTGCGAGCGCCTCCGACCACCTCGACCGCGACCGGGCCCGGGACCGCCGGGAGCGGGTGCCGGGCCGGGTCCGCCACCGCCACGCCTACGCCGACGAGGCCGTGCGGGCCGTCGCCGGCCTGCCGCAGGACCACCTCGGTGCCGTCGGGGCAGCGCACGGGCGCGCTCTCGTCGGCGGGCACGGTGCCGGCCCCGAGAGCTCGCAGCCGAGCACGGGTCGCCTCGACGTCGGCCACCGCCCAGGTCAGCGCGGTCACCCCGGGCGCGCCGGCGGGCCGCGCCGCGGGGGCGGGCGCCGAGAACGCGAACAGCTCGAGGAACGCCGCGTCGGTGCGCAGCAGCACCACCTCAGCGGCCGTCCCGGCGGTGGCGAGGGACTCGTCGGCGGGCGTCGTACCGACACCCCAGCCGAAGGCGCCGTGCTCGAGCGCCCCCAGGCCGTCGATCCAGAAGGTGCGGGCCACGGCCAGGTCGGCGACGCTCACGCCGACGTGGTTGAGGGCGACGACGTGGTCGTCGTTGGAGGTCTCGGGCACGCAGGGCAACCTATCGCCCCGCAGCCGAGCAGCCGCTGGTCAGTCCGCGCACTCGACCTCCAGATCCAGCCAGGACGCCAGAGCAGCGATCTCCCGGTCGACGGATGCGCGCGCCGCCGCGCCGAGCTCGACGTCGAGGTGCAGTGCGGCCACCCGCAGCACACCGGCATCCCGGTCGGCGTGCGCGTCGAGCTTGCCGACGAGCCGGTCGCCGTGCAGCACCGGCAGCGCGTAGTAGCCCCACTGCCTGTGAGCCACCGGCTTGTACATCTCCAGCAGGTAGTCGAAGCCGAACACGTCCGCGAGCATCCGGCGGTCCTTGACCAGCCGGTCGAACGGCGAGAGCAGCACCGTGCGCCCCGAGAACGGTTGTCCCAGGCGAGCGGGGTCGACCCGCCAGGCGCCGCGGACCCCCGCGATCACGGCGGGCTCCCCGGCCTCCCTCAGGTCGAGCGGCTCACCCGGGTCCTGCGGCCCCCGCGGCCGCGCGATGCCCACCGAGCGCAACCGACGCTCGGCGCGGAGCCGGCGCGCCTCCGCGAGCGGTGGCACCGGATCGTCGGGGTAGACACGCTCGGCGAGATCCCAGATCCGTTCCCGGCCGCGCCGCCCGGCCACCGCGACCTCACCACGGCGCCCGAGGACCTCCAGCAGCATCCGCAGGTTGCGATCGGCGTTCCACCCGCTCGAGCGCCACGGTCGCACACAGGTGTCCGGGAGGTCGCTGGCCGGCAGCGGTCCGTCGGTGCGCAGCAGGGCGAGCACCTCGCGCCGGCACCCGTCGTTCGCGCGCACCCAGTCGCGGGCGGCTTCCTGCCACTCCCGCAGCGGCTCCTCCCCCGGCCAGATCGCCATCTCGGCGCGGAACAGCGCGATGTCCTCCGGCGGACGCACGAAGCCACTGAGCTCGACGAGTCGCTGCTCGTCGAGCGCGTCACGCAGATCCGCCGGGTCGTACGCCGCGCCGAGCCGGCTCCACAGCACGAGGTCCGCGCTGGGCGCGATCGCGGCGGTCGGCTCCAGCTGCACCTGGGACAGAGCGCGCACCACCTCCTCGAGGTCCGTGGGCCGCGGGCGCGCGGCAAGCTGAGCCGACACCGCGATACGACGCGCGTCGGCGCGGCTCAGCTCATGGACGCCCATCTGAGGGTGTCGACCGCGGGGCGGTGATCAGCGCAGCCGGATCCGGCTGGTGCACGCGGCCGGACCGCCTACCTTCTTCACCCGCAGCTTGAACACGTCAGCCCCGCGCGTGTCGCGGCGTCGCAGGTCGACGTCGATGTCGCCGTCGCGGTCCGCACGGTGCAGCCGGTTGTGGAAGACCCTGCCGTTCTGGCGCAGGGTGACCCGCCAGCGGGCGTTGCGGGTGGTGTCGATGCTGACGTCGACCTCGAAGCGGCGGCCGTCCTTGTCGACCTCGAAGTCGACGTCGGCGCCGGCGCAGCGGAACTCCCGATCTGCCGCGTGCGCGGGCGGCGTGCCGACAATGCTCAGGGGCACCGCGAGCAGGACGCTGGCGCCCAGGGCGGCGGTCGTACGGCGGAGCGTGAACATGGTGACCTCACATCGTCGTGGGACAGGACGCCTCACCGGTGACCCGCGCGCCCTGCACCATGCCACTGCACGTCCGGCGCGCGACGAAATAGCGAAATGCCAGAACGGGTCGCACCCCGTGGGGTGCGACCCGTTCTGTGAATTATTGTCCGGCGGCGTCCTACTCTCCCACAACCTCTCGGTTGCAGTACCATCGGCGCTGAAAGGCTTAACTTCCGGGTTCGGGATGGGACCGGGTGTTTCCCTTTCGCTATGGCCGCCGTAACTCTATCGACTCCACCCATCAACACCCGCCGCAAAAAAGTTGGGGTGTGTATCTGGGGAGCCAAGCCACTATTCACATGTTGTGCATGTGGTGTTGTGTTGGATCGTGGACGCGATCAATTGCGCGGTTGTCTTGATAGTTTCAGTAAAGTGAGTGTAAGACAAGCCCTCGGCCTATTAGTACCGGTCGGCTAGGCATTGCTGCTGTACACCTCCGGCCTATCAACCCAGTGTTCTGCTGGGGGCCTTACCCCGTTAACCGGGTGGGAAACCTCATCTTGAAACGTGCTTCCCGCTTAGATGCATTCAGCGGTTATCACTTCCGAACGTAGCCAACCAGCCGTGCCCCTGGCGGGACAACTGGCACACCAGAGGTTCGTCCATCCCGGTCCTCTCGTACTAGGGACAGCCTTTCTCAAGTTTCCTGCGCGCGCGGCGGATAGGGACCGAACTGTCTCACGACGTTCTAAACCCAGCTCGCGTGCCGCTTTAATGGGCGAACAGCCCAACCCTTGGGACCTGCTCCAGCCCCAGGATGCGACGAGCCGACATCGAGGTGCCAAACCATCCCGTCGATATGGACTCTTGGGGAAGATCAGCCTGTTATCCCCGGGGTACCTTTTATCCGTTGAGCGACGCCGCTTCCACATGCCGACGCCGGATCACTAGTTCCGACTTTCGTCCCTGCTCGACATGTCTGTCTCACAGTCAAGCTCCCTTGTGCACTTACACTCAACACCTGATTGCCAACCAGGCTGAGGGAACCTTTGAGCGCCTCCGTTACATTTTAGGAGGCAACCGCCCCAGTTAAACTACCCATCAGGCACTGTCCCTGATCCGGATTACGGACCTAGGTTAGACATCTAGTACGACCAGAGTGGTATTTCAACGATGACTCCACAACCACTGGCGTGGCCACTTCACAGTCTCCCACCTATCCTACACAAGCCGAACCAAACACCAATACCAAACTATAGTAAAGGTCCCGGGGTCTTTCCGTCCTGCCGCGCGTAACGAGCATCTTTACTCGTAGTGCAATTTCGCCGAGTCCACGGTTGAGACAGCGCCCAAGTCGTTACTCCATTCGTGCAGGTCGGAACTTACCCGACAAGGAATTTCGCTACCTTAGGATGGTTATAGTTACCACCGCCGTTTACTGGGGCTTAAGTTCTCAGCTTCGAACTTGCGTTCTAACCGGTCCCCTTAACCTTCCAGCACCGGGCAGGAGTCAGTCCGTATACATCGTCTTACGACTTAGCACGGACCTGTGTTTTTAGTAAACAGTCGCTTGGGCCTGGTCTCTGCGGCCCTTCACGCTTCCCCAGCAAGTGGGTACACGATCCGGGCCCCCCTTCTCCCGAAGTTACGGGGGCATTTTGCCGAGTTCCTTAACCGTGGTTCGCTCGATCGCCTTGGTATTCTCTACCTGATCACCTGAGTCGGTTTGGGGTACGGGCGGCGCATAGCTCGCTAGAGGTTTTTCTCGACAGCATAGGATCACCGACTTCCCCAATTGGGTCCCCATCACACCTCAGGATCGACATCAAAGTCAGCCACCCGGATTTGCCTAGGCGGCTCCCTACATGCTTGGCCGTACACAACCATCGGTACGGTTCGACTACCTTCCTGCGTCACCCCATCGCTTGACTACTACCAGTTCGGGTCCCACGCTACGCCGCAGCCTCTTCTCCCGAAGGAGTCGATAACTGCGGTTTCAGATGGTTAGCATCACCAGGTTCGTCATGGGCGCTACTTTGCCGGTACGGGAATATCAACCCGTTGTCCATCGACTACGCCTGTCGGCCTCGCCTTAGGTCCCGACTTACCCAGGGCAGATTAGCTTGACCCTGGAACCCTTGATCATTCGGCGCAGGAGTTTCTCACTCCTGATTCGCTACTCATGCCTGCATTCTCACTCGTGTCGCATCCACCACTAGATCACTCTGCGGCTTCACCCGCGACACGACGCTCCCCTACCCATCCACACACCCTTTCGGGCTCTCCACACAAGGTGGGTGCGAATGCCATAGCTTCGGCGGATGACTTGAGCCCCGCTACATTGTCGGCGCGGAATCACTTGACCAGTGAGCTATTACGCACTCTTTCAAGGGTGGCTGCTTCCAAGCCAACCTCCTGGTTGTCACTGCGACTCCACATCCTTTTCCACTTAGTCACCGCTTAGGGGCCTTAGCTGATGGTCTGGGCTGTTTCCCTCTCGACTACGGAGCTTATCCCCCGCAGTCTCACTGCCGCGCTCTCACTTACCGGCATTCGGAGTTTGGCTAACGTCAGTAACCTTGTAGGGCCCATTAGCTATCCAGTGCTCTACCTCCGGCAAGAAACACGCGACGCTGCACCTAAATGCATTTCGGGGAGAACCAGCTATCACGAAGTTTGATTGGCCTTTCACCCCTATCCACAGGTCATCCCCTCAGTTTTCAACCTAAGTGGGTTCGGTCCTCCACGCGGTCTTACCCGCGCTTCAACCTGCCCATGGATAGATCACTTCGCTTCGGGTCTTGAGCGCGCTACTGAAACGCCCTATTCGGACTCGCTTTCGCTACGGCTTCCCCACACGGGTTAACCTCGCAACACACCGCAAACTCGCAGGCTCATTCTTCAAAAGGCACGCCGTCACAAGATACAAGACCTCGCTCCACGGATTGTAGGCACATGGTTTCAGGTACTATTTCACTCCCCGCCAGGGGTACTTTTCACCTTTCCCTCACGGTACTTGTCCGCTATCGGTCATCAAGGAGTATTTAGGCTTAACAGGTGGTCCTGCCAGATTCACACGGAATTTCAGGGGTTCCGTGTTACTTGGGATCCCACTCGACAGCCACAGCCTTACACCTACGGGGCTATCACCCTCTACGGCTCCACTTTCCAATGGAATTCGACTTCAACTGTGGTTTCTTACTGTCTGGATCGCCGGCAGACGACCCTGAATGGTCCCACAACCCCCCATACGCAACCCCTGCCGGGTATCACACGCATGAGGTTTAGCCTGATCCGATTTCGCTCGCCACTACTCTCGGAATCACTATTGTTTTCTCTTCCTACCGGTACTGAGATGTTTCACTTCCCGGCGTTCCCTCCACACACCCTATATATTCAGGTGCAGGTAACTGGACATGACTCCAGCTGGGTTTCCCCATTCGGACACCCCCGGATCACAGCTTGGTTGCCAACTCCCCGGGGCTTATCGCAGGCTCCTACGTCCTTCATCGGCTCTTGATGCCAAGGCATCCACCATGTGCCCTTCATAGCTTGTCTCACAAACACTCAACAAAAACTACAAAGACTTAATTGCAATATGCGCAACACACAACGTGTGTCACACAAGATGCTCGCGTCCACTATCCAGTTCACAAACAACCAACCCACCAACCACCACCACCCCAACTACAGGGCAGCAACCGAAGGAGGCATCGAGCTCACAACCCAAAACTCGGGCTGATCCCTCAAAGCTCAACAGTGTGTCACACGACCATCCCCCACACCCATCCCCACCACGTTCCACACCCCACACCAAAAGCATGAGGCAGTACTAAAGCGAAAGACAGGCACCAGGCACAGCCTTCATCGACGATTCCACTAGTGAACACCACCATGCGCAACCGAACAGGCGCCGGTTGTCGGGGCGTGTGCTCCTTAGAAAGGAGGTGATCCAGCCGCACCTTCCGGTACGGCTACCTT